>JBDHSO010000048.1:0-21684 GCA_039808125.1 Rhodobacter sp. | reverse complement strand
GTACGATGCCGAGGTGGCGACGCTGGGCGATCGCCTGCAAGGCGCACGCGAGGCCGCGGGACTGAGCCAGGAGGAACTGGCGCAGCGCCTGGGCGTGCGGCTGACCACGGTTCAGGCCTGGGAGGACGACATGGCCGAACCGCGCGGCAACCGGCTGCAGATGCTTGCGGGGCTGCTCAATGTCTCGCTGGGCTGGCTGATCACCTCCGAGGGCGAGGGGATCGAGGCGCCCGTGGAAGGCCCGGCGCTGCCGGCTGCCGCGGTTGAGGCGCTGGCCGAACTTTCGCGGCTTCAGGCCCATGTGATCGGCCTTGCGCGCGAGATCGGCGCGGTGGAAAAGCGGATGCGGCAGATCCTGCGGCAGGGGGCGTGATGGCGGCGGGTGGCGAGACCGGGCTGGGCGAGGCCGCCGGCGGCGCGGGCGAGGCGCCCGGGGCGCGGCTGAAGCGGATGCGGATGCGCAGCTGGCGGCGCGGCACCAAGGAGATGGATCTGGTGCTTGGCCCGTGGGCCGATGCCCATCTCGACAGCATGGCAGAGGCAGATCTGGCGCTTTACGACCGGCTTCTGGCCGAGAACGATCAGGATCTGATGGCCTGGATTCTGGGCCAGGCCCTGCCGCCCGACTGGGCCGCCGCCCTGCTGCGACGGATCGCGGATTTTGCCAGCGCCCGGCTTTCTGTCGGGAATTGAAGCGAATCCGGATCGAGTTTACGGAATGTTTGTGCTTTCAGCCGACTCTGTGCCGGTCTACCCAGGCCGGAGTTATTTATGTCCATCCATCACCCTGTACTCGATGGTTCGCAGAAGGCGTTCCTGTCCTGCTATCTTGACAACCTGTCGCTGGTAGAACGCCTGCACAGGTTGCTGCTCGACGTGATCAAGGATGAATTCGAACGTCTGCAGCTTCTTGAGATCAACTCGGTCCAGGCGCTTTTGCTGTTCAACATCGGCGAGAACGAGGTGACGGCGGGCGAGTTGAAATCGCGCGGCTACTACCAGGGCTCGAACGTCAGCTACAATCTGAAGAAGCTGGTCGATCTGGGCTACATGCACCACCAGCGCAGCGAGATCGACCGCCGCTCGGTCCGGGTGCGGCTGACGGAAAAGGGTCGCGGGGTGCGGGGGCAATTGTCCGACCTGTTCTCGCGTCATGCCGAGGGGATCGAACGGCGCGGCCTTGTCGATACCTCCGGCATGGATGAGATCAACACGGCGCTGCGACGGATGGAACGGTTCTGGAGCGAACAGATCCGCTATATCTATTGAATGCGGGCGCCGTTCCGGGCATGGGCGGCCTTGCGCCGCGCGCGTGATCGCTCCCGGCGGCCGACGCCGGCCCCAGCGTCGCGCGGGCCAGAGGCATGCCCCGCGCCTGCATATGCCGGCCGGCGGCCCGTATCGGCCGGGCGTGTCGTGGGCGGATCGGTTTGCGGGGATCAGTTCGCCTTGCGGGTCGGCAGGAAGGGCAGGGGGGCCACGGGGATGCCATCCTCGATCAGCCGCCTGGCCTCGTCGGGCCGGGCCTCGCCATAGATCGCCCGTTCGGGGGCGTCGCCGTCATGGATGCGCCGCGCCTCGGTAGCGAATTTCATGCCGACATATTCCGAATTGGCCTCGACCTGCCGGCGCAGCTCGGCAAGGGCGCGCTCCAGATCGCCGGCGCCTTCGGCGCGGGCCGGCGCCGCCACCTGCGCGGGCCGGGCCTCGGCCTGCGCCTCGGCCTTGCGGGCCGGGCGGACCGCCGGTGCCATCAGCATCTTGTCGATCTTGGTGCTGCCACAGGTCGGGCAGGCCAGATGCCCGGCGGCGGCCAGCGCCTCAAAGGCCGCTGCATCGGCGAACCAGCTGTCGAATGCATGCCCTTCGGCACAGGAAAGCGCGTAGCGGATCATCTCATGGCCCCTTCCGCGCCCGTCTGACACGGGCCGGACAGATGGGAGCTAATCATTTCCGGCGCGGGATCAATCCCCCGCGCGCCCGGTTCCTGGCCCGCCCGTCCCGGCATCCACCGCCGCCGGCCCCGCCGCATCGGTGGCGATCCTGCCGGCAAAGTCCAGAATCAGGCTGCGCAATTCGGGTTCCTTCACCTTTGTCGCGGCCTTGTGCAGGCTGAACCACTTGCGGCGGCGCTGGTTCTTTTCGGGATAGTTCGCCGCGATCCGGTCGACCTGCAACGGATAGACCTCGACCACGCAGGGCAGCGGGTCCTTGCGCGGCATTGTCTTGTCGTAGGAATAGACGCCAACCGGCGCCTCGCCGACCGATCCCTTGACGCCGGCCTCTTCCCAGGCCTCGATCGCCGCGGCCTCCGACGCGCTGCGCCCGTTCATCGGCCAGCCCTTGGGCACGACCCATCGGCCGGTGTCCCGGCTGGTGATCAGCAGCACCTGCCGCTGATCGTCATTCATCCGCCAGCACAAGGCGGCGAACTGGGTGCAGGTATCCTCCGGCACCTGGATCGGTTCAAGTCTGCTCATGTCATCATTCACCGGCTGCCCCGGTTGGCCGGGGGTGGACTTGAGTTTCGCGGATTGAGTTGCATTTAATGTGGCATCCCGGGGTCTCGATTTACAGGGGAAACTCGTGCGAAATGCAGATATTTCATGGATTTCGACAGAAGGGCCACAGATGATGGCGGAGATCGGATGATCCGTGCCTTTCTGGGCCTCGATCTGCCGGCCGGGGTGCGCGCGGCGCTCGCGGTGGAACAGTTCCTGCTGCCGCTGCCGCGCAAGGTCGCGCCCGAGGCGATGCATCTTACGCTGGTCTTCCTGGGCGACCTGTCCGACCCGGCGATCGAGGCGGCCCATGACGGTTTCGCGGCGCTGGCGCCCGCGCCGTTCGATCTGGAGGTGCGGGGTCTTGGCCTGTTCGGCGGGGCCGCGCCGCGGGCGGCCTGGGCCGGTGTCGCGCCCTCGGCCCCGCTCGACGCGCTGGAGCGCAAGGTCGCGCAGGTCGCGCGCCAGGCGGGGGCGACGATACCACATCGCCGCTTCGTGCCGCATGTCACGCTCGGCCGCTTCGCGCCACCCCCTCCGGCCGATGCGATGCGGCTGGAACGTGCCATTGCCGAGAGCGCCCGCTTCGCCGCCGGCCCCTGGCGGGTGGCGGACATGGTGCTGTGGCAAAGCACCCCGTCCCGCGACGGCGCGCGCTATCGGGAGCTTGCCCGCTACCCCTTTCCTTGACAAGCCACCGACCCTGTAGCAGCACGGGTCGAGACCCCGCAGGAGCCTGACATGTCGCCCACCATCACCATTGCCGGCCGCCGGATCGGCCCCGATCACCCGCCGCTGGTGATCGCCGAAATCGGCATCAACCATGGCGGCGATCTGGCCGTCGCGAAAGAGATGGTGCGGCTTGCGGCCGGGGCCGGCTGCGAGATGATCAAGCACCAGACCCATATCATCGAGGACGAGATGACGGAGGAGGCGAAGGCGATCTTCCCGCCCAATGCCGATGTCTCGATCTGGCATGTGATGGAACGCTGCGCCCTGCCGCGCAACGACGAGGCGGAGCTGAAGCGCTATACCGAAAGCCTCGGCATGATCTGGATTTCGACGCCGTTCTCGCGCGCGGCGGCGGATTTCCTCGAAACGCTTGACGTGCCGGCCTACAAGATCGGCTCGGGCGAGGCCGACAACCTGCCCCTGATCCGCCACATCGCGAAGAAGGGCAAGCCCGTGATCCTGTCGACGGGGATGCAGACGATCGAGTCGATCCGCGCCTCGGTCGACATCCTCGCGGCCGCGGGGGTGGAGCATGCGCTTCTCGAATGCACGAACCTCTACCCCAGCCCGCCCGAGATCGTTTCGCTGCGTGGCGTGACAGAGTTGAAGGCGGCCTTTCCGAAGGCCGTCGTCGGGTTTTCCGATCATTCCATCGGGCCGGAGATGGCGCTGGCCTCGGTCGCGCTCGGCGCCTCGATCCTCGAGCGGCATTATACCGACACCCGCTATCGCAAGGGCCCCGATATCATCAACTCGATGGATCCGGCGGAGTTGCGGCTGTTGATCGACCGCTCGCGCGAGATCTGGATCGCCGCCAACAATCCCAAGCAGCGGACCGCGCCCGAAGAGGACGTGTACCGTTTCGCCCGCGGTTCGGTGGTGGCCGATGCCGACCTGCCCCGGGGCCATGTGATCCGCGAAGAGGACATCTGGGCGCGCCGCCCCGGCTCGGGCGAGATCGCGGCCTATGATTTCGACAAGGTGGTGGGCCGGCGCCTGACCCGCGCCGTCACCCGCAACACCCAGTTGAAATGGGACGACCTGGCGTGAGCCTGACCCGCGCGGATATCGGCATCTGGCTGATCAATCTGCCGCGCGACGCCGCCCGCCGGGAGCGGATGACGGCACAGCTGGATGCGATGGGGCTGGATTTCACGCTGTTTCCCGCCGTTGACGGCCGCGCGCAGGAACAGGAGTTGCTCCTCCTCGCAGATCCGGCAGCTTATGCCCGCAATATGGGCAGCCCGCTTCTGCCCGGCAAGCTGGGCGTCTATGCCAGCCATGTCGACGTGTGGGAAGCCCTGGTCGACTCGCCCCACAAGGCGGCTCTGATCCTGGAGGACGATGTGGTCTTCCATCCCGATTTCCCGGCGGCGCTGGATACGGCGCTGGCCAATGACGACCTGTGGGATCTGGTCCGCTTCAACTGCATCCGGGCCAAGATGCCGATCACGCAGGCCAGGCTTGGGGAATACCGGCTGAACGCCTATCTCGGACCTTTCACCGGGAATGCCTGCTATCTTGTCCATCGCGAGGTGGCGCTGCGTCTCCTGCCCGGTCTCTGGCCGCAGACCCGCGCCATGGATCACGAGTTGAACCGCTTCTTTCGCCACGACTATCGCCAGATGGGGCTGGAACCCTGGGCCAGCCATCCCGACGACGGCGGGACAAGCACCATCACCGGCACCGCCTTTGCGCTGGTGAACAAGCCGAAATGGTATCGGCGGCTGCCGCATTACCGGCTGAAGGCGGCGAATTATTTCCGTCGCTTCTGGTGGCTGGCGCGGCATGGCATGATCCGCCCGAAGGTGGTGGTCCGGCCCGGGGGGGGACAGGAATGACGATCCGTCTGGTTGTCGACGGCCGGGGCGGGCTGCGCCGGCAGATCCTTGACCGGCTGGTCGCGCGATCGGAAGGCGCCATCGAGATCGCGCTGCATTTCGGCGATCGCGACGCGGATTTTCACGCGGCCTGCCTGCAGCGGATGGAGGTGCGCCCCGGCCGCCGCGGGCATCTGATGCAGGACCATCTTTCGCGTGGCGCCGATATTCAGCTTCTGGCTTCGGAAAGCTACCGCTGGATGCTGGAGCAGGGGGTCGAGCAGTTGCAGCGCGCCGGCCCGAACTACCGCTATCGCAGCCACAACCTGCAAAGCGTGCAGGACTATCTGGATTACTATCACCTGCTGGCCGAGGCCTATGCGCAGCAGATCGAAGACACCGGCGCGACGCATGCGCTGTTCATGAACATGCCGCATCTTGGCTATGACGTGATCCTCTACCACGTTGCCCGCGTCCTGGGCCTGAAGATCCTGGTGGTCAGCCAGACCTTCTTTGCCGACAGCTTCTTCTCGATGGCCGCCTTCGAGGACTTCGGCCACATGAACCCGGACGGCCCCGATGGCCCTCCGATCCACATCGAGAAAGGGTCGGCGCCCGACCTTTTCTATATGGAGGACCGCTGGCAGAAGACTGGCCCGCGCGGCCGGCTGACTGCGAGGGCCGTCCTGTCGTTGATGAAGCATGTCGCGCTGAAACGGCCGGCCAAACTGATGAGTCCGTCCTACATCTTCGGCAATCTGCGGCGGATGCGCGAGGTTTATGGCACCCTGCCCGACTGGCGCGACCCGTTCGCCGGGTTCTTCCATGAAAATGAGCTTGCCTATTTCGAACATCTGGCGGGTTATGAAGGCCAGAATGTCGACCTGAACCTGCCTTTTGTATACATTCCGCTGCACAACCAGCCGGAAATGTCGACCCAGACACTGGGTGGGCCGTTCCGCGACCAGATCCTGGTGGCCGAGGCGATCGCCCGCGACCTGCCCGAGGGCTGGCGGATCTACGTGAAGGAAAATCCGCGCCAGTCCGGCTATGCCCGGGGGCCGATGTTCTTTCACCGCCTGTCGCGCATCCGCGGGTTGCAGTTCGTGCCGTCGGAAACCTCGACGCATGAATTGTCCACCCGGGCGCAGATCACGGCCACGGTCTGCGGCACCGCAGGCTGGGAGGCGCTGCGCAAGGGCCGCCCCGCCATCGTGTTCGGGGGCGCCTGGTACGGCGATTTTCCCGGCGTTCACCGCTGGCATCCCGGCATGGATTTGCAGGCGATCGCCGCCGGCAAGTTCCCGCACGAGGCGCTGGAACAGGCGGCGGGCAATCTGGCGGCGCGGTGCCATGCCGGGATCATCGAATTGCTCTACAAGGATCGGGCGCCGGATTTCGACCCTGCCGCCAATGCCGAGGCGGTGGCGGCCCGGGTGCAGGATCTGCTGGAGGGCCGTTTGCCGCTGACCTTCGCGCGAAAGGCGCTGCCATGACCGAGCGTTTCATCCTCAGCATGAAATACGGCCGCGCCTATCCGGCCGATTATGTGAATGTGCTCTACAATGCCTGCCGCAAGGCACTGAAACGCCCGGCACGCTTCATCTGCCTGACCGACGATGCGACCGGCCTTCTGCCGGGGATGGAGGTCCTGCCGATTCCCGACATCGGCCTTCGGCCCGAAGACTGGTTCCGTGGCGGGGTCTGGCCCAAGATCTCGCTGTTCGACGCGCATTTCCATGGCCTGCGCGGCCGGGCGCTGTTCATCGACCTCGACATGGTGATCGTCCAGGACCTCGATGCCTTTCTCGACCGGCCGGGCGGGCTGATCGGCACCAATGCCAGCCCGAACTGGGGCAAGCCCGGGCAGACGCGCGATGCGCCCGAATTCGGCTCGATGATCTTCGCCTATGACCTCGGCGCAGAGGCCCATATTGCCGCGGCTTTCCGGGCCGATCCGCAGGGTGTCATGGGACGGGTCCGCACCGAACAAGGCTTCGTCCACCAATGCAGCCCCGAGGCGGCGTTCTGGCCGGCCGGCTGGGTCGCCAGCTTCAAGCGCAGCCTGCGCCGGCCGCTGGGGCTGGATCTGGTGCTGCCGCCAAAGGCGCCGGGAGGCGCGACCAAGGTCCTGGCGTTCCACGGCCGTCCGCGCCCGATCGACCTGATCCGCGGCAGGCCCTATTTCTGGGACAGGTTTCCCCATCTCGGCCATGGCCGGGTGCGCTGGATGGCCGATTACTGGACCGGCAACGGGGGGACGATCCCGCAATGACCCGGCATCTTCTGTTCCTGACCGGCACCCGCGCAGATTTCGGCAAGCTGGAGCCGCTGGCGGCGGCAGCGCGCGATGCGGGGCACCGCGTGACCTTCTTCGTCACTGGCATGCATATGATGGACCGCTATGGCCTGACCAAGAAGGAAGTGCAGCGCATGGCGGGGGTTGCGGTGCATGAATACCTCAACCAGCGGGCCGGCGACCCGCAGGATGTGGTGCTGGCCAAGACCGTGACCGGCTTTTCCGACTATCTGGCCGAGACCCGCCCCGATCTGATCGTGATCCATGGCGACCGGATCGAGGCGCTGGCCGGCGCGCTGGTTTCGGCCACCAACTACATTCCTTCCGCCCATGTCGAGGGCGGCGAGGTTTCCGGCACCATCGACGAGGTGTTCCGCCACTGCAACACCAAGCTCTGCACCCATCACTTCGTCTCGTCCGAGGCGGCGAAGCGGCGGGTGATGGCGCTGGGAGAGCCGGCCGAGGCGATCCATGTCATCGGCTCGCCCGAACTGGACTTTCACGCCCGCACCTCGGGGGTGACGCTGGACGAGGTGAAGGCGCGCTATGCCATTCCCTTTGCCGAATACGGCATCGTCGCCTTCCATCCCGTCACCAGCGAACAGGCGACGATGGGTGCGCAGGCCCGGGCGCTGTTCGGCGCGCTGGAGGCATCGGGACGCGCCTTCGTGGTGATCGCACCGAACAACGATCCCGGATCCGACGGCATCTTCGCCGTGCTGGACGGCCTGCCGAAGGACCGCTTCCGCGTGTTGCCGTCGATGCGGTTCGCGCATTTCTCCGAACTGATGAAACATGCGGCCTGCATGGTCGGCAATTCCTCGGCCGGCGTGCGCGAGGCGCCGTTTCTGGGCGTGCCGTCGCTGGATGTGGGCACGCGGCAGTCCAACCGTTCCAACGCGGGTTCCGTCACCGCCGTGACCGCCTTCGACCGGGCAGAGATCCTGCGCTTTCTGGACAGGAACTGGGGCCGCGCCCATCACCGCCATGACGGCTTTGGCGAGGGGGCGGCGGCGGACCGTTTCGTCGCCGTGCTGGCGGATCCCGCCTTCTGGGACCGGCCGCTGCAAAAGACCTTTCGCGATGTCGGCGGGGACGAGGCCTGATGGGCTGGCAGCTGGCCAGCTATCTTGCGGCCAGCCGGGCGTTGCCGCTGGTGGCGCCCCTGATCCTGCGGCGCCGCCTTGCGCGCGGCAAGGAAGACCCGTCGCGCTGGCGTGAAAAGCTCGGAGAGCCAGGCCTGCCCCGGCCCGCCGGCCGGTTGATCTGGCTGCATGCCGTGGGGCTGGGCGAGGTGCTGGCGCTGCGCGGCCTGATCGCCGCACTGGCCGCCGAGGCGCCGGATCTGCAGTTTCTCGTCACCTCCTCGGCGCGGTCCTCGGCGCAGGTGATGGCGGGGCAGCTTCCGCCCCGGACCAGCCACCAGTTCCTGCCGCTGGACGCGCCCTCCTATCTGCGGCGCTTTCTCGCCTATTGGCGACCGGCGCTTTCGATCTGGGCCGAACAGGATCTGTGGCCGGGGGCGGTGGTGGCCAGCGATGCCGTCGGCGTGCCGCTGGCGCTGGTCAATGCGCGGATGGGTGATGCCGCCTATGCCCGCCGTGCCCGGGCGCGCGGCCTGTACGCCGATCTTCTCGGCCGGTTCGCGCTGATCGCGGCGCAGGACCAGACCTCGGCCGACAATCTGCGCGCGCTGGGGGCGGGCGCGGTGCAGGTCACGGGGCCGCTCAAGGCCGCGGCGCCGCCGCTGGCCGTCGATCCCGCCGCGCTGCGGGCCGCGAAATCGGCGGTGACGGGCCGGCTTCCCTGGCTGCTCGCCTCGTCCCACCCCGAGGATGAGGCGACGGCGCTGGCCGCGCAGGCCACGCTTTTTGCGCAGGACCGGCGGCGCCTGCTGATCCTTGCCCCCCGCGATCCCGGCCGCGGCGCCGAACTGGTCGCCGCCTGCACCACCCATGGGTTGCCCGCCACCCGCCGCACGCAGGGACAGGGGCCGGAGGGCGCGGCCGTCTGGATCGCCGATACCTTCGGCGAGATGGGGATCTGGTATCGCCTGTCCGCCGCCACCCTGGTCGGCGGCACCTTTGGCCCGACCGAGGGGCATAACCCCTGGGAACCGGCCGCATTGGGATCGGCCGTGCTGCACGGGCCGCGGGTTGCGAATTTCGCCACCGATTTCGCGCTGCTCGACGGGGCGGGTGCCGCTCTGGAAGTCACGCCCGGCGCGCTCGCCCATGCCGCAGGAGCGGATCATTCCGCCATGGCGGGCCATGCCTCGGCGCTGTCGCGGGCGGCGCAGGGCAGCCTCGGCCCGCTTGCCCGCGCCTTGCTGGGGCTGACCGCATGAGGATCTTTCTCCTCGGCTGGTCGCTTCTCTGGACGCTGTGCCTGCCCGCCATCCTGGTCTATCTGCGCCGAAGGGCACGGAAGGATGCGCTTTACGGCCGCCACCTGGCCGAGCGGTTCGGCCGCCATCGCCGCATGCCGGCCGGCGCGGTCTGGATCCATGCGGTCAGCCTGGGCGAGTTGCGCTCGGCCGTGCCGCTGATCCGCGGCCTGCTCGCCGAGGGCGAGCGCATCGTCGTCACAAGCTTCACCCCGGCCGGGCGCCGCGCGGCGGCCGCCGCCTTCGGACCCGACATCGCCGCGGGCCGGCTCACCTCGGTCTGGGTGCCCTTCGAGCTTGCGTGGTGCTACCGCGGCTTCTTCCGCGCCTTCCGGCCCAGGCTGGGGCTGGTGATGGAGATCGAGATCTGGCCCCGCATGGTGCAGGCGGCGCGCGATGCCGGCGTGCCGCTCTACATGTGCAACGCGCAATATCCGCTGGATTCGATGGCGCGGGATCGCAAATTCCCGCTGCGCCCCGCGGTCATGCGCCGCTTTGCCGGGGCTTTCGTGAAATCGCGCCTGCAGGCAGAGCGCTTCGCCGCCATCGGAGTGGCGAATGTCACCGTCACGGGCGAGTTGCGCTTCGACCAGCCGATCCCGCCCGATCAGATCGCCGCGGCCCCCGCCGCCCGCCGCGCGCTGGCGGGGGGCCGCAGGGTGCTGGCCTTCGCCTCGATGACCGAGCCCGAGGAAGACCTGTTCCTCGCAACCCTGTCGCATCTGCCTGACGACACCTTCGCCGTCCTCATTCCCCGCGCGCCCGAACGGTTCGATCCGGTCGCTGCCGCGCTGGCTGCGCGCGGCTTTCGCTTTGTGCGCCGCAGCGCGGTGTTGACGGCAGATCTGCGCCCCGAGGGCACCGCCGTGGCCGATATCCTGCTTGGTGACAGTCTGGGCGAGATGCAGTTCTATCTGGAGCTGGCCGATCTCGTGGTGGTCGGGGGTGGGTTCCAGCCCAAGGGCAGCCACAACATCATCGAGCCGCTGGCGCTCGGCCGGCCGGTGATCGTCGGCCCGCATATCCAGACCATCGAATATCCCGCCGTCGAGGCCATCGCCGCCGGCGTCTGCCTTCAGACCACGCCCGCCGGGCTGGCCTTGGCGCTCGACTGGCCCGGCCCGGCGCCCGGCGCCATCGCGGCCTTTCTGGCCGAACATTCCGGCGCCACCGCCCGGACGCTTGCCGCGCTCGCGCCGCTCCTCAGGCCTTCCTGATGCCGTCCGCCAGTTGCTGGCCCAGCAGGAATTCGACCAGCCGGAAATCATAGGGCGAGTCGATGTCGTGGCAGCGTTCCGCCGGCAGGACATAGGGGATCACCCGCCCCTCGTAGATCGTCTTTGCCCGCCGCAGATAGTCCGGCGCGACAACATAGACCACGCCCACATGTTCATAGACCACGGGCGCATCCTGCCGCGCCCAGACGCCGCCCGGCAGCGGCTTGGACACATGCAGCGCGCCGGAGGTGTCCGGCTCGACCAGGTTGAAATAGGGATTCTTCCGGGCCTCGCAGACGCTCATCACCATGTCGGGATGTTCGTTTTGGTAAAGTTCCAGCGCCCCGGTAATATCTTCGGGCAGCCGTAGCGGCGAGGTGCAGTCCAGATCCAGAAAGGCGCCGACCGGCCCCGCCAGCGCTTCCGACGCCGCCAGCGCGTGCTGCCAGACGCCCCATTTCGGCGCGGTGTCGGTGGCCAGCGCGGCCGGCCGCAGCCCGATTCCCAGCGCGCCCCGCGCAATCGCATGATCGTAGATTTCCGGATCGTCGGTCGAGACGACAACGGCATCCACCATCGGATGCGCCAGCAACTGGTCGAGCGACCAGTCGATCAGGGGTTTGCCGCAGATCGGGCGAAAGTTCTTGCCGGGCACGCCCTTGCTGCCCTTGCGCGCCCCGATATGGCCCAGGATCATCGACACCCCTCCCGCTTCCCGTTCGCCGCCCGCCCTAGCGCGAAACCGTGCCAGCCGCCAGAGGCGGGCGCTTCTGCGGCCATTCCGTCGCGCGGTGATAGGCCTGGCCAATGGCCAGAACGCCGGCATCGTCGCCCGACCGGCCGATGATCTGCATCCCCGCCGGCAGTCCGGCGGCGCCGAAGCCCGCCGGAACCGACAGCGCCGGCAGGCCGATCAGGCTTGCCGGCACCACCACCTCCATCCAGCGGTGATAGGTGTCCATCGCCTTGCCGGCAATTTCCTGCGGCCAGCGCCAGTCGGCCGGAAACGGCCAGACCTGCGCCGTCGGCAGCACCACGGCATCGAACCGCGCAAACAGCCGCGCCGCATGCGCATACCAGCGGCTGCGGATCACCGATGCCTCGTGCACCTGTGCCGCCGACACCCCCAGGCCCTGCTCGATCTCCCACAGGGTTTCCGGCTTGGTCAGCGCCCGCTTCGCCGGATCGTCGGCCAGCGCGCGCTTGCCGCCGGCGTTCAGCATCGCCCGCAGCGTCACCCAGGACATCCACAGCTTCTCGGCCGGAAACGGCGGGGGGAGCGGCTCCACCACCGCGCCCAGATCCTCCAGCACCCGCAACCCGTTTTCGCAGGCTTCGAGGATCCCCGGCTCCATCGGATAGGCGCCGCCCCAGTCGGCAAGCCAGCCGATCCGCTTGCCGCGCACCCCGGCCTCCAGCCCCGACAGCAGATCCGGCACGGCGCGGGGAAAGGGCACCTCGGGGTTCTCGCCGGCCAGCACCAGAAGGAAGCGCGCCAGATCCTCGACCGTCCGCGCCATCGGCCCATCGGTCGACAGCGTGGCCAGATGGGTGTCACCCTCGGCATCCGCAGGCACCAGCCCCCAGGTCGGGCGCAGGCCATAGACGTTGCAGAACCCGGCCGGATTGCGCAGGGATCCCATCATGTCCGACCCGTCCGCCACCCAGGCCATCCGGCAGGCCAGGGCCGCCGCCGCCCCGCCCGACGACCCCCCGGCTGAGCGCGACAGGTCATAGGGATTGCAGGTGACGCCGAAGACGGGGTTGAAGGAATGCGACCCCTGGCCCCATTCCGGCACATTGGTCTTGGCCGCGATCACCCCGCCCGCCGCCCGCATCCGGGCGGCCAGAAGATCGTCCGCCGCTGGCACATGGGTGGCATGGACCGGCGATCCCCAGGTCGTGCGCAGGCCCGCGGTCGCCACCAGATCCTTCACCGCCAGCGGGATCCCGTGCAGCCAGCCCCCCGGCGCCGCATCGTCCAGCGCCCGCGCCTCGGCCATCAGCGCATCGGGGTCGCGCCGCGACACCAGCGCATTCACCGCCCCGTTCGCCGCCGCCACCTGCGCCAGCCAGGCTGCCATCACCTCCGAGGGCGCCACCTTGCGGGCATGGATCAAGGCGGAAAGCTCGCTCGCCGACAAGTCCAGCAATTCTGCCGATTTCATCTGTCTTCAAATATCCACGGATGCGTTGTCAGTTGCCCCATCGGTTCGGGAAGCCGATGACGCGCGGCAGTGAAATCACCGGCGGACCGGCCAAAAGCGATGCCGGGGCCGACGACAGGCCCCGGCACATGATCACGCCGAACGGATCACTTCTGCAGCTCGGTCCAGATCGCGGTCATGTATTCGCGCGATTTTTCCGAACAGGTCGGCAGGAAATGCCCCGCCGATTTCAGATCGTCGGGGATCACCAGTTCCGGCGCATTTGCCATCTCTGGATCCATGAACTCGGTCGATCCCGTGATGCCATTGGCATATTTGGCAAAGTTCGAGATCAGCGCTGCATTCTCGGGCTTCATGATGAAGTCGATGAACTTGTAGGCTTCCTCGGTGTTCTGCGCATCCTTCAGCAGCATCACCGAATCCATCCACATGATGAACCCTTCCTTCGGATAGCCATAGGCCACCGCCGGATTGGCAAGCCGCGCCCGCATCGAGGATCCGTTCCAGTTCACCGAGGCCGCCCAGTCGTTGTTCGACAGCTTTTCGGTGGCGCCGTAATCCATCGAGATCCAGTCCGGCTTGGCCGCGATCAGCCCGTCGCGCACCTTCTTCAGCACCTCCAGATCTTCCGAGCAGACATCGCCGCCGTAATAGAGGGTGGCCAGCGTCACGATGTCGATCATCTCGGGCACGACGTTGATCTTGCCCTTCAGCTCGTCGGGCACCTCCAGCCAGACGGCGCTGGTGTTGATGTCACCGCCATAGACCGAGGTATTCACCGCGACGCCAGTCGTGCCCCACTGCCACGGCACCGAATACTTCCGGCCCTCGTCCCAGCTGACGCTCATCCATTCCGGGGCTATATTGGCATGGTTCGGCAGCTTGGACATGTCCAGTTCCACCGCCAGGCCCTTTTCGATGAAGACCGGCACATAGTTGGCCGAGGGCACCACCAGGTCGAAGCCGTGGCCGCCGGCCTCGATCTTGGCCAGCGCGGTGTCGTTCGAATCGTAATCCGTCACCGTCACGGTGATGCCGGTCTCGGCCTTGAACTTCTCCAGCAGTTCGGGGCTGGTGTAATTGCCCCAGTTGTAGAGTTGCAGCACCCCCTCGGCCGAAGCGAGCCCGGTCGAGGCCATCAAGAGCGCGGTTGCGGTCAGAAGTCTTTTCATCGTCTTTCTCCCGGTTGGTTGTCAGTCTTTCTTGCGCGTCAGCAGGAAGAACGCGGTCAGCAGCACCACCGTCACCGCCAGCAGCATGGTCGAGACGGCATTGATCTCGGGCGTCAGCTGGCGACGCAGCTGGCCCAGCATATAGGTGGGCAGGGTGTCCTGCCCGCCGGATTTCACGAATTCGGTGATGACCACATCGTCGAGGCTGATGACGAAGGCCAGCATCGCGCCCGCCACCATCCCCGGCGCCAGAAGGGGCAGGGTGACACGGCGGAACGTGGCCCAGGGCGTGGCGTAAAGATCGGCCGCGGCGGTTTCCAGCGTCAGATCCATGCCCTCCAGCCGGGCGCGGATCGGCAGATAGGCGAAGGGCACGCAAAAGGCCGCATGCGCCAGCACCAGATAGCCCAGGCCATGGATGCCGGTCACGGTCTTGACCAGCCCGAACAGGATCATCAGCGCCACCGCCGTCACGATCTCGGGCACCATCAGCGGCTGGTTGATCATCACATAGATGAAGGTCTGCCCCTTGAAGGCGCGGCGCCGCGTGGTGCCGAGGGCTGCCATGGTGGCGACCGCTGTCGCGATGACGGCGGCGAAACAGGCGATGATCAGCGAGCGCATCGTCGCGTCCTTCACCTGCTGGTTCGCCCAGGCCTTGGCATACCAGTCGAGCGAGAAGCCGCCCCAGACCGCCACGGAGTTCGAGGCGTTGAAGGAATAGGCGACCAGCGTGAAGATCGGCAGGTAGAGCGCCACGAAGACCACCACCGCCATGGTGGCAAAGCCGGGCAGGCGGGCGACATGGAAGGATCGGTCAGCCATGGCTGCTATCCCGGTTGGCGTAGCGCACATAGACCAGAAGCGCCACGGTGACGACGATCAGCAGCACCATGGCCAGCGCCGCGCCCAGGGGCCAGTTCTTGCCGGCCAGGAATTGCAGTTCGATGAAATTGCCGATCATCATCTGCTTGCCGCCGCCCAGAACCCGGGGCGTGACATAGGCGCCGAGGCTGGGCACGAAGACCAGGATCGAGCCGGCGATGATCCCCGGCTTCACGATCGGCAGGATGACCCGGCGCAGGACCTGCAGCCGGCTGGCGTAAAGGTCGTAGCCCGCCTCCAGCAGCTTCATGTCGAAACGGTCGATGGCGGCAAAGAGCGGCAGCACCATCAGCGGCAGATAGACATAGGTCATGCCGACGAAGATCGCGAAGGGGCCGTAGAGCAGGTCGAGCGGCGTCTCGATCACCCCGAGCTTCAGCAGCACCAGGTTGACCAGCCCTTCCTTCCGCAAGACCTCGTTGATCGCATAGGTCCGGATCAGAAGGTTGGTCCAGAACGGGATGGTGATCAGGAACAGCCACAGCGCCCGTTCGGCCGCGGGTCGCGTCGCGATGAACCAGGCGGTCGGAAAGCCGAGGATGAAGGTGAAGATCGTGGTCATGAGCGACAGCGAGACCGAGCGCCAGAAGATCGTCAGATGCGCATCCGCCAGCCCCCATTCGCCGGTGAAGATGTCCTTCGACCACAGGATGCCGCGCCACCCCTCGATCGAGAAGGCCCAGACCACATTGCCATGCGCGCCGGGCGTCAGGAAGGAATAGACCAGCACGATCAGCAGCGGACCGGCCGCTGCCACGGTCAGCAGCACCAGCGCCGGTGTCGACAGAAGCCAGCCGTTGCGGGCCGATCTGCGGATGGTATTTTCCTCGGCGGGACTCATCTCAATCCTCCACCCGCTGCACCGCGCCCTCGGCAAAGCGGACGCCGACCGTATCTCCTTCGGTCAGCCCGGCCTCGCCGCTCGCAGGGCTTTGCAGCCGCGCCACCAGTTCGGTGCCATCGGCCAGTCGCAGGTGGCAATGGGTATCGGTGCCGAAATAGACGAGGCTCGTGACCTCTGCTCGCAGGCCGCCGTCGTCGGGCTTGCCCAGCCGCAACTGTTCGGGCCGCACGATGGCCGTGGTCGCGCCGGGGCTGGCGTGCAGGCCGGCCATGTCGATCCGCTCGCCCGTGCCCAGCCGCAGCGCGCCGTCCTCGGCCCAGCCGGTCAGGAAATTGGTCTCGCCGATGAAACTCGCGACGAAGCGGTTCTTCGGACGGATATAGATGTCGCGGGCGCTGCCCACCTGCTGCACCTTGCCCGCGCTCATCACCGCGATCCGGTCGCTCATCGTCAGGGCTTCTTCCTGATCATGGGTGACGAAGACGAAGGTGATGCCGGTCTCGGTCTGCAACCGCTTCAGCTCGATCTGCATTTCCTTGCGCAGCTTCAGATCCAGCGCGCTGAGGGGTTCGTCCAGCAGGAGCACCTTGGGCTGCGGCGCCAGCGCGCGGGCCAGCGCCACCCGCTGCTGCTGGCCGCCCGAGAGTTGCGCCGTCTTGCGCCCGGCCATCGCCTCCAGCTTCACCAGCGCCAGCATCCGTTCGGTGGTGGCCGCCACCTCCTTCGCGGGCTTGCCCAGCATCTGCAACCCGAAGGCCACGTTCTGCGCCACCGTCAGATGCGGAAACAGCGCATAGCTCTGGAACACGGTGTTCACCGGGCGCCTGTTCGGGGGCAGGGTGGTGATATCGGATCCGTCCAGCAGGATTTCGCCGCCCGTCGGCATCTCGAACCCGGCGATCAGCCGCAGAAGCGTGGTCTTGCCGCAGCCCGACGGGCCAAGCAGCGTGAAGAACTCGCCGCGCCGGATGTCCACCGACACATCGTCCAGCGCCCGGACGGCGCTCGCGCCCTGCCCGAAAGCCTTGATGACATGCCGGGCCGAAATGGTAACGTCGTCGGCCAATCTTGCGTCTCCCCTGGTCGCGGCATCCTTGAGTGCGGTGCCTTGCGTCTTTTTGATCATATTGGGCGGGGCGGGACCGGCTTGGCAAGTCTTTCCTGCATCCGGCGGTCATGTTCGCCCGGGCGCGGCCTCTCCCGGCCCGATTCCGCGCCGGATTTTCTCGCCCGCCCGCCCGGCAGAATCCCGCCGCCCCTGCGCCCCCCGGGGCGGCAGGAAGGCGGCAAATCGCCGCCGGGGCACCGATCGCGACGCCTTTGCCACGGCCCGCGACATTGCCGCCCGGGGCTGCTTGACAGTCGGGGGGCCGCAGCGCAGGAAGGGCGCACCTTCGGTTCCCGGGGCTTCGGTCCCGGGTGAAAAGGGAACGCGGTGCGATTCCGCGGCTGCCCCCGCAACTGTAAGCGGCGAGTGCGGACGGACTATGCCACTGGCGCCAGCGCCGGGAAGGCCCGCCCAAACGACGACCCGCATAGCCAGGAGACCTGCCGGGTGATCACCCTTTCCGCCGCGCGGGGTGCGTGGAGGAGGGCGGGCTTCCGCCAGAGGTGACGTTCACCGTCGGCGGAAAGGCATCCTTTCCAAGGACATCTGTCATTGCGGGCGCCATTTCGCCGCCCGTCCGCGAAAGGGAAAGACCATGGCCGCCCTCAGGCGCATCCTTCTGACCTCGATCCTTGCCACCGGCACGGCCCTGCCGGCGCTGGCGCAGGACGATACCCCCTACGATCTGGGCGAGATCGTCATCTCGGCCCTGCGCACCGCGGCGGAACGGGTGAAGACGGGCGCGTCGGTTTCGGTCCTGACCGAAGAGGATCTGCAGCGCGACACGCCGGATCTGGTCGCGACCGCGCTGGCCCGGATGCCGGGCCTTTCGCTGGGACGGTCCGGCCCGGCCGGCAACACCGCCAGCCTGCGGATCCGCGGGCTGGACGGGCGCTACCAGGCCGTCTTCATCGACGGCATCCGGGTGACGGATCCCTCCGCGACCTCGGTCTCCTTCGATTTCGGCAGCCTCCTGTCGGCCGATATCGGCCGGGTCGAGGTGCTGCGCGGCTCGCAATCGGCGCTCTGGGGCGGTTCGGCGGTGGCGGGGGTGATCAACATCGCCACGGCGGGGCCGGAAGAGGACGGTCTGCACCAGAGCGTCGCCGCCGAAGGCGGCAGCCATGGCACCGGCCGGCTGACCTGGGGCCTGACCCAAAGGACCGACCGGCTGGATCTGGCGTTCAGCGCGACGCGCTTTCACACCGACGGCTTTTCCGCGATCCCCGGCGGAACCGAGGATGACGGTGCCGACATCGCCCGCCTGTCCTTCTCTGCCCGCTATCAGGCCACCGATGCGCTGGTGCTGGGCTCGGCGCTGTTCTGGCAGCGCACCGAACAGGATTACGACAAATACACCGATCCCGATGGCGATTATGTGGCCGATACCATCGCCGAGGCCGGCTTTGGCCAGACCCGCACCGAACGCGGCGCGCGCGTCTTCGCCGAGCTTGAGGCCGGCAATACCCTCCACCGCTTCGACATCGCCCTCTACAACATCAGCCGCGGCTATGCTGGCACCGGCGAGACGGCAAGCTACAAGGGGCGGCGCCTTGCCGTCGGCTGGCAGGGCGTGACCACGCTCTCCGACCGGCTGAGCCTGGTCTACGGCGCCGACTGGTCGCGCGAAACCGGCGAATACACCAACCTTCCCACGGGCGATGCCTCGAACCGCATCGCCGGCGTCTTCGCGCAGGCGATCTGGGCGCCGTCCGAAACACTCGATCTGGTGGCGGCCCTGCGCAGCGACGACATCTCGGGCTTCGGCACCTTCCCGACCGGGCGGCTGTCGGCGGCCTGGCACCCGCAGGAGGGCACCACGCTGCATGCCTCGGTCGCCCGCGGCTATCGTGCGCCCTCGATCGACGAGCGGTTCGGCTATTACCCCGACCCGAACTGGGGCGACTTTGCCGGCAACCCCGATCTGGAGCCGGAAAAGAGCTGGTCCTACGAGATTGGTTTCGAACAGGGCTTCGCCTCCGGCGCCATGATTTCGGCCACGGCCTTCCGCATCGAGATCGACAACCTCGTGACCTACAAATACGGCTTCCCGACCTCGACGCTGGAAAACCTGCCGGGCCAGTCGGTCTCGGAGGGGATCGAACTGGCCGGCCGGCTGCCGGTGTCCGACCGGGTGTCGCTGGGGCTGGCCTATACCTATACCGATGCGCGGGGGTCGAACGGCAAGCGGCTGGTGCGGGTGCCGCGGCACAATCTGGTGCTGTCGCTCGAGGCCGAGATCTCGGACCGGCTGTCGGCAAGCCTGTCGGCGACCCGCATTGCCGGGCGGGTGGACAACGATCCGACGACCTTCGCGCTGGTCGAGGCGCCGGATTACACCGTGGTCGATGCCCAGGTCGACTACAGTTTCGACGACCGGACCGGCGCCTATCTGAGGATCGAGAACCTGACCGACGAGACCTATCAATCGACCCTCGGCTATGCATCTTCGGGGCGCGCGCTCTATGTCGGGATCAAGACGCGGTTCTGACCGGCTCGCGGCCGCGCTCTGCCTCGCGCTGGGCGGGGCGGGCGCGGCTGCGGCCGAAACGGCGCGGCCGCCGCCGGCGCGGGTCGTCTCGATGAACCTCTGCACCGACCAGCTTGCCATGCTGCTGGCCGCGCCTGGGCAACTGGTGTCGGTCAGCCATATGGCGACCGATCCGCTCTCCTCGGCCATGGTCGAGGAGGCGCGGGCCTATCGCGCGAACCACGGGCAGGCCGAAGAGGTCTACATGATGCGGCCCGATCTGGTGCTGGCGGGGACCTATACCTCGGTCGCGGCGGTCGATCTCCTGCGGCAGCTTGGCGTGCCGGTGGTGCAACTGCCGCCGGTCAATGCGCTGTCCGGGGTGGCGCCGCAAATCCGCGAGGTGGGGGTGGCGCTGGGGCGCCCGGCCGAAGGCGATGCGCTGGCCGCCCGTTTCGAGGCCGGGCTTGCGGCGCTGTCCTCCGATCTTCCACCGGTCAGCGCCGCGCTTTACTATCCCAACGGCTATACCGCGGGGGAGGGGACGCTGGCCGACGACGTGCTGGGCCATACCGGATTTCGCAACGTCGGGGCCGAGGCGGGCCTGACGGGCGGCGGCACGCTGCCGCTGGAGCGGCTGGTGATGGCCGAGCCGCGGCTGATCGTGACCTCGACACCCTATCCGGGCGCCTCGCGCTCCGAAGAGATCCTGACCCATCCCGCGCTGGCGGCCCTGCGGCAGAGCGCGGGCGTCGCGGTGACGACCGATGCCGACTGGATCTGCGGCACGCCGGCGGTGCTTGATGCGGTGGCGGCGATGCGGGCCGCACGCGAGGCGCTGCCGTGAAGTCCGTCTTTCTTCTGCTGGCGTTGCTGGTTGTCGTGCTGTTCGCGGCATCGCTGCTGATCGGTCCGGCGGGCATCGGCCTGGGCGACAGCCTGGCGGCGCTCTTTCGCGGCGAGGGCGGGCCGGTCGTCCTGGTGATGCGCGAGATCCGGTTGCCGCGGGCGATCCTGGGCCTTCTGGCCGGTGCCGCGCTGGGCCTGTCGGGGGCGGCGATGCAGGGTTATCTGCGCAATCCGCTGGCCGAGCCGGGGCTGATCGGCGTCTCCGCCTCGGCCGCGCTCGGGGCGGTGATCGCGTTGCAGACCGGGGTGGCGGCGGCGGTCGCGCTGGCCCTGCCGCTGTCGGCGCTGGCGGGCGCGGGGGTCGCGGTGACGCTGATCCTGCTGCTGGCCGGGCCGCGGGGCGGTGCGCTGGCGCTGATCCTGGCCGGGATCGCCATATCCGCGCTGGCGGCGGCGCTGATGTCGCTGGTCCTGAACCTGTCGCCCAATCCCTTTGCGGGGATGGAGATCGTCTACTGGATGATGGGGTCGCTGGCCGACCGTTCGATGACGCATGTCGCGCTGGCCGCTCCCTTCATCCTGGGCGGCGGGCTGGTGCTCCTGTCGCTCGGGCGGGGGCTCGATGCGCTGACACTGGGCGAGGATGCGGCGCAGAGCCTTGGCGTGAACCTGCCCCGGCTGCGGCTGGGGGTCATCCTCGGCACGGCGGCCACGGTCGGGGCGGCCACGGCCGTGGCCGGCGCGGTGGGGTTCATCGGCCTTGTCGTGCCGCATCTGCTGCGCCGGCTGGTCGGGGCAAGGCCATCGGCGCTTTTGCCGGCCTCGGCGCTCGGGGGGGGCGCGATGCTGCTGGCCGCCGATATCGGTACCAGGCTGATCGCGCCCGATGCAGATCTGAAGCTTGGCGTCCTGACCGCGCTCGTCGGCGCGCCGTTCTTCCTGCACCTCATCTGGTCGATGCGGAGCGTGGAGGCATGACGCTGATGACGCTCGACGCGCTGACCCTGCGGCGTGGCGGCCGCGCGGTGATCGACGGCGTGACGCTGCGGGTGGAGGAGGGCGAATTCATTGGCCTTCTCGGCCCGAACGGTGCCGGCAAGACCACGCTTCTGCGCGCGGCGCTGGGGCTGCTGCCGGTGGGGGGGCATTCGTCGCTGGCGGCGCTGGCGCCGCGCGCGCGGGCGCAGGCGGCGGCCTTCCTGCCGCAGGGCCGCGAGATCGCCTGGCCGATCA
>JBDHSO010000047.1:0-21780 GCA_039808125.1 Rhodobacter sp. | reverse complement strand
CACCTCCGTCACAGGAAGTGAATCACACCCCAAAGCCGGCAGGAATCCCGTTTATGAGTTCACGGCCTAGGCGCCGCCGTCCCGCCAGACCGGCCCCAGCATCGCCTGCAGGGCGGCCAACGCCTCGGGCGCATCCTCGCAGCCCGGGCCGATCCTGACCACCACGCTTTGCGCCCAGCCGAACCGCGCCGCCCTGTCGGGCCGGATCGCGACGGCCAGCCCCTGCGGCCCATGGCTGACGGACAGAAGCGCATCTTCGGCCCCCAGCGCCTCGTCCGAAACCTCGAACCAGAGCGGCCCGCCCGCGACGGGCCGGCGGAACAGGACATAGGGGTCCTCGTCGTCCTCGCCCTCGGCAAAGCCGATATAGACCATGCCCTCGTCCTCGACGACAGAGGCATAGGCCGCCCTTACCGTGATGTCGGCCATGGTCTCAGATCCATTTCGCCAGCGGCGGCAGGCTCATCAGCACGGCATTGGCGTCATGCCCGGTTTCCAGTCCGAACCTGGTGCCCCGGTCGTAGACAAGGTTGTATTCGGCATAAAGCCCACGATGCACCAGTTGCGCCTCGCGCTCCGCCTCGCCCCAGGGCTGCGGCAGGCGGCGGCGGGTGACAGGCAGGAAAGCGGGGAGGAAGGCCTCGCCCACGGCGCGGGTAAAGGCGAAATCGGCCTCCCAGTCGCCGGTGTTCAGATCGTCGTAGAAGATGCCGCCGACACCCCGCGCCCGGCCGCGATGCGGCACGAAGAAATATTCGTCCGCCCAGGCCTTGAACCGGGGATAGTAGTCGGGGGAATGGGCATCGCAGGCCGCCCGCATAGCGGCATGGAAATGCGCGGTATCCTCTTGATATTCGAGGCAGGGATTGAGATCCGCCCCCCCGCCGAACCACCAGGCGCCGGGGGTCCAGAACATCCGGGTGTTCATGTGAACCGCCGGGCAATGCGGGTTCTGCATATGGGCGACCAGACTGACACCGCTGGCCCAGAACCGGGGGTCGAGGTCCATCCCCGGCACGCCGCGCGCGGCCATCGCCTTCTGCGCCCGCTCGCCCAATGTGCCATGGACGGCCGACCAGTTGATGCCCACCTTCTCGAACACCCGGCCGCCGCGCAGCACGTTCATCACGCCGCCGCCGCCATCCGGGCGTGCGGTCGGCGTCACCTCGAAACGCAGGGCCGTTTCGCCGGCGGGCGTGGCCTCCGCCTCAAGCCCCTCGAACGCCGCAACGATCCGGTCGCACAGCGTATGAAACCAGTCTGCGGCCCGCGACTTTTCCGCCTCGAACATCTCGGTCCCTTTCTTTTCAGAATGTCGGCGCGGCAACGGCATCGAGAAGACCCCGGCCGCCGTCCACCGCCAGGATCTGCCCGGTCACGAAGGACGAGGCGTCCGAGGCGAGGTATTGCACCGTTTCGGACAGTTCGTCCGGTCCCGCGATGCGGGCCAGGGGGGTGCCGCCCTCGATCCTGTCACGCAGCGAGGGGTCCTCCTTCAGGGCGGCCATCAGGCTGGCGCTCATCACGCTGCCGATCGAGATGGCGTTCACCCGGATGCCATGCGGCGCCAGCGCCACGGCCAGCGTCCGCGTCATCTGCTCGACCGCGGCGGTTGCCATGGAATAGCCCAGAAGCTGCGGCTGCACGCGCGCCGAGGCGATGGCCGACATGTTGATGATCGAACCGATGGGCGTCCCCGGCTCGATCCCCGATTTCTCGGCGATCTGGATCATGCGCTTCGCCACCATCTGGCTGAGCCGGAGCGCGGTCAGCACGTTCTGCTGCCACATCGTCTCGACCAGATCGGATTCAGGGTTCAGCGGATCGGACTGGCCGCATTTGCGGCTGGCATTGACCAGGATGTCCACCCGGTCGAAGGCATCGACGGTTGCCGAAACCAGATTGGCCAGCGTCAGCTTCTGCGTCAGATCGCCGGTGAACAGCCGCAGGGCGCCTTCGGTCGCGGCCTCTTCGCCGACCTCGGCGGCCAGCCGGTTTTCGTCGATGTCGGCGAACATGACACTCGCCCCCTTGTCGACAAGATGGCGGGCGATGGCAAGGCCAAGGCCGTTGGCGGCGCCGGTGACGATGGCGGTCTTGCCGGAGACAGAAAAGGACATGAAGGCCTCAGCGGGTGGGGCGTCGCGGCTTGGCGGCGCGGATCAGGCGGAAGGCAGCGTCGCCCCCGACGGTCTGGACGTCGAGAAAGCCCTCGGACAGGGCCGCATCATAGGGCAGATGCCGGTTGGCCACCAGCCACAGCACGCCATCGGGCGCCAGCATGCGGCGTGCCGCCGCAACGAAAGCCAGGCCCAGCGCGGGATCGGGCGCGCGGCCGGTGTGGAAGGGCGGGTTCATCAACACGGTTTCCAGCAGGTTTTCCGGGCGAAAGCGGGTGGCATCGGCCCAATGGAACCGCGCCCGGTCGTCGCGGATGTTCTCGCGGGCGCAGTCGAGGGCATCGCGCTCCGCCTCGACCAGATCGAGGCGCTTCACCCCCTCGCGCGCCAGGATCGCCCGCGACAGATAGCCCCAGCCAGCGCCCAGGTCGGCCACCTTGGGGCCAAGCCGGGCCGGCAGCGCCGCCGCAAGAAGTGCGGATCCGCGATCCGGCCCGTCGGCGGAAAAGACCCCGGGCCGGGTCAGAAAGCCGCCCTCGACCACCCGCGGCGCGGAAACCCAGTCCGACAGCCCGAAGCCGGCGGCAAAGACCGCCGCCTTGCCATGCGCCTTCGCCAGCGAATCGGAGAGGGCGACCTTGCCGCGCAACTCCTTCAGCATCGCGTCGATACCGTCGGTCTTCTGCCCGTCGATAAGGATCGGCCCGCCGGGCACCACCTCTGCCGCGGCCGCGGCCAACAGGGCGCGGGCAAGGTCGCGGGCACGCGGCAGGCAGACAATGCCGGCGGCATAGGGCGGCGGCGCGTCGACTGCATAGCCCAGCGCGGTGAAATGGTCGTGGTCGGGGCGAAAGCCAGTCTGTACCGTCACGCGGTCCTTTGGCAAAGCCGACAGATCGTCGCCGGAGGTCGGACGCCAGACGGCGATCCGTCCGGTTTCGGGAAGGCGCAAAAGACCCGTTTCAAGGGCCTGATGGATGCGGGCTGCACGCATGGACTCGCTCGGCCGGAGCCCTATTCCTTTTCCATCATGCATTGCAGCGGATGCTGATGGCGCCGGGCGAAATCCATCACCTGAGCCACCTTGGTTTCCGCCACCTCGAAGCTGAACACGCCAACCACGGCAACACCCTTCTTGTGGACGGTCAGCATGATGTCGAAGGCCTGGGCATGGCTCATCCCGAAGAATCGCTCGAGGATATGGACGACGAATTCCATCGGCGTGTAATCGTCATTCAGCAAGAGAACCTTGTACAGCGGCGGGCGCTGGGTCTTGGGCTTCGGCTTGGCCAGAAGCGAGGCGTCGTCGCCGGGGCCGCCGGTCTTGCCCGAAAGGGTAATGGGCTCATGAGCCAAGGCGCGATGCTCCGTCCTTCATGGGACCGTTGGGGGGAGGGTAGCAGTAATATAGCTTTTTTTCCGTAAACGGAAAGGGGCGCCGCGGCGTAATCGCCGGCCGCCGGCGGCGGGTGGCTTGCCCCCCGCGCGGCAAGGCGTCAGAACGGCGCAGAGAAGGAGGCCGCGATGATCACCGCCATCGGATTCGACGCCGACGATACGCTCTGGCAGAACGAAGCCTATTTCCGCCTGACGCAGGATCGCTTCGCCGACCTCCTGCGCGACCATGCCGAACCCGACCACCTGAACGAGCGCCTGCTCGCGGCCGAGCGGCGCAATATCGGCGCCTATGGTTTCGGGGTGAAGGGCTTCACCCTGTCGATGATCGAAACCGCCATAGAGGTGACGGAGGGCCGCGTGCCCGCCACGGTCATTTCCGAGATTCTTGGGGCCGGGCGGGCGATGCTGGAGCATCCGGTCGAAATACTGCCGCATGCGCGGGAAGCGGTCGAGGCGCTGAACGGCGACTTCCGGCTGATCCTGATCACCAAGGGCGACCTCCTGCATCAGGAGCGCAAGCTGGCGCAATCCGGCCTTGGCGATTTCTTCCAGGCGGTCGAGATCGTGTCGGACAAGGCCGCCGCGACCTATGCGACGGTATTCGCCCGCCACGGAACCGGCGCCGGCGAGGCGCTGATGGCGGGAAATTCGCTGCGCTCCGACGTGATTCCCGCGCTGGAGGCCGGCGCCTTCGGCGTTTATGTGCCCCATGGCACGATCTGGGCGCTGGAAGCCGCCGACGAGCCGCTGGGCGCGCCGCGCTATGCCCGTATCGCGGACCTGTCGGCGCTGCCCGCGCTTGTTGCCGAACTTTCGCGCTTGCCCAACAGCTAGGGGCACAAGACCCCCCGCGCCCAACATCTGCGCCGCCCCCGGCGGGGGTGCAGCAGCATGGCCACAAGATGAGCGATTCCTCGAAAGTCCTTGGAATTTGCGGGTTTTCCGACTCTGCCCGCTGTGCTAGCGTCTTCCTCGGCAGAAACGAGGTTCCGAAAAATGGAACCCGAGGACAGGCAAAAGGAACGGCAAAGTGTATGCACTTGTCGGGCGGTTTTTCCGCAGCTTCGCGATGTTGTTTGCATTCTTCGCACTGGTGGGCACCGCGCAGGCGGCACCTTTCGCGGCCATCGTCATGGATGCCCGAAGTGGCGAGACATTGTGGCAGAAGAACGCCGACACGCGGCTGCACCCGGCCTCGCTGACCAAGATGATGACGCTCTATATCGCGTTCCAGGAAATCGAGGCCGGCCGCCTGTCATTGGACACGACGGTCACGGTCTCGAAACACGCCGCCGCCCAGGTCCCCTCGCGGCTGGGGCTGAAGCCCGGGCAGAAGATCGCGCTGCGCTACCTGATCCGCGCCGCGGCGATCAAATCCGCGAATGATGCCGCCATGGCCATCGGCGAGCATATCGGCAAAGGGTCGGAAGCCGCCTTCGCCAAGCGGATGACGAAGACCGCGCGTGCCCTGGGGATGAAAAACACCACCTTCAAGAACCCCAATGGCCTGACGGCCGAGGGCCATCTGTCGACCGCCCGCGACATGACCGTGCTTGGCCGCCATCTGTTCTACGATTTCCCGCAATATTACGGCCTGTTCTCGCGCCGCACCGCCGATGCCGGCATGGCCGAGGTCCGCAACACCAACAGCCGCTTTCTGGACGGCTATGAGGGCGCCGACGGCATCAAGACGGGCTATACCGTCGCCGCCGGATTCAATCTGACCGCCTCGGCCAAGCGCGGCGACGTGCGGATCATCGCGACGATTTTCGGCGGCTCCTCGACGGCGGCGCGCAATGCCAAGATGGCCGAGCTGATGAACATGGGCTTTTCGCTGGCCAAGGACCGTACGCGCACCACCGCACCGCAGCCGGCGCCGCTGCCGCCCGAAAGCGCCCTGGTGGCCGATGCCGCCCCCTCGGCGATTGACGAGCCGGGCGTCGAGGGCGGGTCGGCCAAGACCATCCGCGTGACGGGTCTGGTGACACGCTCGCTGCGGCCGCGGCCGCGGCCGGTTCCGGGCGAACCGCAACCGGAAGTGCCCGCGGCGCTGGCCGCAGCCATTGCCGAAGGCATCGATTCGGCGCTGGCCGAAGCGACCGCGCCGCCGCCGCCCGATGGCACGTTCGAGGCGCAGGTGCTGGCACTGGCCGAGACGGAAGAGACCGGCGCGCCGGCCGAAATCTCCGGTCTGGCCGAAGAGGGCGCCGAAGAAGGCATCGTCGACGAGGTCATCACCGACGAGGACACGGCCCTGGCCAAAGCGCCGGCGACCGGCACGCTCGACGCGCAGGCGGCGGCACTGGCCGATGGGGCCGCGCCGGCCGCGACCCCGGCGCCGGCGCCCAGTCCCGAGGCCGATACCCGTCTGGCCACGCTGCGGCCCGAACCGCGCCCCGAACTGCCGCAAGCCGCAGCGGATGAGGCCACCGCAGAGATCGCCGCCGTGGCGACAGAGCCGGCACCGGAACCCGCTACCGAACTGGTCGCCGATGCCCCGTCCGAAACCGTCGCGCCGGTCGAGGAACCCGCCCCCGTCGCCCTGGCCGAGGCGGAGGTCGAGGTCGACACGGAGCCATTCCCCGAGGACGCGGTGCCCGAGGTTCTGGCCGGGGTTCAGGCGATCGAAACCGTCTCGGCCCCTGCCACCGATCCGGTCGCCGATGCCCCGGCCCGCGCCGCGCCGATCTTCGATTCCGTCGAAGTTGCCGCGACCACTCCCGAAGAAGATGCCGAGCCGCTGGTCGTGGTGTCGAAATCCACCTCGGGCGGCGCGCATTGGAGCGTCAACGTCGGCGCCTTCATCTCGCGCAGCGAGGCCGAGCGCACGCTGACCAAGACCGGCATCACCGAAAGCGCGACGCTGGAAGGTGGCACCCGCAAGATCACCGAACGCAGCGGCAAGTATCGCGCGACCTTCCTGGGGCTGACGGCGGATCAGGCCGATCTCGCCTGCCGCCGGATCCGCGCCCGCGGGCAGGTCTGCGAGACCCAGGGTCCGGCATGAGCTGGATCTTCGAGCCGCGCTCCCCGCCCTACCTGCCGGTTCAGGGCAGCGACGCGCGCTTTCCCCTGCGCCGCATCTTCTGCGTTGGCCGCAACTATGCCGAACATGCCCGTGAGATGGGCGGCGATCCCGTCCGCGAGCCGCCGTTCTTCTTCACCAAGCCCGCCGATTCGGTGGTGCTGTCGGGGGCAACGATCCCCTACCCTTCCGCGACGGCGAACCTGCACCACGAGGCGGAACTGGTGGTCGCGCTGGCCGGTGGCGGCAGCGATGTGGCCCCCGATGACACCGCGGCCCTGATCTTCGGCCATGCGGCCGGCAACGACCTGACCCGCCGCGATCTTCAGGCCGGCGCCAAGGACATGCGCCGGCCCTGGGACATGGCCAAGGGCTTCGACCATTCGGCCGTCTGCGGGCCGCTGCGCCCCGGCCTGCTGGCCGATGGCGCCATCCGCGGGCTGGTGAACGGAAGGTTGCGGCAGGAGGCCCGGCTCTCGGACATGATATGGCCGGTGGCCGATGTGATAGCCCATCTGTCGCGGCTGGTCACGCTCGCGCCGGGCGATCTGATCTTCACCGGCACGCCGGCCGGCGTCGGCCCTCTGCAACCCGGCGACGTCTGCCGGGTCGAGATCGACGGCCTGCTTCCCGCCGAGATCACCATCGCCGCCCGCTAGGGTTTCGGCCGGTCGTCCCACTCCTTGGTCAGGATGCGGTTCGCATCGCCCTGCGGATCGTCGAACTGCCGGTTCTTCATCGCCCAGATGAAGGCCACAAGGCCGATGAAGCCCAGAAACAGCGAGACGGGGATCAGAATGCCCAGGATTTCCATTATTTCAGCCTCAGCGCATTCAGCGACACGGTGATCGAGGACAGCGACATCGCCAGCGCGGCCGCCAGCGGCGTCGCGTGCCCGGCCAGCGCCAGCGGCACGGCGATCACGTTGTAGCTGGCCGATATGCCGAAATTCTCGACAATGCGGCGCCGGGCCTGCTGGCTGATGCGCAGGGCATCGGCGATGGGCGCCATGTCGCGGCCCAGAAGCACGATGTCAGAGGCCACCCGCGCCGCATCGAGCGCGGTCGCCGGGCTGATCGAGACATGCGCCGCCGCCAGCGCCGCCGTGTCGTTGAGGCCATCGCCCACCATCAGCACCTTGCGGCCGGCATCCTTCAGATCGTTGACACGGGCCGCCTTCTCGGCCGGCAGCACCTGCGCCGACCAGTCCTCGATCCCCAACCGGAGGGCCAGCGCGCCCACCACTGCGGGCGTGTCGCCGGACAGCAGCACGACCTGACGTTCGGACCGACGCAGCGCCGCAACCAGTTCGGCCGCGCCGGGGCGCAGCCGATCGACAAAGGTAAAGGCGCGGGGCGTGCCCTCGCCGGTCGAAAGATAGGTCGCTGTTTCGGCCACGCCCTTGGTGCCGCACCATTCGGCGCGGCCCAGGCGCACCCGGCGGCCCTTCCAGCGGCCTTCGATGCCATAGCCCGGCACCTCGCGGATATCCTCCACCCGCGCGGGGCGCAGGCCACGGGCGCGGCCCCCCTCGGCCAGGGCACGGGCCAGAGGATGCGACGAGGCCGAGGCCAGCGCCAGCGCCACCTCGATCGCGGCATCGGGATGGTCGGACAGGTTCGCCGGCTCCGGCGTGCCCAACGTCAGCGTGCCGGTCTTGTCGAATACCACGCAATCCACCTCGGCCATCCGTTCCAGCGCGGTGCCGTGCTTGATCAGCAAGCCCCGGCGGAACAACTGGCCGCTGGCCGCCGTCACCACGGCCGGCACGGCCAGACCCAGCGCGCAGGGGCAGGTGATGATCAGCACGGCGGCCGAGATATTGATCGCATAGCGCAGGTCGCCGCCGGTCTTCCACATCCAGAAGCCGAAGGCCGAGAACGACAGGATATGGACCAGCGGCGAATACCAGCTTGCGGCCCGTTCGGCGAGGCTGGTGTAGCGGGTCTTGGCCGCCTCGGCCACGGCGACGAGATCGGCCATGCGGTGCAGGCTTGAGTCCTTCCCCGCCGCCGTGACCCGTAGCGTAAGCGGGCCGGTCAGGTTGACCTCGCCGGCCGAGACCACGCTGCCTTCGGCCGCCGGAACCGGCAGGCTTTCGCCGGTCAGCAGGCTGCGGTCGATCTCGGAGGCGCCGGAGACCACCACGCCGTCCACCGGCATGCGGCCGCCCGGCCGCACCAGGACCAGATCGCCCGCCGCCACCTCGGCGATGGGTTTCAGGATCTCGGCACCGGCCTCGACCACCAGGGCGCGCGGCACCTCCAGCGCGGCCAGTTCCTGCGCCGCCGAACGCGCGATGGCGCGGGTGCGATGGTCGAGATAGCGGCCGAGGAGAAGGAAGAACGCCAGCATCACCGCGGCGTCGAAATAGGCGTGATGGCCCGACCGGATCGTTTCGTAGAGCGAGATCGACGTGGCGAGGATCAGCGCCAGGCTGATCGGCACATCCATGCCCAGCCGGCCGGCCTTCAGGCTGCGCCAGGCCGACTTGAAGAATGGCTGGCCCGAGAAGATCACCGTCGGGATGGCGATGGCGCCGGAAATCCAGTGGAACAGATCCCGCGTCGCGCCCTCGGCCCCCGACCAGACGGCGACCGACAGCAGCATGACGTTCATCATCGAGAAGAACGCCACGCCCAGCCGCATCAGCAGGTCGCGCCCCTGCCGTTCGGTCTCGGTCGTCGACAGAAGGCCCGGGTCGAGCTCATGGGCCTCGTAGCCGACATCGTTGATCGCGGGGATGAGGTCGGCGGCCGTGATCTGCGGATCGGCCTCGACCGACAGCCGCTTCAGCGTCAGGTTCAGCCGCGCCGACCGGACCCCCGGCAGGGCCGCAACGGCCCGCTCGACGGTCGAGATGCAGACCGCGCAATGCGCCTCGGGCAGCGACAGCATGATCCGCGCATCGGCGGGCGCCGCCATGGCGGCCAGCCGTTCGGCCGAAGGGGCCGCGATGCAGGCCGGACAGGCCGAGATTCCGCCGCCCTGCGGCGTCTCGACCTCGAACCTCTCGCCGGTAACCGTCATTTCTAGCCCCTTACCGAAAATTCGCCGCGCTTCTGGAACAGCGTGCCATCGGCCGATTTCGCGCGGACGCGGATCATCCAGCGCCCCGGCGGCAGCGGCACGGTCGCCTCATAACTGCCGTTCAGCCAGGTGAATACCGGCGTCACGTCGTCATTGGCTTCGGTCGTGCGCCCGACCAGCACCTCCAGATCGCCGACCTGGACCGGCGTTCCCGCCTTGTCGGTGAAGGCCAGCGTCAGCCGCCCGGCCTGATAGCCAAAGTCGAACGACCAGCCCAGGCTTTCCTGCGCCGCCCGCAGCCGGTTGAACTCCTGGCTGGCGACATAGGAATTCTCGACCTCCAGACCGGGAAAGGTGCTGATCGCCTTGTAGGCCATCAGGAGATTGACGCCGATGATGATCCCGAAGGCGCCGACCGCAATCGCCAGCACATGACTGCCCTTCAACTCCGTCATCGGATCATTCCCCCGTTCCGTTGAACACGGTTGCCTTCGCCACCCGGTCGGTGCCCTCGTCCGCCGCGGTGCCCTCGTCGGACACCCATAGCGTGATGTCGGTACGGCCGGCCGCCGCAACCGGGCTGTCGGGCGGCGCGGTGACATAGACGCGGACCTGCGCCGTCTCGTTCGCCGCCACCAGCACCCGGTCGCCCTCGCCGCCCTCGATGTCAAGACCCAAGGGCTCGGGCGCCTCGACCGCGATCTGGAACCAGCGTTCATCGCCGTGCTGGTTGCGCAGGCGAAGGTCGTAGGTGTTGCGGATCGTCCCGTCCGACAGCGTGACATAGGTGGGGTTGCGGACAGGGGTCACGTTCACGTCGATCGCGGCGCGCATGAACAGCGCCACCACCAGCCCGACGCCGATCGCGCTCCACAAGGCGGTATACAGCAGGATGCGCGGGCGGAAGACGTGTTTCCACGCCGATTGCGGCGGCTGGCCCGCGCGTTCGCGCGTCTCGTCGGTCAGCGCGAGATAGCCGATCAGGTCGCGCGGCTTGCCGATCTTGTCCATGATGTCGTTGCAGGCGTCGATGCACAGGCCGCAGGTGATGCAGGCAAGCTGCTGGCCGTTGCGGATGTCGATACCCATCGGGCAGACGTTCACGCAGGCCATGCAGTCGATGCAATCGCCGTTCCCGGCCACGTTCTGCTTGCCGCGCGGCTCTCCGCGCCATTCGCGATAGGCGATGGTGATGGTGTCCTCATCCATCATCGCGGCCTGGATGCGCGGCCAGGGGCAGGCATAGATGCAGATCTGTTCCCGCGCGAAACCGCCGAAGGCAAAGGTCGTGAGAGCAAGTATGAACATCGTGAGATAGGCGACCGGATGGGCCTGCCCGGTCAGGAGGTCATAGGCCAGCGTGGGGGCATCGGTGAAATAGAACACCCAGGCGCCGCCGGTGGCGAGCCCGATCAGAAGCCAGAGCGTCCATTTCAGCAGGCGCTTGCGGGCCTTTTCGGCATCCCATTTCTGGCGGAACAGGCGGATGCGGGCGTTGCGGTCGCCCTCGACCCAGCGTTCGACCAGGATGAAGAGGTCGGTCCAGACGGTTTGCGGGCAGGCATAGCCGCACCAGACCCGCCCGGCGGCCGAGGTGAAGAGAAAGAGGCCAAGACCCGCCATGACCAGAAGGCCGGCGACGAAGTAGAATTCATGCGGCCAGATCTCGATCATGAAGAAGAAGAACCGGCGGTTCGCCAGATCGACCAGAACCGCCTGGTCGGGCAGGTTCGGCCCCCGGTCCCAGCGAATCCACGGCGTGATGTAGTAGATGCCAAGGGTGACAGCCATGATCCACCACTTCGCGGTGCGAAAGGCGCCCTTCACGCGGCGGGGGAAGATCGGCTCGCGCGCCGCATAAAGGCTCGGCGGGTTGGCTTCTGGATTGCTCACGGAACTCTCCGGTATTCGGGGTCTGGCCGTATATGGTCGGAAGCTGCCTTCCCGACCTTGACCTGCGTCAATAATCTCATCGACGATACGGGTTTTCGACCCCCTTGCCTACGGCCGGGATCATTTGCCGCAGCCCGCGGGGGATCCGCGATACCGCCAACCGGCGGATCGGGATAAAGGCGCTCCGGCACCCCTAAGGAAACGCGCGAACAGGAAGGAATGCCGGAGCGGGCCGGGCCTTGCAGCGCCGGTTGCATGAGGTTTGCCGGGATTCGCGACCGCACGCCTTGACCTGCATCAATTCGTTCCGCGCTTTCGGGCTCATCGACGAAAAAAGGGGCCCCGAAGGGCCCCTTTCCGGTCAGACTGGCGACAGGCCCTATTCCCCACCGCCCAGCGAGTGGACGTAATAGGTCACGGCCCGGATCTGGTCTTCCGACAGGCGGCCGATCCAGTCTGGCATCACGCCGAAGCGGGAGAAATAGACCGAATGGTAGATCGCCTCCGGCGTGCTGCCGTAAAGCCAGATCTTGTCGACGAGGTTCGGGGCACCCTGCGCCCTGTCGCCCTCGCCGGTTTCGCCGTGGCAGCTGGCGCAGTTGTCCATGTAGATCTGCTCGCCCGCCGCCGCCTGGGCAGCATCGTGGTTCTGGCCGGAAATCTGCAGCACATACTGCGTCACATCGCCGATCTGGGTCTTGTCCAGCAGCCCGTCGACGCCCCATTTCGGCATTTCCGAATAGCGTGCGTCGGCGTCGGTGGTGTTGCGGATGCCATGCGCCACCGTCGTCTGGATGTCGTCCAGCGTACCGCCCCAGAGCCAGTCGTTGTCGAGCAGGTTCGGATAGCCGAGGCTTTGCACCCCGGCTGCACCGGCGCCGTGGCACTGGGCGCAATAGGTGCGGAACACCGCGGCGCCCGCATTCTCGGCATAGCTTGCCAGAGCGGGATCGTCCTTGATCGCGTCCATATTGGTCGAGATCAGCTTGGCCTTGATCGCGGCGTTCTTGTCATCCCAGCTCTGGATGTCTGCCGCAACGGCCAGGCGGTCGTTGTAGCCCAGAAGGCCCTTGGTCGCCCCGTGGATCAGCGGCCAGGCGGGATAGGCGACGGTATAGCCGATCCCCCAGATGATGGTCACATAGAACACCCAGACCCACCAGCGCGGCATCGGGTTGTCGAGTTCCTCGATGCCATCCCAGGAATGGCCGGTCGTCGGGACTTGGCCCTGGACCTTCGTCACTTTCTTGGCGCACATGTCACGCCTCCGTCCGGTCAGGTTTCGTGGCTTCCGCAAGCGGCTCGCGCTCGTTGCGGAAGATCGAGTTGGCGATGTCGCTGTGCACCTGCCGGCTGCCGGGCCGGAAGGCCCAGAGCATCACGCCGGCAAACAGCAGGAACATCAGCAGCATCCCCCAGCTGTCGGCCATATGTCGCAGCAAAGTATAGGTTTCCATCTGTCCCCCTTACCGCGACGGATCGGGCGTGAAGGTCGAGAAGTCAACCATGGTGCCCAGCACTTGAAGATAGGCGATCAGAGCATCGCCCTCGGTCAGCGCGGGCTGGCCGTCGAAGTTGCGCACGTTCACGTCCTTGCCGTTCGGGATGGCGGCCGAGCCATAGCGCTCCTGCAGACCCGACGAATCGGCATCCGGATCGGCCTGGGCAAGGAAATCGGCCCGGGCGTTCGCGATCATGTCCTCGGTATAGGGCACGCCGACGAACGCATTGGTCTTCACGACATCTTCGATATAGCGCCCGTCGATCTCGCGATGGAACAGGAAGCCATAGGGAGGCATCAGCGATTCCGGCACCACCGACTTTGCGTCGAACAGGTGATCGCGGTGCCACTCGTCCGAGTAGCGGCCGCCCACGCGGGCCAGATCCGGCCCGGTGCGCTTCGATCCCCACTGGAACGGATGGTCGTACATCGATTCCGCGGCCAGCGAGTAATGGCCGTAGCGCTCCACCTCGTCCCGCATCGGGCGGATCATCTGGCTGTGGCAGTTGTAGCAGCCCTCGCGGATGTAGATGTCGCGCCCCGCCAGTTCGAGCGGCGTATAGGGGCGCATGCCGTCGACCTTCTCGATCGTGTTCTCGATGTAGAACAGCGGAACGATCTGGACGAGGCCGCCGATGGTCACGACGATGAACGCCAGGACCATCAGCAGCGTGGCATGCGTTTCGACCTTCTTGTGCTTTTCAAGAATGGACATGTCGCTTCCCCTTATTCCGCCGGAACGAAGTTGTTGGCGTTGACCGGGGCCTTGGCCGGCTGCGCACGGACGGTCATCCACAGGTTGTAGGCCATGATCACGCCGCCGACGAGGTAGAGAGCACCGCCGATGGCGCGGATCACGTTCATCGGGAACTTGGCCGCCACCGTATCGGCGAAGGCATTCACGAGGAAGCCGTTGGCGTCCACTTCACGCCACATCAGGCCCTCCATGATCCCCGAGACCCACATGGACGAGGCGTAGAGAACGATGCCGATCGTGGCGAGCCAGAAGTGCCAGCTCACGAGTTTCAGGCTGTAGAGGCTTTCGCGGTTCCACAGGCGCGGCGTCAGGAAATACAGTGCGCCGAAGGTGATCATGCCGTTCCAGCCAAGCGCGCCGGAATGGACGTGGCCGATGGTCCAGTCGGTGTAGTGCGACAGCGAGTTCACCGACTTGATCGACATCATCGGGCCCTCGAAGGTGGACATGCCGTAAAAGCCCACCGCCACCACCATCATGCGGATGATCGGGTCGGTGCGCAGCTTGTCCCAGGCGCCCGAAAGCGTCATCAGGCCGTTGATCATGCCGCCCCACGACGGCATCCACAGGATGACCGAGAACACCATGCCCAGGGTCGAGGCCCATTCGGGCAGCGCGGTGTAGTGCAGGTGGTGCGGACCGGCCCAGATATAGAGGAAGATCAGCGCCCAGAAGTGGATGATCGACAGCTTGTAGCTGAAGATGGGCCGTTCGGCCTGCTTCGGCACGAAGTAGTACATCATGCCCAGAAAGCCGGCCGTCAGGAAGAAGCCAACGGCATTGTGGCCATACCACCACTGGATCATCGCATCCTGCACGCCCGACGTGACCTGCACCGACTGGCTCGACAACATCGAGACGGGGATCGCCATGTTGTTGACGATGTGCAGCATGGCGATGGTGATGATGAACGACAGGTAGAACCAGTTCGCCACATAGATGTGGGGTTCCTTGCGCTTCATGAGCGTGCCGGCATAGACCACCAGGTAAAGCACCCAGACCACCGTCAGCAGCCAGTCGACGTACCAGGTCGGTTCGGCATATTCCTTCGACTGCGTGCCGCCCAGCACATAGCCGGTCGCGGCCAGCACGATGACGAGCTGCCAGCCCCAGAACACCCACCAGGCCAGGTTGCCGCCCCAGAGCCGCGCGGCGCTGGTGCGCTGCACGACATAGAAGGCGGTCATGATCAGCGCATTGCCGCCAAAGGCGAAGATCACCGCACTGGTGTGCAGCGGGCGCAGCCGCCCGAAGTTTCCGATTCCCTGGAGGAATTCGAAATTTAGCCACGGAAAGGCCAACTGCGAGGCGATGAACACCCCCGCCAAGAAGCCCACCACGGCCCAGAAGGTCGTCGCGATCACACCCGCCCGGATAACGCCATCAAGGTATTCTCCCTGATTGACGACCTTCGGCTCACCCACGCCGCGCAGCACCACCACGAAAGCGATGGCAGCTGCGAGCATGACTTCGATCGCGTTGACCGTATAGGCCAGATCGTGCCCGTAGTTGGCGGCAATCGCGGCCGCGACCGCGATCGCGCCAAGCACGATCAGTTTAACGTAATCCCACATTTTGCGTCCCTTCGTCTCTTGTATCCGGACGGGCGCAAGACGACTCGCCCCCATACAGAATTTTCGACGAGTATGCTTGTGGTGTCCGCGCCCGGCAATCGCCTTGATCTGCGTCAAGATGCGCATCGGTTCGGCTTGACATCAATCAAGGCAAGGCGACCATCCGTCAGGAATACTATCGCCCCGGAAAACCGCAGGAGGCACGGATGGCCTACAAATCCCTACTGACCGTTGCGACGAACAGCACCGGCATCGGTCCGGTCGTGGACGCGGCGGCGAATATCGCCCGCAGGATGGATGCGCATCTCGACCTGCTGGCGCTGGGGGTGGACCGCACCCAGATCGGCTATTCCTATGTCGGTTCCGGCGCCGTGGTGATGCAGGTCGCGATGGAACGGGCCGAGGAGGACGCGCGCGGGCATGAAAAGGCGCTGAAGGCCGCGCTTGACGCGCAGGGGCCGGATCTGCGGTGGTCGGTCGATTCGGCGGTGGCCCAGCTTGGCGCGGTCAGCGATCTTGTCGCGGCGCGGGCGCGCTACAGCGATCTGGTCGTTCTGTCCCGACCCTATGGCAAGACCGCAGGCCCCGAGGCCGAGGCGGTGATCGAGGCGGCCATGTTCGAGGGTCTGGCCCCGGTGCTGGTGGTTCCCGAGACCGGCATGCCGGCAGTGCTGCCGCGTCGTATCGTCCTGGCCTGGAACATGAGCCGCGAAGCCATGGTCGCCACCCGCCGCGCGATGCCGCTGCTGACGCGGGCCGAGCAGGTGGTGATCACGGTGATCGACCCGCCGCCGCATGGGCCGGAACGCTCGGACCCCGGCGGGATGCTCTGCCAGCTTCTGGTGCGCCACGGCGTCAAGGCCGAGGTCGCCGTGCTGGCCCGCACCCTGCCCCGGGTCTCGGACGTGCTGATGCGCCAGTGTCAGGAGATCGGCGCCGACCTTCTGGTGATGGGCGCCTATGGCCATTCGCGGTTCCGCGAGGCGATCCTGGGTGGCGCCACCCGCAACATGCTGGAATCCTCGCAGATTCCGGTTTTCCTGGCGCATTGACGCCCGAACGGCGCCGCGGCAGGCGCAGGACGGGCCGGACGGACCGGCCTGCGCCGCCGTCAGGCCGAATGCGCGCCCGCCGCCAGCGCGGCCACCTGGGCCAGTACCTCCGGCAGCGGCCTGCCCGCGCCGATAGATTTCACGATGGCGGAACCGACGACGCTGCCGTCCGCCACCTCGGCAATGGCCCGGGCCGCATCGGGTGTGGAGATGCCAAACCCCACGATCACCGGCAGATCCGTCGACCGCTTGATCCGCGCCACTTCCGGCCCGACACTGGCGGCCTGCGCCGTCGCCGCCCCGGTGATGCCGGTGATCGAGACATAGTAGACGAAACCGCTGGTGTTCTGCAGCACCCTGGGCAGCCGCCTGTCGTCGGTGGTGGGCGTGGCCAGACGGATGAAGTTCAGCCCCGCCTTCTGCGCCGGGATGCAAAGTTCGTCATCCTCTTCGGGCGGCAGGTCGACGATGATCAGCCCGTCGATACCTGCCTCGGTCGCCTCTTTCAGGAAGCGGTCGACACCGCGCGAATAGATCGGATTGTAATAGCCCATCATCACGACGGGCGTCGTCGCATCGTCCTCGCGGAAGGTCCGCACCATGGCCAGCATCCTGTCCATGGTCATGCCGCCCTCCAGCGCCCGCTGCCCCGCCGCCTGAATGGTAGGGCCGTCGGCCATCGGATCGGTGAAGGGCATGCCCAGCTCGATGATGTCGACGCCCGCGCCGGGCAGGCCCCGCATGACCGCAAGCGAGGTTTCCGCATCCGGATCGCCACCCATGATATAGGCAACGAAGGCCTTCTTCCCCTGCCCCCGCAGCCGCGCAAAAGTGTCGTCGATCCGGCTCATGCCCTGCCCCCTGTCCATCCGTTCCGGGATGTGGCACGGCAGGACAGGGAAAATCAATGGGGCCAGTTCCCCGGCGGTCGCGCGGGCCGCCCGTAAGGGCTGCACTTTCGCACAAGGCGCGCGGCGCGCATGCCCCGTCACGCCCCGCCGTCAATTCCGACATGCCGGCTGGACAGCCTCCGATGCGGATGGCTAACCTTGTCCCCGCGCAGGGGTCGCAGCATCTGCAGGGGGGCTTCATTGCACATCGCCAGAATCGTCATTTCCAACGACGACGGCCTGACAAGCAACGTCCTGGCACTTTACAATGCCATGAAGGCTGTAGGGCATGACGTGATCGTCTCTGTCCCCTGCCGGAACCAGAGCGGCACCGGCACCTCGCTGAACCAGGGACTGCCGGCACCGACGCTGATCCAGGCCTGCCGCTGCGGCTCTGCCGAGGCCGGCGCACCCTCGGCCGGGCCGATACAGCGCGACGGGATCGAATCCGGCGACTTTTTCTATATCGAGGGCACGCCGGTGATGGCAGTGCTCTATGGCATCGACGCGCTGGCGCTGGCGCGCTGGGGCCGGCCGCCCGATCTGGTGCTTGCCGGCCCCAACGAAGGGCAGAACGTGGGGGCGATCATCGTGAACTCGGGCACGGTCAGCGTTGTACAGATGGCGCTGACGCGGGGAATTCCGGCGATTGCGCTCAGCGCCGGCGCGAATTCCGCCGATGACGCCACGCTTGCCAATCCGGTGTCGAAGGTGGTTGCGGAACGGTCGGTGCAACTGGTGCGCAGCTTGCTTGCGCGGTCCGGCCCGGACGGGATCCTGCCGCCCGGCGTGGGGCTGAACGTCAATTTCCCCGACAATCCCGAAGGCGCGGCGTGGAAAGCCTCGGTCGTTGGCAGCTACAGCGCCTATGAGTTCGTCTTTGTCGCCGACATGCAGGCCTCGGCCTCGCCCATGGTGCGGCAACTGGCCGAAGAGCATGGCCTGACGCTACCCAGCGCGCCCGGCCTGTCGGTGCAGATGAACGATGCGCCGCCCCTGCCCTCGCAGCAGAACGACGAGGCGGTTGTCTACAGGACCGCCATCGCGATCAGCCCGATTCAGGCCGGCTATGCACTCGCCGCCATGCCGGACATCGCGGTCGAGGTCGCGCGGCGGCTGGAGGACGGCTGACCACCTGCCGCACCGCGCCGATCACCCCGGCTGCCGCCAGGGCGCCGACACCATCCAATGCGTGCCGAAACGGTCCTTCACCATGCCGAACCCATCCGACCAGAAGGTCGGCTGGAACTCCATGATCGGGGCATCCCCTTCGCCCAGGGCCGCGAAGATGCGCTTCGCCTCATCGACCGTGGCGGCGGTATGGCTGATGGTGACGGCCTGTTGCGGATCGCCTGCCATGCCCGGCGGGAAATCCGATGCGAAAAGCGCCCGTCCGCCCACCATCAACACCGCATGCATGACGAGGGAGGACTCCCGCATCGCGGGCGGCGCGTCGGGCATCTGGTCATAGCCCATGATGTGCAACGTGCCGCCGAACAGCGCCTGATAGGCCGTCAGCGCGTCGCGGCAATTGCCCTGAAAATGAATATAGGGGTCGAAGGACACGGGAACCTCCATTTTCCGCCAGTCTAGGCCCCCGGCGCGGATTCGCAAACCTTGAACCCGCGGCGCCCGGCGCGTAAGTCCCGCAGGTCACGCGCCGCAGGAGGGCAGCAATGGGTTTCAGGATGGGTATCGTCGGGCTGCCGAACGTGGGCAAGTCCACCCTCTTCAACGCACTGACCCGCACGGCGGCGGCGCAGGCGGCCAACTTCCCCTTCTGCACCATCGAGCCCAACGTGGGCGAGGTGGCGGTGCCGGACCCGCGGCTCGAGGTTCTTGCCGGAATCGCGGGGTCGAGACAGATCATTCCCACCCGGATGACCTTTGTGGACATTGCGGGGCTGGTGCGCGGGGCCAGCAAGGGCGAGGGGCTGGGCAACCAGTTCCTGGCCAATATCCGTGAATGCGATGCCATCGCCCATGTGCTGCGCTGTTTCGAAGATGGCGACATTACCCATGTCGAGGGCCGGATTGATCCGGTGGCCGACGCGGAGACCATCGAGACCGAACTGATGCTGGCCGATCTGGAATCGATCCAGCGCCGCCGCGCCAATCTGGCGCGCAAGCTGAAGGGCGGCGACAAGGAGTCGCTCGATCAGGATCGGCTGCTGGCGATGGCCGAGACCGTCCTGAACCAGGGCCGGCCGGCGCGCACCATGAAAGTGGCCGAAGACGACGCCCGCACCTGGCGGCTGCTGCAACTGCTGACGGCAAAGCCGGTGCTTTACGTCTGCAATGTCGAGGAGGCGGCCGCGGCCGAAGGCAACAGCCAGTCCGCCCGCGTGGCCGAAATGGCCGCGAAACAGGGCGCGGGCTCGGTGGTGATCTCGGCGCGCATCGAGGAGGAGCTGGCGCAACTGCCCGAAGAGGACGCGAAGATCTTCCTAGAGGAGATGGGGCTGCACGAGGCCGGTCTCGACCGGCTGATCAAGGCGGGCTACGACCTTCTGGGCTTGCAGACATATTTCACCGTCGGTCCGAAAGAGGCCCGCGCCTGGACGATCGGCAAGGGCACGCTGGCACCGCAGGCCGCCGGAGTGATCCACGGCGATTTCGAGAAGGGCTTCATCCGCGCCGAGACCGTGGGTTATGACGATTACGTCGCCGGCAAGGGCGAGGCCGGGGCGAAGGAAGCCGGCAAGTTCCGTGTGGAAGGCAAGACCTACGAGGTTCAGGACGGCGACGTGCTGCATTTCCTGTTCAACGCCTGACCCGCCGCGGCCCCGGCCACCCGCCTGCAACAATGCGCCCCCTTGGGGGGGGGGCGACTTCCGCAAGGCAAGGGGGCAAGTCCGATGCACCCCGGCCCCGAACGACGCCACCCTGCCCGCCCCGTAGCACCGCGCCCGGGTCACTTGCGCAGGGCTGATTGCCCTTTGCGGCAGCCCGGCCGACCCGCGCCGTCGCCCACCCGCCCATCATATCCTCGGACGACGACCGTCTTCTAAATGGTCAAACACGGCAAGCCCGAGCCGCATCAGAAGTTGCCGCACGGACCGGACGAACGGAGCCTGGGCGCGTGCATGAGAGCGGGATGGTGTCATGTCCTGCATTGAAGAGGCAGCATGTGCATTTCCTGGGTGTGAAACGGTCGAGGATATCGGCGAGTGGGGCAGTAGCTGTGTCGATGGTGCGCTTTGCGGCCTCGCGCAGGAAGTGCTTGAACTTGGCGAAGACCTGTTCGATGGAGTTCAGGTCTGGGCCATGGGGCGGCAGGAAGATGAGATGCACGGCTGCGCGCCGGATGGCGGCGCGGACGACACGGCCCGTGCGGCTGCCGAGTTTTTGGCTGGCGAGGTCGTCCATCCCCACGACACCGCCCTGGCGTGAAGGGTCCGGACCGACACCTGCTCCACCCGGGCGGTGAAATTCTCGCCATCGATCGGGCCGTCGAGGCAAGGTGCGTCGATGCGTTCGGCGCAGCGCCGCGAGGAGGGTCAACCTGCACCAGTAGCCGTGGGGATCATGGTCGAACAAGCGCCACGCAACGCCCGGCCACGCAATGACACAATGTTGGCCTTGCCCCCCTTCGGCGGGGAACCGGTCCACTGAGGGTTGTTGAAGAAGTCGTTTCAGATTGATGCCGGGGTTGGTCTGGCTGGTCGATTTTCGATGAACGACCATATCAACAGCATGGCCGCCGCCAGCTTCTTGAGGTTCATTGCCATGGCGGTCAGGAGGGCCTGGATCTTCATGTTCTCAAGGCCCCTTCGGACGGCGCGCCCAAGGCCGTGGAGTGTCTTGGCCGTCCCTGCGCGCCTTCTACCTGCCATCGGTGGCGGGTGTAGATGGCGCAGTTCGCCTTCCCCCCAAAGCCGCGCGTTTGCGGCGGGCGCGTGAGGCACGGCCGCATGGTTCGTCACAATGTTCACCCGGCGGGATGACACGCCCCGGGGCAAGCATTGCGCCTTGAGGGGGCAGCGCGCGCAGGCGCGTCGACCGGCGCGATGTCGCTTGCCGGTTACCGAGTTGTCGCGGGATGTGAGCCGCCTCCCCGCCGGACAGCGGACCACGTCGTGATGGGGGTCGAACTTGAAGCGCTCGGTTGGGAAGCCCTGTGCCGCCTTGCTACGGGAAGAGCGAAGCGGTGGGATGACTGCAAGGGTCCGGCGGTCTTCAAGGGCGGCGTAAATCCGGCCAATGCCATAGAGCCTGTCCGCCGTGATCCGGCCCGGGGCAACGCCGAGAGTCGCTTCGATGGCGTCCGGACGCTCATCGAACCGGCCCCGTGTCATGTTCCTCGCCCGTGACGATTTCCACATCAACAACGACGCCAGCAAGGTCGTCGACGGCCGTGTGCTGCTTGCAGGCCGGCCGCAGCGGAGCCTTGGAGGATGTCGCTATTGTTGCGTCCGGGTCCGTGCGGCAGAGCTTCTTGAACTTGCCGCTCGTTCGCGCGTCCCGCTCGGCATCATTGGCATCGTCGTGGGCCGCTTCGACCGCATCCAGATGGCGCGAGACCAGTGCGTCCATGCTG
>JBDHSO010000046.1:0-21993 GCA_039808125.1 Rhodobacter sp. | reverse complement strand
ACAGGACCCGGGGCCGCGGGGGCCGGCGACGCCACGGCGCGCGGGCGCGACGGGCGGACGACCCGGGCGAGATCCTCGCGATAGGCATTCTCGCGTTCGCCCGCATCAGGCTGCGGCGCACCGGCGCGGCGGTCGGCCACGGTCGCGGCCACGGCGGCCTTGAGATGCTGTATGGCGGCATGGCGACGCTGGTTCTCCGCGCCCGCCATCTCGCTGTCGGCCTGTTTCAGCAGCCGGTCGACATCGCCATCGGTCGCCGAAGGCGCGGGAGCCGGGGGCGCAGGGGCCACCACGCCGGAGGTTGCAGCCGGGGGCGGTGCGGGTTCGGGCGCCGCCGGTTCGGACGGGATGGCCGGGGCAACGGCGGCGGCGGGCGCGGGATCCGCCGCGGGCGGAATGGCGGTCGCAGCGGCCGCACCCGTGGCACCCATCATGTCCGCCCGCCGGATCCGGACCACCCGGGCCCTTGCCCGCTCTGCCTTTTGCGCGACGGCTGCCGCGGTGGTCACGACGGCCGGGTCGTCCAGGGCGTCCGTTCCGGGCGCCGATCCGGCGATGGCATCGCCCGCTGCGGACCCGGCCGCCGGGTCCAGCGTCGCGTCGCCCGCTTCCGCGGGGGCCGGCTCTGCGACCGGATCCGCCGCGTCGGTCGCGACCTCGGCGCCAAGCGCCTCGTCCTCCGGCACCGCAAAGATCTCGTCATCGTCGACAAACGCCTCCGCGACCGAGATCTCCTCCACCAGCGCCGCAGCAACCGGACCGGCAGGTTCCGCATCGGCAAGCGTTTCGAAAGCCTCGGTGCCGGCCGGCGCCATGGCACGGGCCTGCGGCTCGATCAGGTCATAGGCATCGGCGTCGTCGTCGAATTCAGGGTCGAGCGCAAAAGGATCGAACCCGTCATCCTCGTCCTTGTCTTGGTCGCCGGCCTCGTCCACCGCCATTTCGCCACTATCGACCCGCGCATCCGCAATGGAATCGGCGGCGGTTTCGACGGCCTCGTCCTCTGGCCCGGGGTCGAACCCGGCCTCCGCCGGTGCCATGCCGGAAAAGAATGCGGCGGTTGCAGCAACGAAGCTTGGGTCGATATCGGCCTCTGCCTCGGCAGGGGCGAAATCAGACTGGTAATCGGCGACGATCGCCTGCACCAGCGCCTCGGGCGAGGCATGGTCGGCGGAATGGCCCGGGTTCTCGACCGGCGCGGCTTCTTCCGTCGCGACGGGATCCGCATTCCCTGCATCATCGAGATCCGCCAGATCTGCCTGGTCCGCCTCATCCGCCGCCTCATCCGCTGCGGCGGCCGCAAACTCGTCTTGCGGTTCGGGCGCCACTTCGGCGGCCAGCTCTTCGGCCTCCTCCGCTGCCGCGGCCGGCGCGGCAATGGCGGTCGCAGGCGCGGCCACCGCGATCGACTGCCGCAAACGGGCCAGACGGGCGGCAACGCCTTCGGGCATGCCGGCGCGCAGGGCGGGCTGTGACGCCGCACCGCCCACAACGCCGCCGAAATCGGCATCGACCATGGCGGCGTTCATGTCGAAAACCCCAGGCAGGCCCGAGGCGAGCGTGGCCTCGATATCCCCACCGCCCGAAACACCCGCCGCGTCCTCGTCCGGATCCACCTCAGTCTCGATGGCGGGCCCGGCTGCGGCTTCCGTCCCCGTCTCGGGCTCAACCGCCGCGACCGGCAGCGCGTCGGCGGCATCTCCGGAAGCCGTCACCTCCGCCGATGCACCCTCAGGCATCGGGGCCGGCGGGACAGGGGCAGCGGCAACGGCCGGCGAAACGGGAACCGACGCGGCGGCGGCAGCCGGCGGCGGCGCCGGCATCCGCTCTCCCGCCGTCAGGATCACCGCATTGTCCTGCACCCGCGCCTCGACGCGGCGCTGGACCTCCCGCTCTGCGATCCGGTGCAGCATGGCGGCATCGGGCTGCGGCGGTTCAGCCCCGAAATAGCGGTCATCTGCGGCAAGATCCCGGAAATACTCGGCAATCGCCCGCATCGTGCTGAAGGGATCGTCGAATCCTTCCAGCGTACAGCTGAAAGTGCCATAGGAGACGGTCAGGATCTTGTTCGCACCAAGCATGGATGCCCACCTTTCACGGTCAATACCCCCAACCTCGCTGCCCGGGTGATCGAAAGCATGGACAGACCGGGGTAATTTGAAGGATTGATTGTGACCCGCGATCCGCGCGATTGCCTTAATTCGAACAGTATCCGCATGAATGGACCCGTTGTGCAATGCCAGGAAGGGGTGACGCTGGTCGGCGGCGGACCCGTGCCGATCCGTGATCTGCGGCTGGCGCTGGCACGCGCGCCGGTCGCCGTGGCGGCCGATGGCGGCGCCGACCGGCTGATCGCGGCCGGGTTGCTGCCCCGGGCGGTGATCGGCGACATGGATTCGATCTCGGCGGCGGCGCGGGCGGCCATCCCGCCCGACCGGCTGCATCCGATCACGGAGCAGGCCACCACCGATTTCGACAAGGCGCTGCGCTCGGTGGCGGCGCCGCTGGTGCTGGCGCTGGGCTTTGCCGGCGGCCGCAGCGATCATGCGCTGGCCGCGTTCAATGCGCTCGTCCGTCACGCCGGACGGGCCTGCCTGATCCTCGGGCCAAAAGACGTGGCCTTCGCCGCCCCGCGGCGCCCGCTCGACCTGTCGCTGCGCCCCGGGGACGTGCTGTCGCTCTTTCCGCTGGCCCGGCTGCGCGGCACCAGCACCGGCCTGCACTGGCCGATCGACGATCTCGACTTCGCGCCGGACGGGTTTATCGGCACCTCGAACCGGGTGGCCGCGTCACGGGTGCGGCTGGCGTTCGACGGCGCCGGCATGCTGGTGATCCTGCCGCGTGCCCGGATCGACGCCGCCATCGCCGCGCTTACCCGCTGACGGGATTTGCCAGCGCCTGGCGCGCATCGCGGGCCACCACCCGCTCGCGCCAGATGACATAGAGACCGGACCCCACGATGACCGCGATCCCGGCGAAGGACATCGCATCCGGCAGATCGCCGAAGACCAGCAGGCCAAGGATCACTGCGACGACGATCTCGGTGTAATGCAGCGGTGCGAGGGTCGAGGCGGGCGCAAAGGTCAGGGCATAGGTCATGCACATGTGGCTGATCCCGGCCCAGAAGCCGACCCCGAAAAGCCAGAGCCATTGCCAGCCCTGCGGCATCACGAAGCGCAGATCCGGCACGGGGCCGTCCCGAAAGACCAGCAGCACCGGCAGGCAGATCAGGAACCCCACCCATGAGGTATGGAACTGCATTGCGACCGGCCCCATGAAGGCCGAGATCGATCGCGTGATCAGCATGTAGAAGGCGAAGAAAAAGGCGGTCCCCAGCGGCCACAGCGCCACAAGACCGAAGGCCGCCAGCGAGGGCTGAATCACCATCATCGCCCCGCCGAAACCCACGACACAGGCCGCGATCCGCCGCGGACCGACCTTGTCGCCCAGAAGAAGACTGCCAAGGATCAGCAGGATAAAGGGCTCGACGAAGGCGATGGCCAGCGCATCCGCAAGCGGCATCACCCGGATCCCGGCAATGAAGGAAAAGGTCGAAACGATCAGGAATGCCGCCCGCAGCGCCACGAATCCGAAGGCCCGTGCGCCCAGCGCCAGCGGCACGCCCATCGCCAGAACCACCACCAGCATCAGCGCGAATTGCACGAGAAACCGCGCTGCCGTGACCTCGCCCACCGGGATGCCGCCTTGCACCGCCAGTTTCGACGAGACGTCGAGGAGCGGCGCGAGCAGGCAGAACGCAAGCATCAGCAGGATGCCGGGCAGGATGCGATCAGGTTTCATCCGCCCTGCCTAGCCGAGGGCAGACCCGCCCGCCATTCCGAAAGCGACGCGCCAGGCCGTTCCCTGATCCAGCGGCGCGGCTTCGCCGCAAGGCTTTCGCCTCGGCTCTGGCGCAAGCGCCAACCGCCTCGGGGCGCCCGTGGCCCGACGCAGGAAACAAACGAAACACCCCTCCCGTCTTCCTCTTGACGAAAATACCCCCGCCGGAGGCCCTACCCCGGCGGCGCGCGACAGCGTGACGGCCGGACGAAAGCCGTGCGGCGAAGCCGCGCCGCCGGAATTGCGGCCTGCGACGGGGCGACGCCTCTGCCCTTGCGCGCCCGCGCGCTTCCGCCTAGATAGCCGCATCGGCCGGAAGGAGCCCCTGCCCCATGGAAACCGTCGTCCTCTCGATCCATCTGATCCTCGCCCTTCTGCTGATCGGCGTCGTTCTGCTGCAGAAGAACGAGGGCGCGGCATTGCTGTCGGGCGGCGGCAACATGCAGGCGCGCGGGCAGGCCACCGCGCTGACCAAATTGACCTGGATTCTGGCCGCGGCCTTCATCGTCACCTCGCTGACGCTGACCATCCTTGCCACCCGCGGCGGCGGCAACTCGGTTCTTGACGGCCCCGCGGCCGTGACCGAGCCAGCGACACCCGCACCTGCCGCGCCGAGCGGCGCCGACCTGTTGCCGCCGGTCCCGGCCGATGCGCCGGTGGCCCCGCCCGCGCCCGATGCGACGGCGGCCTCCACGCCCGCCGCGACGGGCGAAACCGCACCTGCCGAACCGGCACCCGCCGCGCCATCCGACGCCGCGCCCGCCGGCGGGACCACGACCACAACCCCCTGACCCACAACCCTTTGACGGGAGGGGATCGCCGCAAACATGATCTTGCGGCGCACCGTTGCGCATTCCTTGCCACCGCGCTATATCCCAAATCCCGTGGTGATGCGATTCCACCGCTCCGAATCGCGTTTCGAACGACGGGAGTCTCCAATGGCGCGCTACATCTTCATCACCGGCGGCGTGGTTTCGTCGCTGGGCAAGGGTCTCGCATCCGCCGCCCTGGGAGCGCTTCTGCAAGCCCGGGGCTATACCGTCCGGCTGCGCAAGCTCGACCCCTATCTCAACGTCGACCCCGGCACGATGTCGCCCTTCGAACATGGCGAGGTCTTCGTCACCGATGACGGCGCGGAAACCGACCTCGACCTTGGCCATTACGAACGCTTCACCGGCGTGTCCGCCCGCCAGACCGACAGCATCTCGTCTGGCCGCATCTATTCCAACGTGCTGGAGAAGGAGCGCCGCGGCGACTACCTTGGCAAGACCATCCAGGTCATCCCGCACGTCACCAATGAAATCAAGGAGTTCCTTCGCATCGGCGACGATGAGGTGGATTTCATGCTCTGCGAGATCGGCGGCACCGTCGGCGATATCGAGGGCCTGCCCTTCTTCGAGGCCATCCGTCAGTTCATCCACGAACGCCCGCGCGGCCAGTCGATTCTGATGCACCTGACGCTTCTGCCCTACCTCGCCGCCAGCGGAGAATTGAAGACCAAGCCCACCCAGCACTCGGTCAAGGAGCTGCAGTCCATCGGCCTCGCCCCCGACGTGCTCGTGTGCCGCAGCGAACACCCGATCCCCGACCGCGAGCGGGAAAAGATCGCGCTTTTCTGCAACGTCAGGAAAGAGGCGGTGATCCCCGCCTATGACCTGAAGACCATCTACGAGGCGCCCTTGGCCTATCACCGCGCGGGCCTCGACCAGGCGGTGCTGGATGCCTTCGGCATCACGCCCGCGCCAAAGCCCAATCTCGCCCGCTGGGAAGATGTGATGGACCGCATCACCCATCCGGAGGGCGAGGTGCGCGTGGCCGTCGTCGGCAAATACACCCAGCTTGAGGATGCCTACAAATCCATTGCCGAGGCGCTGACCCATGGCGGCATGGCCAACCGCACCAAGGTGCGCGCCGAATGGATCGACGCCGAGATCTTCGAGCGCGAGGATCCCGCCCCCTATCTGGAGGATTTCGACGCCATCCTCGTTCCCGGCGGCTTTGGCGAACGCGGGACCGAGGGCAAGATCAAGGCGGCGCAATTCGCCCGCACCCACAAGGTCCCCTATCTCGGCATCTGCCTTGGCATGCAGATGGCGGTGATCGAGGCGGCGCGCAACCTCGCCGGGTTGCCCAATGCCGGATCCGAGGAATTCGACCATGAAAAGGGCGAAAAGCGTTTCACCCCGGTCGTCTATCACCTGAAGGAATGGGTGCAGGGCAACCACACCGTGCGCCGCAAGGCCGACGATGCCAAGGGCGGCACCATGCGGCTGGGCGCCTATACCGCCAATCTGAACGCGGATTCGAAAGTGGCGGGGATCTACGGCACCACCGTCATCGAGGAACGCCACCGCCACCGCTACGAGGTCGACATCCGCTATCGCGACCAGTTGGAAAACTGCGGCCTGATCTTCTCGGGCATGTCGCCGGACGGCCGCCTGCCCGAGATCGTCGAGGTCAAGGACCACCCCTGGTTCCTTGGCGTCCAGTTCCACCCCGAACTGAAGTCGAAACCCTTCGCCCCCCATCCGCTGTTTGCGGATTTCGTCCGGGCGGCGGTCGAGGCGACCAGGCTGGTATAAGTCCGGCCGGTAGGGGCCGGCAACGCGCCACCGGCCCCGACCTCCGGGGGGGTCGGGGCGCCGGCCAACCCCCTGCAACCCGGCACCGATACCGGCGCCCTGGCCCCACCTTTTGCTTGCCATCCCCCGGGGGAGAGGTTCCGAAAGCTACCGCTCGCCCCGGGGATGCGCACGCGCGGGCGGCGGAGCAGCGACTGCGGGGCGGTCCCGCGTGCGGGGCGATTACCCGGCTTTGGTGCCCGTCTCGTCGCCCGCGACCACGATCAGCCGCGGGGCGTCCTTGGCGCCGGCGGTGCCGCGGCCCGAAAGGGAGGGGTTTTCCATGAAGAAGCGATGGCAGTTGAAAAGCTGCTCGCCCGGCTGACCAAGGTCGCGGCTGTAGCGGCCATCGGGCGCCAGCACCCAGCTTTGCGCCTCGTCGGCAAGGCTCGCGGCCATGATCTGGCTCAGGATCTGGCTTTTCACCGTGGGGTTCAGCGCCTCGATCAATGTCTCGACCCGGCGGTTGAGGTTGCGGCCCATCCAGTCGGCCGAAGACAGGAACACCCGCGCCTCCCGCGCCGGCAACCCATGGCCATTTCCGAAACAGACGATGCGGCTGTGTTCGAGAAAGCGGCCGACGATCGACTTCACCCGGATGTTCTCGCTCAACCCCTTCACGCCGGGGCGCAGGCCGCAGATACCGCGCACGACGAGGCTGATCTTCACCCCCGCGTTCGAGGCGGCGTAAAGCGCGTCGATCACCTCGGCGTCGATCAGGCTGTTCATCTTGGCCCAGATCTCGGCCGGGCGGCCGGCGCGGGCATGATCGGCCTCGGCCGAGAACAGCTCCAGGAGCCGCGGCTTGAGCGAGATCGGAGAGATCGCGAGGTTTTCAAGACCCTGCGGCTGGACATAGCCCGACAGGAAATTGAACACCTTGGTCGCATCGCGCCCCAGCGCCGCATCGCAGGTGAAGAAGCTGAGGTCGGTATAGATGCGCGCGGTGATCGGGTGATAATTTCCTGTGCCGTAATGGGTATAGGTCACAAGCGTGTCGCCCTCGCGCCGGACCACGGTCGAGATCTTGGCATGGGTCTTCAGATGCATGAAGCCATAGACGACATGGGCGCCGGACCGTTCCAGCCGGCGCGACTGGCGGATGTTCGCGGCCTCGTCGAAGCGCGCCTTCAGCTCCACCAGCGCGGTGACGGATTTCCCGGCCTCGGCCGCCTCGCACAGCGCCGAAACGATGGGGCTGTCCCAACTGGTACGGTAAAGCGTCTGCTTGATCGCGACGACATTTGGATCGCGCGCCGCCTGTTCCAGAAAGCGGATCACCATGTCGAAGGTTTCATAGGGATGATGCAGCAGCATGTCCTTCTGGCGGATCGCGGCGAACATGTCGCCATCGTGATCCTCGACCCGTTCGGGCACCCGCGGCTTGAACGGCGGCCAGAGCAGGTCAGGCCGCGAGGACAGGACGAGCGCCTTGAGATCGGCCATGCCGAGCAGGCCCTTGACCTCGACCACCTCGTCCTCGGTGGCCCGTAACTCGTCCATGATCAGCGCGCGCAGCGCCTCGGGCGCACCGGCCGACAGCTTGAGCCGGATCACCTCACCCCGGCGGCGGCGCTTCAGCGCGGTCTCGAACTCGCGCACCAGATCCTCGGCCTCTTCCTCGACCTCGAGGTCACTGTCGCGCAGGACCCGAAACAGGCAATGCCCCCGGTCGGCATAGCCCGGGAACAACATGTCGAGATGCAGCAGGAGAAGTTCCTCCAGCGGCAGGAAGCGATCTTCGCCCTCTTTCCCCGGCAGCGGCACGAAACGGTCGATCTGCTGCGGAATCGGCAAAAGCGCATTCAGCGGCCGGCGGTCCGTGACCCGCTCCAGCGCCAGCGCCAGCGAAAACCCCGTGTTCGGGATGAAGGGGAAGGGATGCGCGGGGTCGATGGCCAGCGGCGACAGCACGGGAAAGACATTGGCGATGAAATAGTCTTCCAGGAATTTCAGGTCGCGGGCGCCCAGCTTGGTCCGGGTCAGGATGACGATCCCCTGCTCTTCCATCTCGGCGCGCAGCGTCCGGAAGGTGGTCTGCTGGGCCTGCATCAGCGCGCGGGCATCGGCGTGGATCAGGCGCAACTGCTCGGCCGGGCTGCGGCCATCTTCCGAGGGGATCGGATTGTTGCCGCGCACCAGCGCGCGCAGGCCGGCCACGCGGACGGTATAGAACTCATCAAGGTTGGTGGCCGAGATCGACAGGAACCGCAGCCGTTCCAGCAGCGGAACGGCCGGGTTCGCCGCCTCTTCCAGCACGCGCCAGTTGAAGGCCAGCCATGACAGCTCGCGGTTGAAAAAGCGCAGGCCGCTGCCGGTCTCTTCGTCGGGAAGCGCGACAGGCGGCGGATAGGGGGCTTTGAGAAAATCGGCGTGGGTCATGATGCGTGGGATATGCGGCCGGCTGTGAAGGTTTGATGACGGGGGGCTGGTCTGCGGTCTCGTCTGTGGTCTAGTCCGGCATCCAGCCGGGTGCGGAGTCGCCGGACACCTCGGCAAGGATTTCCGCCGCCAGCCTGAGGCCCGGCGGGCGTCCCTCGGCCAGCGCGCGCGCATCGAGCCTGCCAACCAGAACCCGCGCCGCACCGATGGACCGCGGCATCCGCGCCAGCAGGAACGGAATCAGCGTCGCCGGCGGCACGATCTGGCGGTCTGCGAACAGCTTGTTCAGGACGCCGGACAGCAGCGCATCGTCCGGCGCCTCGATCCGGGTCAGCGCCGCGGCCTGCAGGCGCGACAACAGGTCCGGCAGGCCAAGGCCCCAGTCGCGCGGCGGCGCCGCCGCGGTGACAAGGAGGCGGCCGGCCGGAAGAAGCATGTTGTGAAGGTGAAAGAGCGCGGCCTCGGCCGCCGCATCGCCGGCCACCGCTGCGGCATCCTCGACGACGACCGCGCCGCCGGCGGCAATGACCGCCGGGCCGACGCCCGCCAGGCTGTCGGCGGGAACAACCACCGCCCCGGCTTCCGCCGCCCAGATCGCGGCCAGATGCGATTTTCCCGCCCCCGGCGGCCCGATCAGCACCATCTTGCCGCCCGGCCAGTCGCGCCAGCCGTCCAGCGCGGCCAGCGCCAGCGCATTCGCCGGGGTGACGATGAAATCGGCCCGGCTGCGGTTGTCGCAAGGCGGCAGATCGAAGGCCAGTTGTCGGATCACGGCGCCGTTTCGCCCGCGATCCGCGCGGACGCGCCTCCTGTCAGCGCCTCGGGCGCCGCCGGCGCGCGCGCCGGTTGGGCGATGTCATCCTCCGCCGTGGTGGCTGCCGGCAGGGCGCCCGCTCCGCCGCTGCTGCCCCAGTAGAGCAGGCTGTGGCGATAGCGGTCGACGCCGAAGCGGACCAGCACGCCCATGACCGCCGTCACCGGCACGGCCACCAGCATGCCGATGAAGCCGAAGACCGAGCCGAAGGCCGCCAGTGCGAACAGCAGCCAGACCGGATGCAGCCCGACCGACTTGCCCACCAGGCGCGGGGTGATGATGTTGCCCTCGGCAAACTGGCCGACGGCAAAGATCGCGGCGATCAGCGCGACATGCAGCCAGTCGCCCCAGAACTGGTAGATCGCCAGCCCGATGGCCAGAGAGCCGCCGACCATCGCCCCGACATAGGGGATGAAGGTGATCGCCCCGGCAATGGTTCCGACGATGCCGCCGAACTGCAGTCCGGCCATCATCAGCGCCACGGCATAGAAGATCCCGAGGATCAGGCAGACCATCACCTGCCCGCGCACGAACCCCGCCAGCGTGGCGTCGATCTCGCTCGCAAGGCGCCGGATCACCGGCGCATGATCGCGCGGCAGCAGCCGGTCGACCACGGCGACCATGCGGTCCCAGTCAAGCAGCATGTAGAAGGTGACGACCGGCACGACCAGCAGGAACAGCACCGCGGACACCATGTTTATCGCCGAGCTGATGACGCCGTTCACCACCTCGCCGCCGCGCGACTGGATGAACTTGCCGATCGAGGCCAGCGCCTGCCGGATGGTCGAGGTCGAATCCTGCAACTCGGGAAAGCGCGTGGTCATCAGGCTTTCGAACTTCCGTGCGATCTCGGGCGCGGCATTGACCAGCGCCGTCAACTGGTTGATCAGCGTCGGGATGATCGACAGCATCAGCAGGATCGCGACCACCAGCCCGGCCAGGCTGATCGTGATCGTGGCGGCGATGCGCGAAAAGCCCCATCGCTGCAGCCGGTCGGCAACCGGGTCCAGAAAATAGGCGATCGCACTGCCCACGACGAAGGGCACCATGACATCGCCAAGGAACCACAGCATCAAAAGCAGAACCGCCGCGGCAATCCCCCAGTATTTCAGCTGCGATTGGATCGGCAAGGCCATTTCACCCCCATATGTCCACCTTCCGGTATCGCCGCTGCCCGTCGATGGCGCAAGGGGAACCTCGGCCCCGGACCGCGCGCTGAGCGAATAAGCGGCGGCTTACCAGTCCGGGGTAAGCACCCGCCGGATGGATTGCGGCGGCCGGGGCGGGCAAGCCGGTCCGGGCACCGCCGGACATGCCGTCCGGGCAGGCCCCACTCCGGAAAGGACCATCATGAAGACCCGTCTCAGGATCGCCGCGCTTGTCGCGGCCCTTGCCCCCGCCGCCGCCCTTGCCTCTGCCGGGCCGATGGTCGGCGATGTCGTCGGCACCAGCCCCGAGGCCGCGACCGCCGCCCTGAAGGCAAAGGGCTGCACCGTGCAGGGTTTTGAAGCCGAGGACGGCCAGGTCGAGGCGCGCTGCACCGATGCCGCCGGCAAGCTGGCCGAAATCTACATCGACCCGGCCACGGGCGCGATTACCCGGATCAAGAGCGGTGACTGAGCGGATGGTCGCCTCCCTTCCGCGCGCCGCGGCCGCAACGCCAGGGCCCGACAGCGGCCCCCGGCTGTGGGATCCGGTGGTCCGGATGTCGCACTGGGGCATCGCCCTGATCGTCCTGTTCAACGCGGTGCTGGACCAGGGGGGCAGCACGTTTCACGTCACGCTGGGCTGGATCGGCATGGCGCTGCTGGCGCTGCGGATCCTCTGGGGCTTTGCCGGCCCGGCCGAGGCACGGTTCGCGGCCTTCCCGCCGCGGCCAGCGGCGGCGCTTGCCCATATGGGGGCGCTGCGCCGCGGCCTCCCCCGCCGCTACAGGTCGCACAACCCGGCCGGGGCGATGATGGCCTATGCGCTCTGGGCATTGCTGGCCGTGGTGATGGCGACGGGGCTGATCATGACCGGCGGCCGCACACCGATGCGGATCGCCGAGGAAAACGCCGCCGTGGCCGCCGGTGACTGGTCGGTTCTGGTCAAGGCCGGCAAAACGGGCGAAGATGGCGGCGGAACCCTGAAGACGACAGCCGCCGAGGTACATGAGATGGCCGCCAATCTTGTCCTGATCCTGGTCCTTCTGCATGTCGCGGGGGTGGCGGTGGAAAGCCGCGCCCTTGGACGCAACCTGCTGGCCCCGATGCTGACAGGCGGCCGGCGCAAATGAGCGGAAGCGACCTGCGCGCCGCGCGCATCCGGCAGACGCGCGTGCTTGCGGGCTTTCTGATCGTGCAGACCATGGCGGCGGTGTTCTTCGTGGGCGACGTGATCGGCGACCTGATCGCCGATCCGGGATCGACGCATTTCATCTTCGAGGCTCTGGTGACGGCGGCACTGGTGCTGGGCGTGGTGTTCGGCGCCTTCGCCCTGCGCCGCACCATCGAGACGATGCGCGCGCAGGAGGCCGCCCTTTCCGTGGCCCGGGGCGAGCTGGCGCAGGTGATCGGCGAGCAGTTCACCGAATGGCGCCTGACCCAGGCCGAGCGCGACGTGGGCATGCTGGCCCTGAAAGGGCTGGACGTGGCCGAGATCGCCGAATTGCGCGGCGCGGCGCAGGGCACCGTCCGCGCGCAGCTTACGCGGATCTATGCCAAGGCCGGCGTCTCCGGCCGCGCCCAGTTCGCGGCCTTTTTCGTCGAGGACCTGCTGGGCGAGGGCGTCAGGCCCGCCGCGCCGGCGGCGCCCGCGGCCTCGGCGTGAGGCCGGCTTTCAGCGCGCCAGCCGCTCGAACAGGCGTCCATAGGCGCTCTGGCCGCGGCGGAACTCGTCCAGACGGAAGAACTCGTCCGGGGCATGCAGGTTCTCGTCCCCATGGGAAAAGCCGAACATCACCGCATGCACCCCCAGCGTGTCGAGCAGTGTCGTCATGACCGGGATCGAGCCGCCGACCCGCGTGCGATAGGGCGCGACGCCATAAAGATCGGTCAGCACTTCGGCGGCGGCGGCGCTGGCATTGTGACCGGCGGGCACAAGGAACGGGTCGGCCCGGCCCGGGTTGCGCGTCACCTCGGCGGTGACGCCGGGCGGGCAATGGCGGGCGACATGCGCGCTGATCGCGTCGAACACCCGCTCGGGCGACTGGGCGGCAACCAGACGGCAGGTGATCTTGGCCCTGGCCACGGCCGGCAGCACGGTCTTCGTTCCCGCCCCCTGCCAGCCCGAGGTCAGGCCGTTCACATCCAGCGTGGGACGGGCAAAGATGCGTTCGGCCGTGGTATGGCCGGGTTCGCCCCAGACCGAAGGGGCGCCGGTTTCCGCCAGCAGATCGGCATCCGTATAGGGCACGCGGGCGATGGCGGCGCGGACCTGATCGTCGAGCGCGACCACATCGTCGTAGAAACCCTCGACCGCGATCGCCCCGTCCTCGCGGCGCAGCCCGGCCAGGACATGCGCCAAGGCCAGCGCCGGATTGGCGATCCCGCCGCCGACCATGCCGGAATGCTGGTCGCTTCGCGGCCCCCGCACGGTGATTTCCAGCGAGACCAGCCCCTTCAGCGCCTCGACGATCTGCGGCTGGCCCGGCGCCCATTGCAGCCCGTCGGCGGAAAAGATCATGTCGGCCCGCAGCCGGCCGGCATGCCGGGCGACGAAGGGCGGCAGGTCGGGAGAGCCGATCTCCTCCTGCCCCTCGAAGAAGAACCTTACATTCACCGGCAGCGCGCCTCGGGTCTTCAGCATCGCCTCGACGGCCAGGATCGGGATCAGCATCCCGCCCTTGTCGTCCGAGGCGCCGCGGCCCCAGACGCGCCCGTCCCGGACCTCGGGGTCGAAGGGCGGCGAGGTCCAGAGGTCGAAGGGTTCGGCCGGCTGCACGTCGAAATGGCCATAGATCAGGATCGTCGGCCGGTCCGCGCCGGCATGCAGCCAGTCGGCCAGCACGCAAGGATGGCCGGCCGTCGGCAGGACCTCGGCATGTTCGGCCCCCGCCGCCGTCAGCCGTTCCGCCACCCAGGCCGCGGCGCGGCGCACATCGGCGGCATTCTCGGGCTTGGCCGAAACCGAGGGGATCGCCACAAAATCCAGCAGTTCCGCGACGAAGCGCGGCTGCTCGCGGTCAAGATATTCCTGCCAGTCCATCGTCGGCGCCTCCCTCGGCGGTCCGTGTCGCACCAGCCTACGCCCCGTCCTGCGGCGCGCAAGGTGAAATGGCCGGGAATGTTGCCGATCCCGTCCCGACCGGGTAGGAACGGCGGGAACCCTTCCGCGAAGAGGCCAAGATGCGTCTGTCCCGCTATTTCCTGCCCGTCCTGAAAGAAGACCCCAAGGAAGCGCAGATCGTCAGCCACCGCTACATGCTGCGCGCCGGCATGATCAAGCAGCAGGCGGCGGGCATCTATTCCTGGCTGCCGCTGGGCTATCGCGTCCTGCGCCGGATCGAACAGATCGTGCATGAGGAACAGCAGCGCGCCGGCCATATCCCGCTTCTGATGCCCACGCTGCAGCCGGCGGACCTCTGGCGCGAATCCGGCCGCTACGACGATTACGGCCAGGAGATGCTGCGCATCCGCGACCGGCACGAGCGCGACATGCTCTATGGCCCCACGAACGAGGAGATGATCACCGACATCTTCCGCAGCCATATCAGCAGCTACAAGGACCTTCCGCTCACGCTGTACCATATCCAGTGGAAGTTCCGCGACGAGGTGCGCCCCCGCTTCGGCGTCATGCGCGGGCGCGAATTCCTGATGAAGGATGGCTACAATTTCGACGTGGACCGCGCCTCGGCCCTGCATGCCTACAACCGCCACATGGTCAGCTACCTGCGCACCTACGAGCGGATGGGCCTGACCGCGATCCCGATGCGCGCGGCTTCGGGCCCGATCGGCGGCGACAACACCCATGAATTCCTGGTGCTGGCCAATACCGGGGAATCGGAAGTTTTCTACGACGACCGGGTGACGGCGCTGAAGCTTGGCCAGCGCGAGATCGACTATGACGACTGGGCGCAGGTCGCCTCGGTCTGCGAGGAGTTCACCACGCTTTACGCCCGCACCGACGAGACCCACGACCCCGCCGCCTTCGACCGGATCCCCGAGGCGCACCGCAAGGTCGGCCGCGGCATCGAGGTCGGGCAGATCTTCTACTTCGGCACCAAATATTCCGAGGCGATGGGCGCCACGGTGGTGACGAAAGACGGCGCGCGGGTCCCGGTCGAAATGGGCAGCCACGGCATCGGCGTCTCGCGCCTGCTGGGCGCCATCATCGAGGCGAGCCATGACGACAAGGGCATCATCTGGCCCGAGGGCGTGACGCCCTTCCCGGTCGGCATCGTCAACCTCAAGCAGGGCGACGTGGCGACGGATGCGGCCTGCGCCGGCCTTGAGAGGGCGCTGGTCGCCCGGGGGCTGGAGCCGCTCTACGATGACCGGGACGAGCGCGCGGGCGCCAAATTCGCGACGATGGACCTGATCGGTCTGCCCTGGCGCATCACCGTCGGCCCGCGCGGCCTTGCGAACGGCATGGTGGAACTGACCAGCCGCCGCACCGGCGAATCGGAGGAAATGCGCCCCGAGGCCGCCGTCGACCGCATCGCGGAGATCTATGCCGCGCATCCCTGAGACTTGACCGCGCCCGCCCGCGATCCCATCTTCGACCCATGACCGGGGAGGGCAGGATGGCGGGCGGCTGGGCGCAGGACGGGGCGGTGAACGAACAGATCGAAGCCTCGATCCAGGACGAACTTGCGCGGATGAAGGCGGCAAAGCGGCCGGCGGGTGAAAGCCTGAGCCATTGCGCCGAATGCGACGAGCCGATTCCCGAGGCGCGGCGGCTTGCGATTCCCGGCGTGAAGCTGTGCGTCGACTGCCAGAATGCCCGCGACATGCGCCCCGTCAACCGCGGCGGGATCAACCGGCGTGGGTCCAAGGACAGCCAGTTGCGATAGGTCGCGGGGCCTGCCGTCGCGTCAGGGTTGACGCACACCGCCGCCATGGTTTTTTCACGATTGGCTGCAATTCTGGACAGATGACCCATACGCCCCCGCCCTCTCTCGCCTCGATGCGCGACTACTCGACCGGAGAGCTTCTGGCCGACGGCGTGGTGCATGCGCTGGCGCTGCTGGCGGGGTTGATCGCCTTTCCCCTGTTGCTGAACCATGCGTTGCAGAATGCCGGCGCGGGGATGCTGGTGGCGCTGATCGTCTATGCCATCGGCTTCTTCCTGATGTTCGGCTTTTCGCTCGCCTACAACATGGTGCCGCCCTCGGCGCTGAAATGGCTGCTGCGCCGCTGCGACCATTCGATGATCTACATCATGATCGGCGGCACCTATACTGCCGTCATCGCCCAGTTCGACAGCCCGGCCTGGGCCTGGATGCTGGGCGCGGTGGTCTGGGTCGCGGCCGCGCTCGGCATCGCGGTCAAGCTGGCCCTGCCCGGGCGCTATGACCGGCTGTCGATCCTCTGCTATGTCCTGCTGGGCTGGCTGGGTGTGATTGCCTTCGGCCCGATGTCGCGGGCCCTGCCCGAAGCGTCGCTCTGGCTCCTGGTGGCAGGCGGGCTGACCTATGTCATGGGCGTGGGCTTCTTCATCTGGAACCGGCTGCGGTTCCAGAATGCGATCTGGCACCTGTTCGTCGCCATCGCGGCGGGGCTGCATTTCGCCGCCATCGCCGTCTCGGTCGGCAGCTAGTGCCCGCCGGCCCGCCGGGCCTGCGCCCCGCGACCGATCAACGCAAGACCGCCCGTGCGAGCGCCGTACCGCCGCCCGCGGATTCGCCCCCGCTGCCAGCGCATTCCGGGCGGGCGGCCCTGCACCGCGCAGGCGCCGCGACAGATTTCCGCGCGGTGGCCCCGGCCTTCCTTGACCTTTCGCGCCGCCCGCGCCAGTTTCCCGCCAAATGAAAGCCGGGGCACATGGCCGCCAGAACGAAACCCTTCTCTGCCTTCGAATGGATGATCGCCTGGCGCTATCTGCGCGCGAAACGCGCCGAGGGCGGCGTCAGCGTGATGACCTGGATCAGCCTGATCGGCATCACGCTGGCGGTCTTCGCGCTGATCGTGACGCTGGCGGTGCGCGCGGGCTTTCGCGAGGAATTCGTCGACACCATCCTGGGCGCCAATCCGCATGTCACCGTCTATACCACGGCACGGATCGACGCCCAGGGCCAGCGGATCGAGGGGTTCGCCGATTACGACGCCCTTGCCGCCCGCATCGCCGAGGTTCCGGGCGTGATCTCGGCCGCGCCGATGATCAAGGGGCAGGTGATGGTCACGGATGGCGAGGCCACCACCGGGGCCGAGGTGTTCGGGATCAGCCTGCGGGATCTGAAGGCCATTCCCGGCGTGGCGCAATCGCCCGAGGCGGTCGGCAATATCGACGATTTCGACACCGGCATCGCGCTGGGTTCGGGCATCGCCCGCGACCTGGGCGTGACCGCCGGCGACAGGGTGCGGGTGATCTCGCCCACGGGGGTCAAGATGGCGATGGGGTCGGTCGCCCGGCAGAACGCCTATCCGGTGGTCTATGTCTTTTCCGCCGGCCGCTGGGACATCGACAAGACCCGTCTCTACATGCCCTTCGCCGAGGCGCAGAGCTTTTTCAACCGCGAAGGTTTCGCCGACGAGATCCATGTCGACGTGGCCGAACCCGAAAAGATCGACGATCTGACGCTGGCCATCCTGGCCGCGGCTGGCCCCGATGCGCTGATCTGGACCTGGAAGGACAGCGCCGGCAGCTTTCTGCGGGCGCTCGACATCGAGGACAACGTGATGTTCGTGATCCTGTCGATCCTGGTGCTGATCGCCTCGCTGAACATCGTCTCGGGGCTGATCATGCTGGTCAAGAACAAGGGGCGCGATATCGGCATCCTGCGCACCATGGGCCTGACCGAAGGGTCGGTGCTGCGCATCTTCTTCATCTGCGGCGCCTTTACCGGGGTGATCGGCACGGCCTGCGGCGTGGCGCTGGGGGTGCTGTTCGCGCTGAACATCGACCAGATCATGAGCCTGGTGAACTGGCTGAACGGCTCCCCGGTCTGGGATCCCTCCATCCGCGGCATCTATTCCCTGCCCGCGAAGCTACAGGGCGGGGACGTGGCTTCGGCTGTGACACTGTCGCTGGGTCTGGCCTTCGTCGTCACGATCTTCCCCGCGCGCCGGGCCGCGCGGATGAACCCGGTCGAGGCGCTGCGCTATGAATGACACGCTGGTGCTCGACGGGATCGAGAAGGGCTACAACCGCGGCAAGCCGGGCGAGGTGCAGGTTCTGCGCGGCGCCTCGCTGTCGGTCGCGGCCGGCGAGGTCGTGGCGCTGGTGGCCCCCTCGGGGGCGGGGAAGTCGACGCTGCTGCATATCGCGGGGCTTCTCGACACGCCCGATGCCGGGGCGGTGATGCTTGGCGGGCGCGACATGGGCGGCCTTGGCGACCGCGCCCGGACCGAGGCGCGGCGGGCGGAGGTGGGTTTCATCTACCAGTTCCACCATCTCCTGCCGGAATTCAGCGCACTGGAGAATGTGGTGATCCCGCAAAGGGCCAACGGCCTTGCAAAGCCTGAGGCCGAGGCGCGGGCGCGGGCGTTGCTGACGCTGGTCGGGGTGGCGCCGCGCGCCGATCACCGGCCAGCGGCATTGTCGGGGGGCGAGCAGCAGCGCGTCGCCTTCTGCCGCGCCCTGGCCAACGGGCCGCGGCTGCTGCTGGCAGACGAGCCGACCGGCAATCTCGACCCCGCCACCTCGGATACCGTCTTTGCCGCGCTGATGGCGCTGGTGCGGGAAACCGGAATGGCGGCGCTGATCGCCACCCACAACCTGGACCTGGCGGCGCGGATGGACCGGATCGTGCGACTGGAACAGGGGCGCGTGGTCTGATAGCTCTGGCGCAGCCCTGCTCCTGCCCTGCCGGCCGAGATCCCGATGCGCCTCCTGCTCCTCGCCCTGCCTTTCACCCTGCTCGCCGTCCTCACCGCCTGCGTGCCGGCCGGACCCGGCCCGACGGGTGCGGAGGATTTCGCCACCTATTGCGCCGCCTGTCATGGCGCGCGGGGCATGGGCGATGGCGAACTGGCCGGCGGGCTGACGAAAAAGCCGGCGAACCTGACCAGCCTTTCTGCGCGCAACGGCGGCACGTTTCCGGCGACACGGGTGATGGCAAAGATCTGGGGTCCGGCTGGGGCCGGTCGGTCCGGCGATTCCCATGCGTTGATGCCGCAGTTCGGCCCGCTGCTCGATTCGCCTGCCGTGCCCTATGACGGCGGCGACGGCATCGCGACGCCGACGCCGCTGCGGCTGGTGCAGATCGCCGACTATCTGCGCGGGTTGCAGGTCGGCCCCTGAATCCGCGGCCCGCGCCCGCGCGGCCCCGCGATCTGTTGACCCGACCCGCGCTGGCCTGCATTCATGCGCAGCAACCCCAGGGGAATCGCCATGGCCGTCGACCCAACCGCCTCGCCCATCGCCGCCGGCCCCGACGATGACGGAGGCCCCTTCGGGCGGCCCCTGTTCGAGGATGACGGCGCCCGCGCCCTGTCGCGCGTCGGCGTCGTCGATGTCGGCTCGAACTCGGTGCGGATGGTGGTCTTCGACGGCGCAGCCCGCAGCCCGGCCTATTTCTACAATGAAAAGATCATGTGCGGCCTGGGCAAGGGGCTGGCCGAAACCGGCCGGCTGAACCCCAACGGCCGCCGGCGCGCGCTGGCGGCGCTGAAGCGGTTCTCCATTCTGGCCAAGGCGATGCAGGTATCCTCCTTCAACATGGTCGCCACCGCCGCCACGCGCGAGGCCGAGGACGGCCCCGAATTCCAGCAGGAGGTGCTGCAGGAGACGGGCATGCGGCTGCATGTCATCGACGGCGACGAGGAGGCGCGGCTTTCGGCGCAGGGCGTCCTGCTGGGCTGGCCCGGCGCCCGGGGGCTGGTCTGCGACATCGGCGGCAACTCGATGGAACTGGCGCAGATCGGTGGCGGCAAGGTGGGGCAGCGGATCTCCACCCCGCTGGGCCCGTTCCGCCTGCAACAGGTCGAGGGCGGGCCGAAGGTGCGGCAGGCCCATATCTCCCGCACCCTGCGCGCCGCGCAGGACCAGCTGCGCTCGAAGGGCGAACGCATCTACCTTGTCGGCGGCAGCTGGCGGGTCATCGCGCGGCTGGACATGGAGCGGCGCAACTATCCGCTTCTGGTGCTGCATGAATACCGGATGACGCCGCGCGGGCTCCTCGACACGCTCGACTGGATCGCCACCTCCGATCTGGCGCTGCTGCGCGCCCGTACCGGCACGTCGGCCGAGCGGATGGAGCTTGTGCCGCTGGCCTGCGAGGTCCTGCGCGAGCTGATCCGCACGCTGAAACCTTCGGAAATCGACATCTCGGCCTATGGCATCCGCGAGGGGATGCTTTACGAACAGATGCCCGACCGGCTGCGCGCCCGCGACCCGCTGATCGAGGCCGCGCGGATGACAGAGCGGACGCAGGCCCGGCTGCCCGGATTCGGCAAGAAGCTGTTCGATTTCCTGCAACCGATCTTCCGCAATGCCTCGGAGGCGCGGCTGCGGCTGGTCAGGGCCGCCTGCCTGCTGCATGACACCACCTGGCGGGCGCATCCGGATTATCGTGCCGAGGCCTGTTTCGACAATGCGACCCGGGCCAATCTTGGCGGGCTCGACCATCCCGGCCGGGTGTTCCTCGGCCTGGCGCTGCTGCATCGCTACAAGAACAGCCGGGCGGGCAGCCGGATGGAGGCGGTGTTCCGCCTGCTGTCGGACGAGGATATCCAGGAGGCCGAGGTGCTGGGCAAGGCGATGCGCTTCGGCGCGATGTTCTCGATCGAGGATCCGGCACGGGCGGGCCGGCTGACCTGGGCGCCGCGCAAGCGCATCCTCGGAATCGACCTGACGGCCGAGGGCGTGGATCTGTTCGGCGAGGTGGCGCAGGCGCGTTTCGCCTCTCTGGCGGCCTCGCTGCATGCCGAAACCCGGATCGGAGCGGAAGGCTGATGCTGGAACTCGATCATCTGGCGGTGTCGGCCGAACGGCTGGAGGACGGCGTCGAGGCCATCGAGGCGACGCTGGGGGTGGCGCTGGCCGGCGGCGGAGAGCATCCGCTGATGGGCACCCACAACCGCCTGCTGGGTCTGGGCGATCTTTATCTCGAGGTCATCGCGGTCAATCCCGCCGCACCGCCGCCCGGCCGGCCGCGCTGGTTCGATCTCGACCATTTTTCGGGCCTGCCACGGCTGACGAACTGGATTTGCCGTTGCGAGGATCTGGCGGCCGAACTGGCGCTGTCGCCACCCGGCGCGGGCGAGATCGTCGCGCTGGAGCGGGGCGAATTCCGCTGGCAGATGGCGATTCCCGCCGACGGGCGACTGCCGTTCGACGGTGCATTTCCGGCGCTGATTTCCTGGCAGGGCGCGCTGCATCCCGCGCCGCTGCTGCCCGAAAGCGGCATACGCCTGCGGGTGCTGGAAATCGCCCATCCCGAGGCCCGCGCCCTGCACGAGGCGCTTGCGCCGCGCATCGCCGAGCCGCGTGTGGTGATCGTCGAGGGACCGCGGGCGATTCGCGCCACCTTCTCGACGCCGCACGGGCCGCGCGTGCTGGAATGATCCGCGAAGCAGGCCCGGGCGATGCCGCGGCCATTGCCGCGCTCTGGGCGCCGTGGGTGCGCGACACCGCCATCACCTTCGCCGCCGAACCGAAATCCGCAGCCGAAGTCGCGGCGATGATCTCGGCGCGGCGGGCGGCGGGCCAGGCCTTTCTTGTGGCCGAGGAGGCGGGCGCGATCCGGGGCTTTGTCACCTATGCCCAGTTCCGCGACGGCGCGGGCTACCGCCGCAGCATGGAACACACCATCCTCCTGTCGCCGGCGGCGACCGGCCATGGCACGGGCCGGGCATTGATGGCGGCGATGGAGGATCGCGCCCGCACCGCAGGCGTCCATCTGATGATGGCCGGCATCTCGGCCGAGAACCCGGGCGCGCGCGCCTTCCACGAGGCGCTGGGCTACCGCCTGCACGGCACGATCCCCCAGGCGGGCTGGAAATTCGGCCGCACCATCGACCTCTGGCTTCTCGGCAAATTGCTCTGACATTCCGCGCAACCGCCGCTATGGTGGCGCCATGTCGATCTGGAGCCGCATCGCAGACGCCCTTGCCGCCCTGACCCGGGGCGAACCGCTTTCGGCGGTTTTCGACCGGCTGCGCACCCCTTCGGCCCCCGAACGATCGGTCGCCTTCACCATCGCGGTGCTGTCGCTTGGCGCCAAGATGGCCAAGGCCGATGGCGAGGTGACGC
>JBDHSO010000045.1:0-22193 GCA_039808125.1 Rhodobacter sp. | reverse complement strand
GGGGCGCCCCTGTGCCCGATGCGCCAGCCGGCGCGCGGCGCGGCGCAGCGCCAGCGCCGCCAGCATCAGCGTGGCCAGGGCCGCGATCACGCCGAAGGCCGCGCCCAGCGCCAGCGTCGGCAGGCCAGAGGCCCAGGCCACGGTGCCGAGAAGCACCACCACCAGCCCGGCCAGCAGGATCAGCCAGCGCGGCCGGGGCCAGGCCGCCTGCCCGGGGTCGCGATAGAGCGCGGCGACACGGATGCGCTCGGCCCGGGCGAGCGGGATCAGCGTGAAGATCAGGGTCGTCAGCGCGCCGTAGAAGGCGGCCTCGGCCAGGGCGCGGGGCGAAAGGCCCACGGCGGCAGGGAAGGGCAGCGACGCCTCGATCCAGGGGGCGGCCAGCAGCGGTACACCGGCGCCGAGGGCGAGGCCAAGCAGGATGCCCAGCGCGGCAAGCGCGGCGATCTGGATCAGGTTGGTGGCAAAGATCAGCCCGGACCCCGCCCCCAGCGTCTTCAGCGTGGCGATGCTGCGGGTCTTTTCCGACAGCCAGGCCCGCACCGCGGCCGAGATCCCGACCCCGCCGACGGCCAGCCCCGCCAGCCCCACCAGCACCAGAAAGCTGCCGATGCCGGTCACGAACCGCTCGATCCCGGGGGCGGCGTTGCGGCTGTCGGTCCAGCGCAGGCCGCTGTCGCGGAACCGCGCCATGGCCTTGTCCCGCAATGCCGCCAGATCGGTGCCGGCCGGCAGCGCGAGGCGGTATTTCGTCTCATACAGCGTGCCGGGGGCAAGCAGGCCCGATGCGGCCAGATCCGCGGTCTTCACCAGCGTGCGCGGGCCGAGGCCAAACCCCGCGGCAGCCCCGTCGGGTTCGCGGACCAGTGCCGCGGCCAGCCGGAATTCCTGCGTGCCAAGGCGGAAGCTGTCGCCGATCCGCAGCCCCAGCCGGTCGATCAGCACGGGATCCATCACCGCGCCGGGCAGGCCGTCCTGCGGGGCCAGCGCCTGGGCGAGGGGGATCACGGGATCGAGAACCGGCGCGCCATAGAGCGGCCAGGCGTCATCGACCGCCTTGACCTGGGTCAGCGCCTGATCGCCCGGCGTGATCACCATCGAGCGGAAGTCCGCGATGGTCGAGATGCGCCCGGTCTCCGCAGCCATGAAGGCCAGTTCCTCCGGCGTGGCAAAGCGGTAGGTGAAGCGCATCTCGGCATCGCCGCCCAGAAGCTGTGCCCCCTGTTCGGCCAGGCCGTTCTGGATGGCGGCGCGCAGGGTGCCGACGGCGGCGATGGCCGCCACGCCAAGGGCAAGGCAGATCAGGAAGACGCGGAATCCCGCGAGGCCGCCGCGCAATTCGCGCCGGGCGATACGGAGCGCGAGGCTCATGCCAGCCGCCCGTCGGCCAGACGGACCACGCGGTCGCAGCGCGCGGCCAGTTCGGGCGCGTGGGTGACAAGGACCAGCGTCGCGCCGCGCCGGTCGCGCAGGGCAAAGAGCAGATCCATGATCACCGCGCCATTCGCGCTGTCGAGGTTGCCGGTCGGCTCGTCCGCGAGCAGGATCGCGGGATGGGGGGCAATGGCGCGTGCCAGCGCCACGCGCTGCTGTTCCCCGCCCGAAAGCTGGGCCGGATAATGGTCATGACGATGCGCAAGCCCGACATCGGCCAGTTCCGCGCGCGCCCGCTCGAAGGCATCGGCGGTGCCCGCCAGTTCCATCGGCAGGGCCACGTTTTCCAGCGCTGTCATCGTCGGGATCAGATGGAAGGACTGGAAGACCACACCCACGGTGCCGCGGCGGAACCTTGCGAGGCGGTCCTCGTCCATCGCCGTCAGATCCTGCCCCAGCGCCGCGATCCGGCCCGAGGTCGCCCGTTCCAGCCCGCCCATCAGCATCAGAAGCGAGGATTTGCCGGAACCCGAGGGGCCGGTCAGCCCCAGCGTCTCGCCCTTGTTGACGTTCAGCGTGATGCCCCGCAGGATCTCCACCGGGCCGGCGTTTCCGTCCAGGGTGAGGCGGACGTCGGTCAACGAAAGGACGGATTCGATCATGCAGGGTATCCTGAAACAAGCGGTCACTGGGGGATATGGCGCTTTCCGCGCGATCTGCAACCTTGCGGCCGCATTGATCATTTCGCTTGCGGCGGTTTTCGTCGCAATGCCGGGGCAGGCCGGGGCGGCGGTGACGGTCGTGATGCTGGGCGACAGCCTGACGGCGGGCTACGGCCTGCCGGACGGCGAGGGACTGGTGCCGGAACTGCAGCGCTGGCTCGATGCGAACGGCGGCGGCGTGACCTTGCAGAATGCCGGCGTCTCGGGCGACACCACGGCGGGCGGCGTGGCGCGGGTCGACTGGGCGCTTGGTCCGGATGCACAGGCGCTGGTGGTGGAGCTGGGCGGCAACGACATGCTGCGCGGGCTGTCGCCATCCGAGGTGCGCACCAACCTGACCGCGATCCTGCAGGCGGCGCGAAGCCGGGGGCTGCCGGTCCTGCTGATCGGATTGCAGGCGCCGGCGAACTGGGGGCCGGAATACAAGGGCGAATTCGATGCGATCTATCCCGAAATCGCCGAGGAATTCGATGCGATCCTGGTCGGGAATTTCTTTCAGGGCCTGATCGCGGCGGGCGCCGATCCGGGCGATCCGGCCTCGATGGCGCGCTGGATGCAGGCGGACGGGATCCATCCCAATGCCGAGGGCGTGAAGCTGATCGCCGCGGCCCTGGGGCCGGAGATCGTGAAACTGGCCGCGCAGGTGCCGTGACGGGCCATCGGCGCGGGCTGCGGGGCCTTGCAGGCGAAACGTTAAAAGGGGATCTTGCCGGGGCGCAGGATGGGTGGCGCGAACGCCACCCCTGCGGTTTCTGGGGGCAGGGACGCGCCGCCTATTGCACCACGGCGGCGGTCGGGCGCGGCGTGGTTGCGGTTTCCGCGGGCAGGACCGGCAGCGCCACCGGCGGCATCGTGCCGGTCAGGCTGTTCAGAAAGGCGACAAGCTGGGTCACTTCCTGCGGCTCCAGCGCCTCGCCAAGCTGGCTTTCGGCCATGATCTCGACGGCCACGGGCAGGTCCCAGACCTTGCCCGAATGGAAATAGGGCGCGGTCAGGGCGATGTTGCGCAGCGGCGCGGCGCGGAAGACATATTCGTCATCCGCGGTTTCGGTCACGGCAAAGCGGCCCTTGTCGCCTTCGGGCAGGATTTCCGAGCCGGGCTTCTCGATCAGGCCAAAGGGGTAATAGCCATGGCCGCCGACGTTGACGCCGGAATGGCAGGCCGAACACCCCTTGTCCATGAACAGCGCGAGGCCCGCCCTGGCATCTTCCGACAGGGCGGCATCGTCGCCGTTCAGCCACGCGTCGAAGGGGGCCGGGGTCAGCAGGGTGGCCTCGAAGGCCTCGATGGCCTTTGCCATGTTGTCGAAGGTGACGGGATCGGCCTCTTCGGGAAAGGCGGCGGTGAACCAGTCGACATAGGCCGGCATCGACTTCAGCGTGACGACCACGTTGTCGGGGGTATTGGCCATCTCGACCCCGGCCTGGATCGGCCCCTTGGCCTGTGCCTTCAGATCGTCGGCCCGGCCGTCCCAGAACTGAGCCTCGTTCAGCACCGCATTCAGCGCGGTGGGCGCGTTGCGCGGACCCTTCTGCCAGCCATGGCCGACCGAGGTCTCCATGTTGTCGTCGCCGCCCGTGGTCAGGTTGTGGCAGCTGTAGCAGCTGAACACCCCCGAGGCGGACAGCCGCGGATCGAAGAACAGTGCCCGGCCGAGGTCGATTTTCTCGGGCGTGATCGGGTTGCCCTGCACGGCCGGAACGGTGGAGGGCAGCGCCTTGAAGGTCTGAAGTGCGGCCTCGCGCAGATCGTCGGCGGCGGCAGCCCCGCCGATCGCACTGGCGACGAGCGACATCATCAGCAGTCGGTACATGGTGATCTCCATTGACACGGCGTTCGCGCGCGACAGTGTGATCATCCGGCCCCGGTTTTCGCCATGATTTGGATCAATTCTAAATCTAAACCCGCCCGCCCGGCCCCGGCCGGAACGTGAAAAGGCCGCCCCGTTGCCGAGGCGGCCCCTGTCTCCGGCATCGGGTCCGGATCAGTTCTTCGCGTAGTATTCGACGACGAGGTTCGGTTCCATCTGCACCGGATAGGGCACATCAGAGAGGCCCGGGATGCGGACGAACTTGGCCGTCAGCTTGCTGCCGTCAACCTCGACATAATCGGGAACGTCGCGCTCGGTCAGGGCCTGGGCTTCCATGATCGACGCCATCTGCCGCGACTTTTCGCGGACCGAGACGACATCGCCCTCGCGCAGGCGGTAGGAGGCGATGTTGACCGGCTTGCCATTCACCAGCACATGGCCGTGGTTCACGAACTGGCGCGCGGCGAAGATGGTCGGCACGAACTTGGCGCGATAGACCAGCGCGTCCAGGCGGCATTCCAGCAGGCCGACCAGATTTTCGCCGGTGTCGCCGGAGACGCGGGCGGCCTCGGCATAGATCTTCTTGAACTGCTTTTCGGTCAGGTCGCCGTAGTAGCCCTTGAGCTTCTGCTTGGCGCGCAGCTGGATACCGAAGTCGGACAGCTTGCCCTTGCGGCGCTGGCCGTGCTGGCCCGGGCCATATTCGCGCTTGTTCAGCGGCGACTTGGCGCGACCCCAGATATTTTCGCCCATGCGGCGGTCGATCTTGTACTTGGCAGCGGTGCGCTTGGTCACTGCTGATCTCCTTCTGTGGCCCCTGTCGGGGCGGATGGGAAGGGCGTTGTCCTCTCCCCTTGGCGGGGCGACAGGGCATTCCTTGCGAAAGCCACCAACACCAACGAAAAGCCCCGGGCTTTCGGCCCGGGACCATGGCGGGGCTTATAGCGCCCTGCGGGGCGGAGTCAACAGCCCGGCAGGCGACATTTCAGGCGACTACTCCATGCCGCAGGATGGCCGCCTCGCTGGCCGTCAGGCTGCGCCGGGCAAAGCCGCCGTATTGCGCCGGATCGAGCGCCAGTTCCGGCATCAGCGCCAGAAGCCGCGCGCGGTCCGTCGCCTCGATCAGGTCGAGCGCGGTTGCCGCGGGGTGGAAGCTTTCGGCCTCCAGCCCGTTGGCGAACAGGATCTCGTGATTTTCGAGCAGCAGATGGTGATAGGTCACTTCGGTCAGCGTCAGGTCCAGCGTGATGGACTGGTCGTCGACCAGCTGCTCCGCCTCGACCAGAACCTCGTCGGAATTGAACAGCAGCCGAGCCGCCTCGCCGCGCACCAGCATCCGGTGCCGGGGCGAGACCAGAAGATCGGCATCCGGCCGGTCGAGACCCAGTGCGCCGGCGCGAAAGCGGACCGGCCGCAGATGGGGCAGCGCATAAAGCCGCGCACCCGACAGGCGACGGCTGCCGGTCCACAGGACGGGCTGCGGCCCGTTGTCGCGGGTCTGCACCAGGTCGCCTTCCCGCAGTTCCTCGATATGGACCGGCCCCCGTGGCGTCAGGATGCGGGCGCCCTTGGCAAAGCAGATCACCCCGCCGGTGGGCGTTTCGCTGCGCGCCAGGTCGATCCGGGTGCGGATGATCCAGAGGTCGCGGCCCTGGGGCGGGGTCTCGCCCAGAAACATGACAAGCCGGCCAGTGCCGCCCGGCACCGGCAGCAGCGTGCCGATCCAGGATTTCAGCCCGTCGGTCACGGCGAAGCTCTGGTCCGGAATTTCGTCCAGCGCATCCTCGCCATGTCCCGGCAGGACGGCGGTCTCCGGATCGGCCACGGCCAGGCCGATCAGCCGCTGTACCATGCGCGCCGCGCGCCGACGGATGTCGGCTCCGCCCTCCGGGCCCTCCAGACGCAACAGTGCCCCGCGTGCGTCGATCCTGACGGCGCTGCCCGCCCAGCGCCAGACGGCGCCGGGGGCCAGCACATCGGGGGACGCGGCCGCAAGGCCGTCTACTTCCGTCTGTGACCAGGAAAGGACGAACGTTGCCCGAGAGCCCGTTCCCATTGCCTGTATGCCTGCTCGTTGTTCTTATTCTGGGACGGAGGTTAGCAGCCCCCGCGCCGTCTGGCTAGATCCGCCGCGCAACAGGTTGACGGAAAAGGCCATGGTGCGACATGGCGGGGTATGGCAAGGCGCGCAAGGGGGCCGCGCTCAGGCGCGCCCGGCCACGGGTGACAGCGACAGCGGGTCGATCCCCAGCCCTTTCAGCGCATGCGCCCATTTGTCGCGGTCGGGGGTGCCGAAGACCAGATCGGCCGGCGTGTCGGCCACCAGCCAGTCGTTGCGCAGGATTTCCGATTCCAGTTGCCCCGCGCCCCATCCGGCATAGCCCATCGCCAGAAGCGCCTGTTGCGGGCCGCCGCCCCGGGCGATCGCCTCGAGGATGTCGAGCGTCCCCGTCAGCCGGAAGCCGCCGGGCACCTGCATCGTCGCTGCATTGTCGCCCCAGCCCGTGCCGTGCAGCACAAAGCCGCGCCCGCGCTCGACCGGGCCGCCGAAATGCACGCGAATCTCGCGGCTGCCGGGCGCGCGGGCGATTCCGAGGTGGTCGAGCAAGGTCGAGAAGCTGACCTCTCCGGTCGGCTTGTTGATGATCAGCCCCATCGCGCTGTCGGGGCCATGCGCGCACATCAGGATGACGCTGTGCCGAAAACGCGGGTCTTCCATGCCCGGCATGGCGATCAAGGTCTTTCCGGCCAGATCCATCCCCGTCTCCTGCGACTCAGCGCGCCTTTCGCCGGCGCCTTGCGTTGACCGATGATGGGCGCTGCGGGGCCACGGCTCAAGGGTCGGCTGCGGCATGGGCGCCACATCACGCGGACTGTCGCCCTCTTGTGATTTTCCAATGCGCGCCGCAGGCCTATCCTTGACGCCATGACTCGCATCCCCGCCCTTGTCTTCGCCGCCTTGCTGCCAGCCGCGCTGGCGCCCGTTCCACAGGCCCGGGCCACCACGCAGGACGACGTGCTGGCGGGGACCGTGCTGAACGGCTGGCAGACCGGCGCCGGCCGGCAGATGGCGGCGCTTCGGCTGGATCTTGCCCCGGGGTGGAAGACCTACTGGCGCAGCCCCGGCGATGCCGGCATCCCGCCGCGTTTCGACTGGTCGGGGTCGGAGAACCTGAAATCGGTGAACCTGCTCTGGCCCGCGCCGGCGGTGTTCAGCACCAATGGCATGCAGAGCATCGGCTACCACGACCAGTTGATCCTGCCGATCGAGATCGAGGCGCGGGATCCGTCAAAGCCGGTGACGCTGGCGGCCGAGATCGAACTGGGCATCTGCCGCGACATCTGCATGCCGGCGACGCTGCGCCTGTCGGCGCAGATTGCGGCGCCCGGCGCGCCAGACGCAGCGATCAAGGCGGCGCTGCGCGATCAGCCGGTCCCCGGCCATGCCGCCGGCCTGACCGCGATCGCCTGCGAGGTCGAACCCATCGCCGATGGTCTGCGGCTGACGGCGCGGCTGGCGCTTCCCAGACTGGGCGCCGCCGAGACGGTGGCTTTCGAGACCGCCGATCCCTCGGTCTGGGTGTCCGAGGCGGTTTCGTCACGCAAGGGCGGCGACCTGATCGCGATGACGGAACTGGTCCCGCCCTCGGGTCAGCCCTTCGTGCTCGACCGTTCCGGCGTGACGCTGACCGTGATCTCGGATGCCGGCGCGGTCGAAATCTCCGGCTGCCCCGCGCCCTGAGGCCATCGGCCCCGCGCCGCATCGCGGCAGCGGATCGGCCGCCATAACCGCATGGTCCCCGGGGCGCGATTTTGCGCCTGAAACCCGCCCGCGGTCACTTTTCTTTCCCGAAAGAGCGGCTATGACTGCGCGCGAGCGGACAGGAGCAAGCGCATGACGTCACGGCCCGGAATCGAACGTGAATTCGAGCGAGTTCTTTTCGCAAGCCGCTGGCTGATGGCGCCGATGTATCTGGGCCTTGTGGTCGGGCTGGGCATGCTGGTCTTCATCTTCCTGCGCGACCTTGGCTACTATCTGCCAAAGCTGCCGGGGATGAAGTCGGACGACGCCATCCTTGTCGCGCTGACCCTGATCGACCTGACGCTGGCGGCGAACCTCGTGCTGATCGTGATGTTCTCGGGCTATGAGAACTTCGTCTCGAAATTCGATTTCGACGCCGGCGACGAACGGCTGAACTGGATGGGAAAGGTCGATTTCGGCGGGCTGAAGATGAAGCTGATCGCCTCGATCGTCGCGATTTCGGGGATCCATCTGCTGAAACGCTTCATGGAAATCCGCGACATCGACGGGGCCACCACCTTCGGCGTGACAGAGCTGAAATGGCTGGTGATCATCCATCTGACCTTTGTCGTCTCCGGCGTGCTGATGGCGCTGATGGACTGGTTGCAGGCCAAGTCCTATATCAGCAAGAAATAGGGCAAGCAGGATCTGGCCTTAAGGGTCACTGCCGGCTAGAAGGCGCTCTACACCAGGAGACCCCCATGTCCGACGCGATCCGTCCCCAGCCCGGGATACTCGACATCGACCTCTACCAGGGCGGCAAGGCGCAGGTTGCGGGCGTGACGAATGCCGTGAAGCTGTCGTCGAACGAAAACCCCTTCGGGCCGCCCGATCGTGCGAAGGAGGCCTATCTGCGCGCGGTCCACAGCCTGCACCGCTATCCCGGCACCGACCATGCCGAACTGCGCGAGGCGATTGCCGAGGTGCATGGGCTGGATGCGGACCGGGTGATCTGCGGCGTGGGATCGGACGAAATCCTGCAACTGATCGCACAGGCCTATGCCGGCCCGCGCGACGAGGTGATCTTCACCGAGCACGGCTTCCTGATGTACCGCATCTGCGCCCTGGCCGCCGGGGCGACCCCGGTGCAGGTGCCCGAGCGCGAGCGGGTGACGGATGTCGATGCGATCCTGCGCGCCTGCAACACCCGGACGAGGATCGTCTTCATCGCCAATCCGAACAACCCGACCGGCACGATGATCGCCCCGGCCGAGGTGGCGCGTCTGGCGGCGGGGCTGCCGCGTCAGGCGATTCTGGTGCTGGACGGCGCCTATGCCGAATATGTCGAAGGGTTCGATGCCGGTCTTGCGCTGATCGAGGAGCGCACGAATGTGGTGATGACCCGCACCTTCTCGAAGATCTACGGCCTGGGCGGGCTGCGCATCGGCTGGGGCTACGGGCCGCGGGCCATCATCGACGTGCTGAACCGCATCCGCCAGCCCTTCAACCTGTCCACCGCGCAGATCGACACCGCCATTGCCGCGGTACGCGATCAGGACTGGGTGGCGAAATGCCGGGCGGAAAATTCGCGGATGCGCGCCTGGCTTGCCGGTGCGCTGGCCGAGATGGGCGTGCCCTCGGACGTTTCCGCCGCCAATTTCATCCTGGCCCGCTTTGCCAGCGCCGACGAGGCCGAGGCCTGCGATACCTTCCTGCAATCGCAGGGGCTGATCGTGCGGCGCGTGTCCGGCTATAACCTGCCGAATTGTCTGCGCATCACCGTCGGGGACGAGGCGTCGTGCCGCCGCGTCGCCCACGCGGTCGCGCAGTTCAAGGGCGCGCGTTAGGGGGGCGAGGATGGCGGTGATCTACAACCGGGTGGCGCTGATCGGCCTGGGGTTGATCGCCGGGTCGATGGCACATGCCATGCGCGCGGCGGGGCTGGCCGGAGAGATCGTGGGCTATGCCCGTTCGGCCGAAACCCGGGCCATTGCGCGCGACCTGTTCTGCGACCGTGTGACCGAAACCGCCGCCGAGGCAGTGGTGGGCGCGGATCTGGTGGTTCTGGCGGTGCCGGTGGGCGTCATGGGCGAGATCGCCGCAGAGATCGCCCCGCATCTGGCCCCGGGGGCGACGGTCACGGATGTGGGGTCGGTCAAGGGCGCCGTGGTCGAGGCGGTCGGGCCGCATCTGCCCGCGGGCGTGCATTTCATTCCGGGCCATCCGATGGCCGGCACCGAATATTCCGGCCCCCGGTCGGGCTTTGCCACGCTGTTCCAGAACCGCTGGTGGCTGCTGACCCCGCCCGAAGATGTCGATCCCGCGGCGCTGGCGCGTCTGCGCGAGTTGGTCGAAGGCTTCGGCGCGCGGGTCGACACGATGGATGTGGCGCATCACGATCTGGTCGTGGCCGTCGTCAGCCATGTGCCACATGCCATCGCCTATACGATGGTGGGCGTGGCCGACCACATGCGCCGGGTGTCGCAATCCGAGATCATCAAGTATTCCGCCGCCGGATTTCGCGATTTCACCCGGATCGCCGCCAGCGACCCGGTGATGTGGCGCGACGTGTTCCTGACCAACCGCGAGGCCGTGCTCGACATTCTCGGCCGCTTCGCCGAGGAACTGTTCGTCCTGCAACGTGCGATCCGGATGGGCGATGGTGAGCATCTTCACGCCTATTTCACCCGTACCCGCGCGGTCCGCCGTGGCATCATAGAGGCCGGGCAGGATACGTCTGCTCCTGACTTCGGCCGTGCGGCCGATCAGGCGGCAGGGGCCAAGGGGAATGTTCGCTAGACTGGTTGTTGCGCTCTGTCTCGCCGCGTTGCCCGTCCGGGCCGAGGAGATCCTGCGCTCGCCCGTGCCGCCGCGCAATCCGGCCTATCTGCCGGCAGGCCCGCTGCCCGGGGGTGGGGAGGGTGCCGGCGCCCCGCTGGTCGCCGATCCTTTGCCAACGGCGCCTGCGGCCGCCGCCACCCCGGCGCCGCGGCCGCGCGCGCGCCCCGCAGGGCTGGTGACAACGGTGGTGGCGGCCCTGACCGGGCCTGAAAAAGGGCCGGTGGGCATGACCTCGCCGCGTCCGAAGCCTCGGCCGACAGGGCTGGTTGTCGCCGCCCGGGCCGCGGCGCCCGCCACCGCCGGCGACGAGGAGGCCCCGAAGGAGAAGAAGGGCCGGAAGAAGAAGGACAAGGCCTCGGCCAAGGGGTCGGTCTGCGGGGTGAACACTGTCAAGGGCGAGAAGATTGCCGCGATCGCGGCCCGGGTGAAGGGCTGCGGCCTGGCGGACGGGGTGCGCGTCACCTCCGTCTCCGGCGTGCGCGTCAGCCCGGCGATCACCGTGGATTGCGAAACGGCAACCGCGCTTGACCGCTGGATCGACGGCGCGGTGCAGCCGGCCTATGGCGGCAAGGTGGTCGAGGTCCGCATCGCCGCCCATTACATCTGCCGCACCCGCAACAACCTGAAGGGCGCAAAGATCAGCGAGCATGGCCGCGGCAAGGCGGTGGATGTCGCGGGATTCGTGCTGAGCAACGGCAAGACGATCTCGGTCCTGGGCAATTACGACAAGACGCTGCGCAAGGTGCACAAACAGGCCTGCGGGCTGTTCGGCACCACGCTTGGCCCGGGGTCGGACGGGTTTCACGAAGATCACCTGCACCTCGACACCGCCGCGCGGCGCTCGGGCGCCTATTGCCACTGAAAGGCGCGACGCCCTGCGGCGGCGGCCGGCGGGACAATCAGCCGGACGACGCCGGCACCAGCCGCGGCGCCGGCCCCAGCGGGAAGGGGCCAAGGCTCATCTGGCCGTCGCGCAACACAAGCGGCAGCTTCAGGACCTCGCCGCCAGCCGCGCCGGCCTTCAGCATGCCGGCGACCGTGGGCGCGATTTCGGCGCGCACCGCCCCCATCGCCACCAGCAGCGCCGGCAGCCGGTCCCAGCCGGTGATCTGCGCCTCGATCCGGCCGGCGGCCAGGCCCTGCGCATCGGCCGAGATCTCTCCGGTCGCCGTCACCTGCAGGGGGCCCCAGACCAGTTGCAGGTCGTTGATCCGCGTGCCTGACAATTGCGGCCGCGTCTCGCCCAGATGGCGGTCCAGCGGGGCCGTCAGCGTCAGCGCGAGATCGGCGCGCAGCCGGTCGACCAGCACCGGCAGGTCCGGCGGCGGCAGATCGGGCAATTGCACCGCCGCCAGCGCGGCCGTCAGCGAGGGGTCGGGCGCCAGCGCGGTTGCCTCCAGCCCGAATTCATAGCCCCCCGGCTGTGCCGGATCGGCCCGCAGCGCCAGCGCCAGCGTGGCGGCCCCGACCGTCCAGCCCGCGTCCGAGGCGAGTTGCAGCGTGTCGCCCACCAGCCGCGCCTCGGCCAGCGGCAGGTCGGTCGAGGGCCGGGCGCGCAGGCTGGCCATCTCGTTCGTGCCGGTCAGCGTCAGCCGCTGGCCCGGCAGGGTGAATTCCTGCGTGCCGGGAAAAGCCGCGATGATATGCCAGGGCTTCCACGTCATGGCGAAGATCTGCACCCGGGGCGCCTGCCAGCCGATGTTGCGCGCCGGATCGGCAAGGTTCAGTCCTTCGACCGTCAGGTCGAAGCGGTTGGGAAAGCCCTTCACCTGAAGCGCGGTCTTTTCGGCGCGCATCCCCTCGTCGGACAGGCGCTGGAACGCCGCCTCGGCCTCGCGCTCGATCAGCGACGATCCCACGAACCAGTAGCCGCACCACAGCACCAGCACGACCGCAACCAATACCAGCAATCCGCGCATCGCCCCCCCTTTTCCTGACCGCGCGTCCCGTTCTACAGGGAGAGAAACGGGAGGGCTACCCATGGACGGCACGCTTTGGGTCTTCGGCTATGGCTCGCTGATCTGGAATCCGGAATTTCCGGTGGCGGAACGCCGGCTGGCCCGCGCGCCCGGCTGGCGGCGCAGCTTCTGCATGCGCTCGATCCATCATCGCGGCACCGAGGAGGACCCCGGCCTTGTCCTGGCGCTTGACCGCGAGACCGGTGCGCATTGCGACGGCGTGGCCTTCCGCGTCGCCCCCGGCGCCGAGGCGCGGACGCTCGCCGAGCTGCGCGCGCGCGAACTGATTTCGTCGGCCTATCTGGAAACCACCCTGCCGCTTGAAACCGCGGCCGGCGGGTTGCAGGCGCTGGCCTATGTGATCGACCCGGTTCATGTGCAGTATTGCGGCGGGCTGTCGCTGGAGGAACAGGCCGCGATCATCGCCCGGGCCAGCGGTGGCCGCGGCGCGAACCGCGACTATCTCTGGTCGACCGCCGCGCATCTGGATGACCTCGGCATTGCCGATCCCGAACTGGCGTGGCTTTCGGACCGCGTTCGCGCGCTGTGCCGCGGCGATGCGACCACGATTTGATTTGGCAGGCCGAACCAACCTGTTAGACTTGGCCGAAGAACAGCAAACGGGCAGCCCCTTCATGCAGAGACCCGACCCCGCGCCGGGCACGACCTTCAGCCAGCCGGTTCGCGCCATCACCACCATGCTTGTCGTCTGCGTGCTGGTGGCGGTGGGGGCATGGATGATCCACAGCCAGATCGCCAGCATCCTGCGCACCAACCCGCTTCTGAACGGGCTGATCGCCTTCGTCTTCGTTCTGGGGGTCGTGACCTGCTTCTGGCAGGTCTGGATCCTGGCGCAATCGGTCAGCTGGATCGAACGCTTCGTCAGCCGCGTGCCGGGGGCCGAGAATGACCGGCCGCCGCTGCTGCTGGCGCCGCTGGCCTCGCTGCTGAAATCGCGAGGGCGGTCGACCTCCTCGATTTCCTCCTCATCTGGTCGCTCGATCCTCGATTCCGTCGCGCAGCGGATTGACGAGGCGCGCGACATCACCCGCTATCTGATCAACCTGCTGGTCTTTCTTGGCCTTCTCGGCACGTTCTGGGGCCTGGCAACGACCGTGCCGGCCGTGGTCGAGACGATCCGCAACCTGGCGCCCGATGCGAACGAAAGCGGGCTCGACGTGTTCGGCCGTCTGATGAGCGGTCTTGAAGGCCAGCTTGGCGGCATGGGGACGGCCTTCTCGTCCTCGCTGATGGGGCTGGCCGGATCGCTGGTGATCGGGCTTCTGGAACTGTTCGCCGGCCACGGCCAGAACCGCTTTTACCGCGAACTTGAGGAATGGCTGTCCTCGATCACCCGCATCGGGCTGACCGGCGAGGGCAGCGGCGAGGAATCGGCCATCGTCCATGTGCTGGATCATATGGCCGGCCAGATGGAAAGCCTGCAGACGCTGTACACCCAGGCCGATGTCGCGCGCTCTGTCATGGAAGACCGTGTGAACGACCTGGCCGCGGCGGTCGACCGGCTGGCGGCGCAACTGGAACGCGGTGCGGCCAGCGGCGCCGAAGCCAGCGCCGCCATGGCCCGCGTGGCCGATGGGCAGGACCGGATGATCGCCACGCTGAGCGGCAGCATGGCGGAGAGTATCGGCGGCGTCGATGCCGAAAGCCGGATGCGCCTGCGTTCGATCGACGTGCAGCTTCTGCGCATCCTCGAAGAGATCAGCGCCGGGCGGCAGGAGACGACAGCCGACCTGCGCGGCGATCTGGCGGGGCTGACGGCGGCGATCCGGGCCCTGTCGCGCAGCACCGTCGCGCCGGGGCGCTAGGCCATGGCGCTGTCCCGCACCCGGCGCGAATCGAACCTGATCTGGCCTGGTTTCGTCGATGCGGTGACGACGCTTCTGATGGTGCTGATGTTCGTCCTGACCATCTTCACCCTGATGCAATCGGTGCTGCGCGACGAATTGACCAATCAGGGCAACGAACTGACGGCGCTGAACAGCCAGGTTGCGGCGCTGTCCGAGGCGCTGGGCCTGGAACGCCGCAAGGTCACGGACCTTGAGGGGCAGGTGGGTGAGCTTGAGACCTCGCTGACGGTGGCGCTGACCCGAGGGCAGGAGCAGGAGGCGCTGATCGCCGGATTGCGCGGCGATCTGGCGACGAAACAGGGCGAATTGTCCGAAGCGGCAGCAAAGATCACCGCCTTCGAGGCGCAGGTCGCGGCCCTGATTGGCGAGCGCGACAAGGCGCAGGAGGGCCTCGCGCTGATGACGGACGCGCGCGACAAGGCCGAAGCCGAGGCGAAGGGGCTGGCCGTATCGGTGGCCGATCTCGAGGCGGCGAAGGCAAGGCTGATCACCGAACAGGAGGCGATGCAGATCGCGCTGGCCAAGGCCCGCGACGAGATCGACGCCTCGACCGAGGCGGCCCGGCTTGCCGCGGCCCGGCGCGAGGCGCTGGAGGCGCTGCTCGCCGATCTGCGCAGCAAGTCCGAGGCGGATGCCGCCGCGGTCGAGACCGCGAAAACGGCGATTTCCGAGGCCGAGGCGATGCGGCTGGCCGATGCCGCGGCGCTGGAGGCGCTGCGCCAGAAGCTGGAGGGCGCCGAAACCGAACTGACGGCGATGACGCTGGCGCTGGAGGCCGAGCGGCGCCGGGCGGAAGAGACGCTGACCCTTCTGGCTGCCGCGCGCGCCGCGGGCGAGAATTCGGCGACACAGAAGGAGGCGGCGCTGGCCGCGGCCGAGGCGAAACTGAGCGAGGAACAGCAGAAATCGCTGGAGGCCGCGCGGCAGGTGGAACTGCTCAACCAGCAGATGGCGGCATTGCGCACCGAACTTGCCACCCTGCAGGCCGTTCTGGGCGAAGTCGAGGAACGCCGCGCCGAGGCGCAGATGCAGGTTGAATCGCTGGGTCAGGATCTGAATGCCGCGCTGGCGCAGGTCGCCGCCGAACAGCGCGCGAGAGCCGAATTGGAAGAGGCGGAGCGCAAGCGCCTGGAGGGCGAGAATGCCGATCTGGCGAAGTTCCGGTCGGAATTCTTCGGACAGTTGTCGCGGCTTCTGTCCGGGCGCGAAGGCGTGCGGGTGGTGGGCGACCGCTTCGTCTTTTCGTCGGAGGTGTTGTTCGAGCCCGGTGCGGCCGACCTGTCGCCCGAGGGCAAGGCGCAGATCGCCGGCGTGGTGAAGATCCTGAACGACATCCGTTCGCAAATTCCGCCCGAGATCGACTGGATCATCCGCGTGGATGGCCATACCGACGATGTGCCGCTGTCGCCCGGCGCCGCCTTCCGCGACAACTGGGAACTGAGCCAGGCCCGCGCGCTGTCGGTCGTGCGCTATATGCAGGACGACCTTGGCTTCCCTCCCGACCGGCTGGCCGCCACCGGCTTCGGACAGTACCGCCCGGTCGCCGAGGGCGAGAGCGCGGCGGCACGGGCGCAGAACCGCCGCATCGAGTTGAAGCTGACCGAGCGCTGAGGATGAAACTTGCCGTCGAGATCGAGGCCTGCGAGCGCGCGGTGTGGCAGGCGCTGGCCGATGGCGACGCCGCCGCCGACCGGGCGGCGCTGGCGGCGGATTTTCCGGGCGTCTATCCCGACGGTTTTGCGGGCCGACCGTGGCGGATTTCGTTCTGTCGGAGCTGCGGGTGCGTCCGCTTGGCCCGGATCACGCGCTGATCAGCCATCTTGCCCGCTACAGGCGCAGCGGGCGCGACGATCCGGAGACGATGTATGTAAGCTCGATCTGGCAGCGCCATGCCGGGGGGCTGGCAGAACGTCTTCAGCCAGGACACTCCCGGCCGCCGGCATTCCTTCACCCTGAAGCGCCATGGCCGAATGGCACAACGGCGCCCGGGGGTGCGGGCGCCGTTGCAGTCTTCATTCCGCGGTCAGAAGCGGCGGCTTCTGGTTGGCAAGGCGGGGCTTGCCCGGTTCCTGCACCTCCAGATGGATGGCATCGTCCTTCACGGTGACGCGCACCAAGCCGCCCTTGACCAGCTTGCCGAACAGAAGTTCCTCGGCCAGCGGCTTCTTGATGTGTTCCTGGATCACCCGGCCCAGCGGGCGGGCGCCCATCCGGTCGTCATAGCCCTTGTCGCCCAGCCAGCTTGCCGCTTCCGGCGTCAGTTCGATATGCACGTTGCGGTCGATAAGCTGGGCTTCCAGTTGCAGCACGAACTTTTCGACCACTTGCAGGATGATCTCCTTGCCGAGCGGCGCGAAGCTGATCACCGCATCCAGCCGGTTGCGGAATTCCGGTGTGAAGATGCGCTCCACCGCCGCCGTATCCTCGCCCTCGCGCTTGTCGCGGCCGAAACCGATGGCCGCCTTCTGCATGTCCGAGGCGCCGGCGTTGGAGGTCATGATCAGGATCACGTTGCGGAAATCCACCGCCCGTCCGTTATGGTCGGTGAGCTTGCCGTGGTCCATCACCTGCAACAGGATGTTGTAGACGTCCGGATGCGCTTTCTCCATCTCGTCCAGCAAGAGCACGCAATGCGGGTGCTGGTCGACGCCATCGGTCAGCATGCCGCCCTGATCGAAGCCGACATAGCCCGGAGGGGCGCCGATCAGGCGGGAAACCGCGTGCTTCTCCATGTATTCCGACATGTCGAAGCGCAGGAGTTCCACGCCGAGCGTATTCGCCAGCTGCTTGGCCACCTCGGTCTTGCCGACGCCCGTCGGGCCGGTGAAGAGATAGTTGCCGATCGGCTTTTCCGGTTCGCGCAGACCGGCGCGGGCCAGCTTGATCGCCGAGGACAGCGCCTCGATCGCCTTGTTCTGGCCGAAGACCAGCCGCTTCAGTGTCTTTTCCAGATCGCGCAGCACCTCGGCATCGTCCTTCGAGACGTTCTTTGGCGGAATGCGGGCAATCTTGGCGACGACGCCCTCGATCTCCCTGGTGCCGATCACCTTGCGGCGCTTCGATTCGCTCAGGAGATGCTGGGCGGCACCCGCCTCGTCGATCACGTCGATGGCGCTGTCGGGCAGCTTGCGGTCGTTGATATAGCGCGCCGCAAGTTCGACCGCCGACTTGATCGCCTCGGCGGTGTAGCGCAGGTCGTGATGTTCCTCGAAATGCGGCTTCAGACCCATCAGAATCTTGATCGCATCCGGGACCGAAGGCTCGTTCACGTCGATCTTCTGGAACCGGCGGCTCAGCGCGCGGTCCTTTTCGAAATGCTGGCGGAACTCCTTGTAGGTGGTCGACCCCATGCAGCGCAGTTTGCCGCCCTGCAAGGCCGGTTTCAGCAGGTTCGAGGCATCCATCGCCCCGCCCGAGGTGGCGCCGGCGCCGATGACGGTATGGATCTCGTCGATGAACAGGATCGCGTCGGGGTGATCCTCCATCTCCTTGACCACGGCTTTCAGCCGTTCCTCGAAATCGCCGCGATAGCGCGTGCCGGCCAGAAGCGCGCCCATGTCGAGCGAGAAGATCGTGGCGCCCGACAGGACATCCGGCACCTCCTTCTTGACGATCTTCCAGGCGAGGCCTTCGGCGATGGCGGTCTTCCCCACGCCAGGATCGCCCACCAGAAGCGGGTTGTTCTTGCGCCGGCGGCACAGCACCTGGATGCAGCGTTCCACCTCGGCCTCGCGGCCGATCAGCGGATCGACATCGCCCTTGCGGGCCTTGATGTTCAGATCGACGCAATATTTCGACAGGGCCGATTCCTTGGCCTCGCCGGCCTCGGCCTTGGGTGTCTCCTGCGGTTCATCCGCGCCCTGAACGGGGCGGCTTTCCCCGAACGAGGGGTTCTTGGCCACGCCATGGGCGATGAAGTTCACCGCATCGTAGCGCGTCATGTCCTGTTCTTGCAGGAAATAGGCCGCGTTCGATTCCCGTTCGGCGAAGATGGCGACAAGGACATTGGCCCCCGTCACCTCGGTCCGGCCCGAGGACTGGACGTGAATCGCTGCGCGCTGGATCACGCGCTGGAAGGCCGCGGTCGGCACTGCCTCGCTCCCCTCGACCGTCGTGACCAGCGTCGACAGATCGTCGTCGATGAAATCGGTCAGGGTCGCGCGCAGGCTGTCGAGGTCGACCGCGCAGGCCTGCATGACGCGGGCGGCATCCGGCTCGTCGATCAGAGCCAGAAGAAGATGTTCGAGCGTGGCGAGTTCGTGGCGGCGCGCGTTGGCAAGCGCCAGGGCGCCGTGAATGGCCTGCTCGAGCGTGGACGAGAATGTCGGCACTTTCGCGTGCTCCTTTTCCTCGGGGTCGGGCCGGGACCTCTGCCCTGCGCCGACCGTGGTCTCATAAGGTTAAAGTTCGGTGTTCCGGTCGTTACTTCAAGGACAAACTGCGAACCCGCCGATTTTGTGACCGGGCGTTGCAGCAAAAGTGACAGTGCCGCCTAGAACCTGTCCTTGCCGGCGCGGATGGCGGCAAAGACGGCAACATCGGGCGCGCCGGCCATGCCCATGACGGCCTTCAGCGCGGGATCTGCGGCGCGCAGGAAGGGGTTGGACCGCCGCTCTTCGTCCAGGCTCCAGGGCATTGGCAGGCGGCCTTCGCGGCGCATCCTTTCCACCTCTGCCTGACGGGAGATAATCTCGGCGCGCCCGGGTTCAAGGGACAGCGCGAAGCGCAGGTTGCCGTCGAGATAGTCGTGACCCGAGCAAACCTGCGTCCCGCCCGGCAGGGCCGCCAGCTTTTGCAGGCTTTGCCACATCTCTTCCGGCGTCCCCTCGAACAGCCGGCCGCAGCCGGCGGCCATCAGGCTGTCGGCAGTGAAGACCAGCGCGCTTTGCGGCAGGTAAAAGGCGATATGGCCGCGGGTGTGGCCGGGCACGTCGATCACCAAGGCTTCCTCGGGGCCGATCGCCACCCTGTCGCCTTCGACGACCGCGCGATCGAGCGGCGGCAGGCGATGGCGGTCGGCCGCCGCGCCCAGCACCTTTGCCCCGGTCGCGGCCCGCAGCGCCTCGACCCCGGAGATATGGTCGTCATGATGATGGGTGATGAGGATCTGGCCAAGCTCCCAGCCGCGGTCGCGCAGCGCCGTCAGGATCGGTTCGGCCTCGGGGGCGTCCACCAGCGCGGTTGCGCCCGAGGCCGCGTCATGGACGAGATACGCGAAATTGTCCCGACGGCAGGGAACGGCGACAAACTCAAGGGGCATGGTCTTTCCTTCTCGCGCAACTATGTTCAAGGCAGCATCGCCCGAAGGAGGCCCGGCCCGCAATGCACCTCGACGTGCAGGATCTGCGAGATTTCTACTATCGCACCCAGCTCGGGCGTGTGGCGCAGCGTGCGATCCGCGATCAACTGGTGCGCCTGTGGCGGCCGGCACCGGGGCAGACGCTGGCAGGCTACGGCTTTGCCGTGCCGCTCCTGCGGCCGTTTCTGTCCGAGGTGCGGCGCGTCGTGGGGCTGATGCCCGGGCCGCAGGGTGTGATGCCCTGGCCAGCGGGCATGCCCAATGTCTCCGTCCTGTGCGAGGAGCATGCCTGGCCCTTGTCCACCGGGCTGGTCGACCGGCTGGTGCTGATGCACGGGCTGGAAACCAGTTCCGACCCCGGCGCCGTTCTGGACGAGGCGCATCGCGTCCTCGGCCCCGGCGGGCGGGCGGTCTTCGTGGTGCCGAACCGGGCCGGTCTCTGGGCGCGGCGTGACGGTACGCCCTTCGGCTACGGGCGACCCTATTCCAACGCCCAGCTTGAAGCGCAACTGCGTCTGCATGGTTTCACGCCCGAGCAGAGCCTGACCGTATTGCACGCGCCGCCCAGCCAGACCCCGTTCTGGCTGCGCACCGCGCGAATGTGGGAAAACCTTGGCAGGCGCCTGCCCTGGCTTGCCGGCGGCGTGCTGCTGGTCGAGGCGACGAAGCAGGTCTATGCGCCCACGCGCGGCGGGCTGCGGGCGGTGGTGAAACGGCCGTTGAGGGTGCTGGACGGTGTTCGCGGCGGCGTCACGGCGCCCGAACCGGCCTTGCGCCAGCGGTAGTCCACGGCCTTTCCCGCGTTGCACGCCGGCCACCGGCCGCCGCGCTTCCATGGCGGGCGATCCGCCGCCTGTGCCGGATGCCGCCGCCACCCTTCGCGCCGCACCGAGGATTTCCGCCGCCACGGCGTCCGGGGCAAAAAACCTGTGCCGATGGCCGGAAATGACGACGACAACAGTCACGAAAGCGCGACCTTCCCCGTTGCGACGTGGCAAAGCCTCTGCTAAGGACCCGGCGATATCGGGTGACAAAGGGGCTTCCGTGTCCATGGTCCGGCGCCAAGCCCGGCCCGTGGCCGAACGAGATGAGGCCCAGATCAGGGGAAGGACGACCGTGGCTGAATCAGCTTCGATCTCTCAGGGCATTGCCGCGCGCTACGCCACTGCGCTTTTTGAACTGGCCAAGGATGCGGGCGCCCTGCCGGCCCTTGCAGCCGACACCGCCGCATTGGGCGATGCCCTCGACGCCTCGCCCGAGCTTTCGCAGATGATCGCCTCGCCGGTCGTCAGCCGGGGCGACCAGGCCAAGGCGATCGATGCCCTGTCCAAGGCCATGGGCCTGAGCGCGCTGACCGCGAACACCCTGTCGCTGATGGCCGAAAAGCGCCGCCTCTTCGTGCTGCCGCAACTGACGCGCGAACTGGGCGCGATGATTGATGCCGAGAACGGCGAGATGACCGCCGAAGTGACCTCTGCCGCCGCATTGAGCGCCACGCAGTCCAAGAAGCTGGCCGCGACGCTGAAGGCCAGCGTCGGCAAGACCGTGAAACTAAAAACCACCGTCGATGAAAGCCTCATCGGCGGACTGATCGTCAAGCTGGGCTCGATCATGATCGACACTTCGGTCAAATCGAAGCTCGCTTCCCTGCAGAATGCCATGAAAGAGGTTGGGTGATGGGAATCCAGGCTGCTGAGATCTCTGCGATCCTGAAAGAGCAGATCAAGAATTTCGGCCAGGATGCCGAAGTGGCGGAAGTCGGCCGCGTGCTGTCGGTCGGCGACGGGATCGCCCGCGTCCATGGCCTCGACAACATCCAGGCCGGCGAGATGGTCGAATTCCCCGGCGGCATCCGCGGGATGGCGCTGAACCTCGAAGTCGACAACGTCGGCATCGTGATCTTCGGCACCGACCAGGACATCAAGGAAGGCGATACCGTCAAGCGCACCCGCGCCATCGTGGACGTGCCCGCCGGCAACGCGCTTCTCGGCCGCGTGGTCGATGCCCTTGGCAACCCCATCGACGGCAAGGGCCCCATCGATGCGGCCGAGCGTCGCATTGCCGACGTGAAGGCGCCCGGCATCATTCCGCGCAAATCGGTGCATGAGCCGATGGCGACCGGCCTCAAGGCCGTCGACGCGATGATCCCGATCGGCCGCGGCCAGCGCGAACTGATCATCGGCGACCGCCAGACCGGCAAGACCGCCATCGCGCTCGACACCATCCTGAACCAGAAGTCCTACAACGAGGCCGCCGGTTCGGACGAATCGAAGAAGCTCTACTGCGTCTATGTCGCGATCGGCCAGAAGCGCTCGACCGTGGCGCAGCTGGTGAAGAAGCTCGAGGAAAGCGGCGCGATGGCCTATTCCATCGTCGTGGCCGCCACCGCCTCGGACCCCGCGCCGATGCAGTATCTGGCGCCGTTCTCGGCGACCGCCATGGCGGAATTCTTCCGCGACAACGGCCGCCATGCCCTGATCATCTACGATGACCTGTCGAAACAGGCCGTGGCCTATCGCCAGATGTCGCTGCTGCTGCGCCGCCCGCCGGGGCGCGAGGCCTATCCGGGCGACGTGTT
>JBDHSO010000044.1:0-22376 GCA_039808125.1 Rhodobacter sp. | reverse complement strand
GGCTTGCCGCCAAGGGCTCCACCCGTTTTTTCAGCGCCTCGCCCTGGTAGCTGAACGCCAGTTCCGCCCCCTGCGCCGCAAGGGCCTGGGCAATTCCCCAGGCGATCGACCTGTCATTGGCCAGCCCCATGATCAGGCCACGTTTTCCCGTCATCAGTCCGGTTGACATTCCCCGCCCCTCGCACACCCTTAGGCTCGTTCAGCGACGTGTAGGCGGATTGCGGGGCTGCCGCAAGGGCAGGGGATGCGTCCGGGGCGGAGGAAGACGATGGAACGTGTGCCGGAGAGGTCGGGAATTTTCGCGGGAAGCGATCCGTTCCGCATCGCGCGGGACTGGCTGGCAGAGGCAGAAAAGACCGAGCCGAACGATCCGAACGCGATCGCGCTGGCCTCGGTCGACGCCGAGGGCCTGCCCAATGTCCGCATGGTCCTGCTCAAGGAAATCGAGACGTCCGGCCCCGACGGCGGCGCCTTCGTCTTCTATACCAACTACGACAGCGCCAAGGGGCACGAGATCGCCGCCTCGGGCAAGGCGGCCTTCGTCATGCACTGGAAGACGCTGCGCCGGCAGATTCGCGTCCGCGGCACCGTCACACGCGAGGACGGGCCGCAGGCCGACGCCTATTACGACAGCCGCAGCCTGAAATCGCGGCTCGGCGCCTGGGCCAGCCGGCAGTCGCAGCCCCTTGCCTCGCGCGAGGCGCTGCTTGCCGAGGTGGCGAAGGTCACGCTGCGCGAGGGGCCGATTCCCCGGCGCCCGCCGTTCTGGGGCGGATTCCGCATTCTTCCCCTGGAAATCGAGTTCTGGGCCGATGGCGCGTTCCGGCTGCACGACCGTTTTCGCTGGACGCGCGACGGGCTTGCCGCGGACTGGTCGGTCGTGCGGCTCAATCCCTGACGACGGTTGAGCAGTAAACTATTCTTCACCCCGCTGACGATTCCCTCTTGAACCCGGACCCCGGAAAGCCCCATCAACGGGCAGGGCTTAATCTGGGGAGATAGTCCTTGTTATGACGGAAGAAGAGAAGGCCGTGCAGGTACTGCAAGGCCGGGTGAAGTGGTTCGATCCGGCCAAGGGCTTCGGATTCATCGTCAGCGAGAGCACTATCGCCGACATCCTCCTGCATGCGAATGTCCTTCGCAACTTCGGGCAAAGTTCGGTTGCAGATGGCGCGGGCATCACCGTCAGGATCCAGACGACTCCGCGCGGCGTGCAGGCGGTCGAAGTCCTGAAGATCGAGCCGCCGGAAGGCGTGACCGTTCCCTTGGGCGACGAGGCCGGCGGCCTTTCCATGGATGCCGTGCTTGACCTGCCGATGGAACCCGCAAGGGTGAAGTGGTTCGACAAGAGCAAGGGTTTCGGCTTTGCCAATGTCTTCGGTCGCCCGGAGGACGTGTTCATCCATGTAGAGGTGCTGCGGGTTTCCGGCCTTGCCGATCTTGGCTCGGGCGAGGCCGTGGCGCTGCGCATCGTCGAGGGGAGGCGCGGCCGCATGGCCGTGCAGGTGCTGAGTTGGGAAAACGCGCTGAAGGACAAGGTCTGACCGGCGCGGCCGGTCCGGTTCTGCGGGCGGCTTCGGCCGCTCTTGTCGTTCTTCTGGAGGCGGGCCGCGCCATGGCGGCGCCCGAGACCTGTTCGCCCGCGCGGGTCGACCTGCGCTGGCCCGGCGGCGGCCAGAGTTTCGCCGTCGAGGTGGCCGATACCCCGGCGGAACGCGCACTGGGGCTGATGCATCGCGAAAGCCTGCCGCCCGACCAGGGCATGCTTTTCGTCTATGAGACGCCGCGGCGGGCACAGTTCTGGATGGAAAACACCCTCGTTCCGCTGGACATGATCTTTCTCGACGCGCGGGGGCGGGTGACATCGGTCCATCCCGATGCCATACCGCTCGACCGCACCCCGATCGACGGCGGCGAAGGCGTGCAGTTCGTGCTGGAGATCAATGCGGGCCTCGCCGCACGGCTCGGCATCGGTCCGGGTGCGGAACTGCGTCACCCGCTGCTCGGCCCCGGCGCGCTCTGGCCCTGCGGCTGAGGCGGGCGCTGCCGGAATGGCGCGGATGGCTGCGGGAACGGCTTTCCCTCCGCGCCGATCCGCGCTATGGGGCGGATGTCGGGGCGTAGCGCAGTCTGGTAGCGCGACGGTTTTGGGTACCGTAGGTCGGAAGTTCGAATCTTCTCGCCCCGACCAGCATCCGGCCAGGTACCGGGGCAGGGTTCCGCGCTGTCCAGGCCGCACCATCCTTCTGCCCGATCCTTCGCGATTTTCCTGCCGGACGGGCGGGTTGCCGTCATCATCCCGCGCCCGGTGCCGGCTTGCGGGTTCTTGCCAGCGCGGCCGTTGCGGCCCATATCATTTCAGGCAAACGAGGCGCGCGATGACCTTCCGGTTCGACAATTCCTGGGCCCGCAGCCTGCCGGGCAGCTTTCTGGCGCTGGCGCCCGATGTGCCGGCGGAGCCACGGCTGGTAGCGCTGAACGCGCCGCTGGCGGCGGAACTCGGGCTCAATCCCGCGGTGCTGGAGGCCGAGGGCGCGGCGTGGTTTTCCGGTGCGCGGATGCCGGCCGGCGCGGAGCCGCTTGCGCTTGCCTATGCCGGCCACCAGTTCGGCGGGTTTTCCCCGGTCCTCGGCGATGGCCGCGCGCATCTGCTGGGCGAGTTCCTCGATGCCGCGGGCCGGCGCTGGGACTTGCAGCTGAAAGGCTCGGGCCGGACGCCGTTTTCGCGCGGCGGCGACGGCAAGGCGGTGCTGGGGCCGATGCTGCGCGAATATCTGGTGTCCGAGGCGATGGCCGCGCTGGCCATCCCGACGACGCGGGCGCTGGCCGTGACCGCAACCGGCGAGGCCGTGCTGCGCGATGGCCGGCGGCAACCCGGCGCGGTGCTGGCGCGGGTGGCGGCCAGCCACATCCGCGTGGGGAGCTTCCAGTTCCATGCAGCCCGGGGCGAGCAGGACAAGGTGCGGGCGCTGGCCGATTACGCCATGGCCCGGCACGATCCCGATCTGGCGGCCGGCGACTACCTCGGCTTCTTCGATGCGGTGATCGGCCGGCAGGCGCGGCTGATCGCGCAATGGATGGGTGTCGGGTTCATCCATGGCGTGATGAACACCGACAACATGGCGATTTCGGGCGAAACCATCGACTATGGCCCCTGCGCCTTCATGGAGGACTATGCGCCGGGCACGGTGTTTTCCTCGATCGACCATCAGGGGCGCTATGCCTATGCCAACCAGCCGCTGATCCTGGGCTGGAACCTCGCCCGGCTGGCCGAGGCGCTGCTGCCGCTCTTTGGCGCGGATGAGGCAGCGGCGGTGGAGGCCGCCAATCTGCGGCTGGCGGGCATCGCCGGCATCTATCGCACCGAATGGCTTGCGGTGATGCGGCGCAAGCTCGGGCTTGCGGGCGAGGAGGCGGGCGACGGCGCGCTGGCCGACGACTTGCTGGCCGCGATGACGGGGGCGGACTGGACGCTGACCTTCCATCGCCTGGCCGGGGCCGCCGCGGGCGATCTGTCCCGGTTGCAGCCGCTTTTTGCCGATTTCACCGCCATGGCGGCCTGGCTGCCGCGCTGGCAGGCGCGCGGCCCCGATCCCCTGGCGATGCAGCGGGCCAATCCCGCCGTCATCCCGCGCAATCACCGCGTCGAGGCGGCGCTGGCGGCGGCCGGTTCCGGCGACATGGCGCCCTTCGAGACCCTGCTTGCCGCTGTCCGCGCGCCTTATGCGGCCGTGCCGGATCTGATGCTGCCCGCGCCGACCGGCTTTGGGCCCTATGTCACCTATTGCGGGACGTGATAGGCTGGCCGGCATGAACCCGCGTTCCGACATCCACGACCGGCTGGCCGCCTCGCTGCGCGAGGCGCGGCGGGCGCGGGGGCTGTCGCTCGATGCGGTGGCGAAGCTCTCCGGCGTGTCGCGCAGCATGGTCAGCCAGATCGAGCGGGGCGAGAGTTCGCCCACGGTCGCGACGCTGTGGAATCTGACGCAGGCGTTGCAGGTGGATTTCGCCGGCCTGCTGGAGGGGCGCGACCGGCCGGGAATCGAGGTCACGCGCGGCACCGCCGCCCCGGTGATCGACCGCAACGGCGTGAAGATCCGCATCCTGTCGCCGGCCGAGGCGGTGGGCGAGCACGAGGTCTACGACCTGGCCTTCCGCGCGGGCGCGCGGCTGGTCTCCGACCCCCATGGCCCGGGCTGCCGCGAACATCTGACGGTGATCGAGGGCCGGTTGTCGCTCAGGTCGGGGGAGGAGGGAGAGAGCCTGGGTCCGGGCGATGTCGCGCGCTATCCGGCGGACCGGCCGCATGAGATTGCCGCCGAGGACGGGCCGGCGCGCGCCATCCTGATCGTGCAGGACAGTTGAGGCGGCAGATGCGGGGCGCTGCCCCGCATGCCCCGGGATATTTCGGCAGAGAAGAAGCGGCGGAATTTCCGGCTTTGCGGAACTTTATCCGCTATCTTGACGGAAGTCGAAGTCTGATGCATGAATCCTTTAAAGTGGAGGCTTGTCTGTCATGACGGAAAATCGGAAGTTTCTCGATCATCTGGCGGGGGTTCTCGACGGCATCCGGGCCGAGGGCCTGTGGAAGGCCGAGCGGGAGATCGAGGGGACGCAGGGCTGCTGGATCACCGTGGCCGGGCGGCGGATGCTGAACCTCTGCGCCAACAACTATCTGGGTCTGGCCGACGATCCCCGGCTGATCGCCGCGGCGGAGCGGGCGATGGCGAGCCACGGCTATGGCATGGCCAGCGTGCGCTTCATCTGCGGCACGCAGGACATTCACCGCGCGCTGGAGCGGCGGCTGGCGGAGTACCTCGGCCAGGAGGAGGCCATCCTCTTCGCCGCCTGTTTCGACGCCAATGGCGCGGTGTTCGAGCCGCTTCTCGGGCCGGAGGATGCGGTGGTTTCGGACAGTCTGAACCATGCCTCGATCATCGACGGCATCCGGCTGTCGAAGGCGCGGCGCTATCGCCATGCCAATGGCGACCTCGCCGATCTGGAGGCGCAGCTGCGCAAGGCGCGCGACGAGGGCGCCCGTTTCGTGCTGGTGGCGACGGACGGGGTGTTCTCGATGGATGGCAGCTTTGCGCCGCTGGCCGGGATCCGCGATCTCGCCGACCGCTACGGTGCGCTCCTGATGGTGGACGACTGCCATGCCACCGGCCTTGTCGGGCCGCAGGGGCGCGGCACGCCGGCGCGGGCAGGGGTGCGGGCGGATATCCTGACCGGCACGCTGGGCAAGGCGCTTGGCGGGGCGCTCGGGGGCTATGTCGCGGCGTCGCGCCCGGTGATCGACCTGCTGCGCCAGCGCGCGCGGCCCTATCTGTTCTCGAATGCGCTGCCGCCGGCGGTGGTGGGGGCGGGCCTTGCCGCGCTGGAGATCGCCGAGGCGGCCGAGGATCTGCGGGCAGCCCTGACTGCAAATGCGGGCTACTGGCGGGCGGGGCTGGAGCGGCTGGGCTTCCGGCTGCTGCCGGGCGAGCATCCGATCGTGCCGGTGATGCTGGGCGATGCGGTGCTGGCGCAGCGGATGGCGGCGGCGCTGGGGGCGCGCGACGTTCATGTCGCCGGGTTCTTCTTTCCCGTCGTGCCCCGGGGGGGGGCCCGCATCCGGACGCAGATGAATGCGCGGCTGACGCGCGAGGATCTCGATTTCGCCCTGTCGGCCTTTGCCGATGCGGGCCGTGAGCTGGGGGTGATCTGAGATGCGCTGTCTGGTCAAGGCGAAGGACGAGCCGGGATTGTGGCTGGAGGAGCGGCCGATCCCGGAGATCGGGCCGGAGGATGTGCTGATCCGGGTGCACAGGACCGGCATCTGCGGCACCGATGTCCATATCTGGAACTGGGACGACTGGGCGCGGCGGACCGTGCCTCTCGGGCTGGTGACGGGGCATGAATTCGCCGGCGAGATCGTCGAGATCGGGCGTGATGTCACCGGGCTGACGCCGGGGCAGCGATGTTCCGGCGAGGGCCATCTGATCGGCAGGACCAGCCGGCAAAGCCGCTCGGGGCGGTTCCATCTCGATCCCGAGACACGTGGCATCGGCGTGAACGAGCCGGGCGCCTTTGCCGATTACCTGCGGCTGCCGGCCTTCAACGTCGTGCCGCTGCCCGATGCGATACCCGACGAGATCGGCGCGATTCTCGATCCGCTGGGCAATGCCGTCCACACCGCGCTGAGCTTCGACCTGATCGGCGAGGATGTGCTGATCACCGGCGCCGGGCCGATCGGGATCATGGCGGCGGCGGTGGCGCGGCATGTGGGGGCGCGCCATGTCGTCATCACCGATGTGAACGAGGACCGGCTGCGGCTGGCCGCCGAGGTTGCCGATTGCGTGCCGGTGAATGTCGCGCGCGAGGATCTGGCCGAGGTCAAGGCGCGGCTGAAGCTGGTGCAGGGCTTCGACGTCGGGCTGGAGATGTCGGGCAATGCCGCCGCCTTCGAGCAGATGGTCGAGGCCATGGTGATGGGCGGGCGCATCGCCATGCTGGGCATCCCGCCCGGGCGGACCGCCGTCGACTGGAGCCGCATCGTCTTCAAGGCGCTGACGATCAAGGGCGTCTATGGCCGCGAGATCTTCGAGACCTGGTACAAGATGATCGCCATGCTGGAAAACGGCCTCGACATCGGCCGGGTGATCACCCATCGCTTCCCCGCCGCCGGTTTCGCCGAAGGATTCGCGGCGATGCGGGGCGGCAGTTCCGGCAAGGTGGTGCTGGACTGGAGCTGACCGCCACAGGGGGGCGAAGGCGGCGGGGGCCGCGCTGCCATGCAGCCGCTGCAAGGCTGCCATGCGGCGGTGAAATCCCTTTGCACCTGCAACATGCGGCGCTCGGCGGAAAGCGGCGCAAACCGGGGGTATGGGCCGCGGATCCCCATCGCAACTCGGTGATTTCAAGCGCTTGACCATTGCGAACGTCGCGGCGAGGATCTATCGGATGTCGCGCGGGGAGTCATGCTGCGATTGCAGGATCGGGCACCGATCCCGCGATGCAACCCACGGGAGGCGGCATGCGCGGAGGGGAAACCCAAGGCCGGAGCAGACCGTAACAAGGCCGCTGGCCAGAGGCGTGACGTGAGCCCCCTGAAGACCCCCGCCGCAGCTCCGGCTCCTGCGCGGGAACGCGACATCCGGCTGGATTTCTTCCGGGGCGTGGCGATGATCGTCATCCTGATCGCCCATATCACCGACAATCCCTGGACGCTGTGGATCCCCGGTCGGTTCGGCTTTTCCGATTCGACCGAGATCTTCGTCTTCTGCTCGGGCATGGCCTCGGCCATCGCCTATGGCGCGATCTTCGCACGGGCGGGCTGGGCGATGGGCGCGGCGCGGGTCCTGTTGCGGATCTGGCAGGTCTACTGGGTGCATATCGGCATCTTCCTGACGCTGATGCTGCTGACATTGCTGGCGAATTATTCGCATCTCTTTCCGCGCGACGAGGTTGGCGCGCTGAACCTCTATCCGTTCCTGCGCAACACCGGGCCGAATCTGGTCGGGCTGATGACGCTGACCTATGTGCCGAATTTTTTCGACATCCTGCCGATGTACATTGTGCTTCTGGCGCTGGTGCCGCCGATGGTGGCGCTGGCGCGGGTCGAGCCGCGGCTGGCGCTGCTGGTCAGCCTCGGGCTTTGGGCGGTGGGAACCTCGGGCGGGCTGGCGATCCCGGCGGAATGGTGGTTTCCGGGCGCGCCCGGCCGGTCCTGGTTCTTCAACCCCTTCGCCTGGCAGCTTGTGTTCTTCACCGGCTACGGGCTCCGGGCGGGCTGGCTGCCGCTGCCGCCCCTCCGCCGCGAGCTGGTCTGGCTGGCACTGGGCATCCTGGCGCTGGCACTGCCCTTCGCCTGGCATGTCACCATCGGCGCCTCGCCCGCGCTGCGGGCCTGGCGGCAGGACTGGGTGGCGCTTTACGACAAGACCGGCATGGGCGTGCTGCGCTATGTGCATTTCCTGGCGCTGGCCTATCTGGCCTGGGCCGCCTGCGGCCCGGGCGGCCAGCGGCTGAAGCGCCTGGCCGCGACTTTTCGCGGGCCGGTCGGCGCGGTCGTCGACATCGGGCGGCAGTCGCTGGCGGTCTTTGCCGCCTCGATGGTGCTGGCGCGGGTTCTGGGCGCATTTCTCGAACTTTTCGGCCGCGGCGCTTTCGTCACGGCGGTTCTGAATCTCGCGGGGGTCGCCCTGATCTGGGCGGTGGCGCGCATTGCGGGCTGGTTCAAGAGCCAGCCCTGGAAGGCAGAGCGGGGCCAGCCCCGCGCGGCCGGGGCAGATGGATGGCGTCCGGCCGCAGATGGCCCGGGGCTGAGACAAGAGGTATAGGACATGACGGCAGAGCGCGCGGAGGGAATGTCCCGTCGCGGGGCACTGGGATGGGCGCTGGCGCTGGCGGCCGGCGGGCTGGTCGCGCGGGCGGCACAGGCCGAGGGCGAGGTTGCGGCCGCTGCCGGGGCAGGGGACCCAGCCGCCGTCGAGGCCGCCAATGGCCTGCGGTTCGGCGAGGCACGGCCGTTTTCGGCCGCGACGGTCGAGGAGATGGCGCGCGCGCTTGCGGCTGCGCCCTATGCGCCGCCGCCCGAGATCTCGGCCGATTGGCAGGGCCTCACCTATGACGAGACCCGGGAAATCTGGTACGATGGCGCGCACGCCCTGTTCGGCGAGACCGACAGCCCGGTCCGCGCCGAAATGTTCGCGGCCAGCCTGTACCAGAAGAACCCGGTCGCCGTTCATGCCGTGCGCGACGGCTTCGCGCGCGAGGTGATCTTCGCGCTTGACCTTTTCGTGCGGACCGACAGGTTTCCGGCCCTGCCCGAGACCGGCACCGGCTTTGCCGGCTTCCGCCTGACCGGGCAGGTCGAGACGCCCGGCATCTTTCAGGAATATGCCGTCTGGCAGGGCGCAACCTATTTCCGCGCCGTGGCCCGCGGCCAGCAATACGGGCTTTCGGCCCGCGGGCTGGCGTTGCGCACCGCTTCGGGCAAGGGGCCCGAGGAGTTTCCGCTGTTTCGGGAGTTCTGGATCGAGCAGGCCGAGAAACACGCCACCTTCGCCACGGTCCATGCGCTGATGGACAGCCCCTCGGTGACGGGGGCCTATCGCTTCACCGTCTCGCCCGGCGATGCCACGGTGATGGATGTCGAGGCCGTGCTGTTTCCCCGCACCGACCTCGACGAGGCAGGAATCGCGCCCGAAACCTCGATGTATCTGTTCTCGGACCTGAACCGCCTGCGGTTCGACGACTTCCGCGAAGCGGTGCATGACAGCGACGGGCTGCTGATCGCCTCGGGGTCGGGGGCCACGATGTGGCGGCCGCTGATGAACCCGCAAGGGGTGGAGACGAGCTGGTTCGCCGATACCGCGCCGCGCGGCTTTGGTCTGATGCAGCGCGCCCGCGATCCCCTCGCCTATAACGATCTGGCCGCGCATTACGAGCGGCGCCCCTCGCTCTGGGTGGAACCCAGGGGCGATTGGGGCGAGGGCGCCGTCGTGCTGGTGGAAATCCCGGCCGACAAGGAAATCTACGACAATGTGGTCGCCTTCTGGCGGCCGAAGGCACCGCTGCTGGCGGGGCAGGAATACCGCTTCGACTATCGGCTGTGGTGGGCCACCGGCGCGCCGCCCGTCGATGGCGAGGTGGCGCCCGTCATCGCCACCCGCACCGGAGAGCGGGTGTTCGAGGAGGGCCGGCTGTTTTCCGTCGACTACGGCGCGCATCCCGCGCTTGGCCAGGATCCGGCCGATCTGGAGGCGCGGGTGACGACCAGCGCCGGCGAGGTGCGCGGCGCCCAGGTCTTCGCCAATCCGGGCACCGGCGGGGTGCAGGTGGCGGCGACGCTGGTCCTGCCCGCCGACCAGCCGTCCGAGCTGCGGATCGAACTCTGGCGGGGGGGACGGACCCTTGTCGGAGAAGTTTGGCTTTATCGCTGGATGCCCTGATCATGACCCGTGCCTTCCGCCCCCAGTTCGGCTTTCGCCCCGTGGCATTGCCGGCACCGCTGGCCATGCCGGACCAGCGGCTGGACCGGCCGTTCCGCGACGCAGCGGCCCCGGGGCCGCGGCCGGCGCGGCACCATGCCTGGCCGGTGCGCCTTGCGGTTCTGACGCTGCCCTTGCCCTTTGCGGTCGGATTCGGCTGGGCCACGGCACAGGTGCTGGCGGGCGCGGGGCCGCTGTCCCTCGCCGACGGGCTTCTGGCGGCGCTGTCGGGCTTTGCCGTCTTCTGGATGGCGATGTCGACCGTCTCGTCGTTCTGCGGCCTGTTCTGGCGCCCCCCCGCGCGCGCCAATGCCGCGGCGCCGGGCCTGCGCGTCGCGATCCTGCTGCCGATGTACGGCGAGGATCCCGAGGAAACGCTTGCGCCCGCGGTCGCGCTTCTCGCTTCGCTGCGCGGTCCGGGCCATGCGCATCGCTTCTCGCTGCATGTGCTGTCGGATACCCGCTCTGGCCGGGCGGCGCTGGAGGAGGCGGCGCTGGTCGCCCGCCTGTCGGCCCGCCGGCCCGATCTGGCGCTGACCTACCGGCACCGCGCCCGGAACACCGATTACAAGCAGGGCAATATCCGCGACTGGATCGGCCGCAGCGGCGGCGCCTATGAGGCGGCGCTGATCCTCGACGCCGACAGCGTGATGGGCCGCGCGACCGTGCTGGCCATGGCCGATGCGCTGGTGGCCGATCCGGGCTGCGCGCTGGTGCAAAGCCTGCCGATCACCCTGCCGGGCGAGACGGTCTGGCAGCGGCTGCAAAGCTTTGCCAGCCGCGTCTACGGCGGGCCGCACGGGCGGGGCCATGCGCTCTGGACCGGATCGGACGGCAATTTCCTCGGCCACAATGCCGTGGTGCGGCTGCGGGCCTTCGCCGCCTGCACCGGGCTGCCGCATCTGCCCGGGCCGCGCCCGCTGGGCGGCGTGATCCTGTCACACGATTTCGTCGAGGCCGCCCTTCTGCGCCGAGCCGGCTGGGGCGTGCGTTTCCTGCCCGAGGCGCCTGACAGCCACGAACAGGCCCCCGCCAGTCTGATCGGCCACATCCGGCGCGATGCGCGCTGGTGCCAGGGCAACCTGCAACATGTGCGCCTGCTGAAGACCCGGGGTCTGGCGCCCCTGTCGCGGCTGCATTTCGCCACCGGCGCGATGAGCTATATCGGCTCGCCGGTGCTGGCGCTGATCCTGATCCTCTGGGCGACGGCGGGGCGCGATGCCGTGGGCCTGCCGGGCACGGCGGGGGTGCAGGCGGGGCTGGCCGCGACGGTGGTCTTCCTGCTGTTCGCGCCGCGACTTTTCGGGCTGGTCGACTATCTGCGGCGGACCGGCGTGCCGCGCGGCCGCCGGCTGGGCTTTGCCCGGGTGCTGGCGGTCGAGACCGCGGTCGCCATCCTGTCGGCGCCGGTGATGATGATCCATCACATCCGCATCATCGCCCGCGCGCTGACCGGCACCGATACCGGCTGGCCGCAGCACGGGCAAGGGCGGCAATCCTGGGGCGCGCTGCTGCGCTTTCACGCGCCGGAAACCCTGATCGGCCTTGCGCTCCTGGCCGCCATGCCCTTTGGCCTGATCAGCCTCTGGGCGCTGCCCGTGGCCTTGGGGCTGCTCGCGGCCGTTCCGCTTTCGGCGCTGACCGGCGGCAGGGGCGACTGGCTCCCGGCCGTCGCGACCGGCAAGCTGGACTGACCGACAACGGCAGCAGGCGGGGGCGGCGGGCTGGCGCGGGCAGGCCGGGGCGGCGGCGCCACGGCCTGTTGCCATTTCGCGGCATTTCGCCGAACTCCGGGCCTGCGCGACAGGAGGTTCCCGCCATGCCCCGCCCGACGCCCGGCCTTCTGATCCTCGATTGCGACGGCGCGCTGATCGACAGCGAGATCATCAGCGCCCGCATGCTGGTGGCGGAACTGGCAAAGCTGGGTCTCGGGATCGACCTCGCCTATGTCGCGCGGCATTTCCTTGGCCGCAGCTATCCCACGGTGATGGCGACGATCCGGCGCGAGTTCGGCCTCGATCTGCGGCCCCGGTTCGAGGAGGACTACCGCGAGGGGCTGCTCTCGGCCTTCGCGCGCGAATTGCGCATCATGCCCGGCGTGACCGGCCTTCTCGACCGGCTGGCCGTGCCCTGCTGCGTCGCCACCTCCTCCAGCCCGCGCCGGGTCGAGATGTCGTTGCGGCCGGCCTCTGGGACCGGCTGGGAACCGTCACCTTCACCGCGAGCGAGGTGCCACGCGGCAAGCCCGCGCCCGACCTGTTCCTGCATGCCGCGGCGCGGATGGCGGTCGCGCCGCGGGACTGCCTCGTGATCGAGGACAGCCTGACCGGCATCCGCGCCGCCCTGGCCGCGGGAATCGAGGTCTGGCGCTTTACCGGCGGCAGCCATATGGACCCCGACGCGCCGCCAGAACCCGAGGATGCCCGCGCCGCCCGCCAGCTTGCCGCATTCGATGAAATCTTCCGGGTCATGCCGGAACTTGCGAGGACGCCATGAGCAGAGCCGATCCCGAACCCAGCCTGCAGGACGAGGCCGCGCGCGCGGGCTGGCTGTATTATGTGGGCGGCATGACGCAGGATCAGATCGCCGCCGAACTGGGGATCAGCCGGCAGCGGGCGCAGCGGCTGGTCAGCCGCGCCATGGCCGAGGGGCTGATCCATGTGCGCCTGAACCATCGGATCGGCGCCTGCATGGATCTGGAGGCGCGGCTGCGCGACCGCTTCGGCCTGAACCGCGTCCGGGTGGTGCCGGGCCTCGGCCCCGGGGCGGATGCGGTGGCGGCCATCGCCAGCGCCGCGGCGGCGGAGCTGGAACGCTTTCTGCGGATGCCGGACCCGCTGGTCATCGGCCTTGGCACCGGGCGCGCGCTGCGCGGCCTGGTCGAGGCGCTGGAGCCGATGGAGGCGCCGCAGCACCGGCTGGTCTCGCTGATCGGCAATATCGCGCCGGACGGGTCGGCCTCGTTCTTCGATGTTGTCATGCGGCTGGCCGACCGGGTGTTGGCGCCGCATTATCCGATGCTGGTTCCGGTCGTCTCCTCGACCACGGCCGAGCGCGCGGCCTTCCATGCGCTGGCGCCGGTGCAGCGGGTGCTTGAACTGGCCCGTGGCGCCGATGTCGTCTTCGCCGGCCTTGGCCAGATGTCGGACGATGCGCCGCTGCACAAGGACGGCTTCGTCTCGGCGGCCGAACTGGCAGAGATGCAGGCCGCGGGGGCCGCGGGCGAGGTGGCGGGCTGGACCTTCGATTCGGACGGCCGCTACCTCGATTTCGGCATCAACACCCGCACCGGGGGCGTCCGGGTCGAGCCCGGGCTCGACCGGCCCGCCATTGGCATCGCGGCCGGGGCGACCAAGGTTCCCGCCATCCATGCCGCGCTGAAATCCCGTATCGTCAACGGTCTCGTCACCGATGCGCCCACCGCGCAGGCCTTGCTGACCCGCGGCTGAACGCCGCCCGTCCGGCGTTTTCGCCGCAAGAGGGGATCGACGAACTGGCCCAGTTATGAGCATTTGATCGTAATAAGATGAATTGCTCACGCAGTCCGGGAGGTTCAACAATGACAATGACGCTCCGCGCGCTGTTGGGCGCGTCGGTCGCGTTTGCCCTGGCGGGTGCCGCATCGGCCGAAACCACGATCACCGTCGCCACCATGAACAACGGCGACATGATCCGCATGCAGGGCCTGATGGGCGACTTCTATGCCAAGAACCCCGACATCAAGGTCGAATGGGTGACACTGGAGGAAAACGTCCTGCGCCAGAACGTGACGACCGACATCGCCACCGGCGGCGGCCCGTACGATGTGATGACGATCAGCACCTACGAGGTTCCGATCTGGGGCAGGCAGAACTGGCTTGTCAGCCTGAACGACCTGCCGGCCGATTATGACGTCGACGATCCGCGGCGGGCGATCCGCGGCGGGCTGACGGTTGACGGGAACCTCTATGCTTCGCCGTTCTACGGCGAAAGCTCGATGGTCATGTACCGCAAGGATCTGATGGAAGCCGCCGGCCTGACCATGCCCGATGCGCCGACCTGGGCCGGTATCGGGAAGGCCGCGGCCGCGATGACCGGCAAGACCAGGGAACAATACGGCATCTGCCTGCGCGGCAAGGCCGGCTGGGGCGAGAACATGGCCTTCCTGACCGCCATGTCCAGTTCTTTCGGCGCGCGCTGGTTCGACGAGGCCTGGGTGCCGCAGTTCGACCAGCCGGAATGGAAGGCGACGCTCGACACCTATCTGCATCTGATGAACGAATACGGCCCGCCCGGCGCCTCGAACAACGGGTTCAACGAGAATCTGACGCTGTTCCAGCAGGGCCATTGCGGCATGTGGATCGACGCCACGGTCGCCGCCTCCTTCGTCACCGGCAAGGCTTCGACCGTGGCCGATCATGTCGCCTTCGCGCTCGCGCCCGACAACGGGCTGGGCAAGCGCGGCAACTGGCTCTGGGCCTGGTCGCTGGCGATCCCCGCCTCCAGCCAGAAGCAGGATGCCGCCAAGGCCTTCATCAACTGGGCGACCAACAAGGATTGCCTCGCCCTTGTCGCATCGAAGGAAGGCTGGGCCAACGTGCCGCCGGGCACCCGCACCTCGCTTTACGAGAACCCGGAATACCGGAAGGTGCCCTTTGCCAAGGTGACGCTCGATTCGATCAATTCGGCCGATCCGAACGCGCCGATCGTCAAGCCGGTGCCCTGTGTGGGCGTGCAGTTCGTGACGATCCCCGAGTTTCAGGGCCTGGGCACCACGGTGGGCGAGATCTTCTCGACCGCGCTGGCCGGCCAGAAATCCGCCGATGACGCGCTGGCCAAGGCGCAAAGCGTCGTGACCGACGAAATGACGGCCGCGGGCTACATCCAGTAACCTGCGCGCCGGGGCAGGGGCCGTCCACCGCGGTCCCCGTCTGCCCTGACCTTCGGCCGGCGCGCGCGTCCTGCGGAGAAATCTGCCCGCAGGGTGCGCGCGCCTCCGGCCGGGTGGCGCTGCGGTCCGGGCCAGCCGCCCACCTCCGCCTCCGCCGCAGCCGGCCCCTTTTTTCGCCCCGCAAAGCCGGTTCCCCGATTTCGGAGTTGCCCCATGGCCACGCAATCCAGCCGTCTCGCCGCGCGCCTGATGGTCGCGCCCTCGGTCTTCGTCCTCTTCGTCTGGATGGCGGTGCCGCTGGCGATGACGCTCTATTATTCGTTCCGCCTCTATCGCCTCTTGTCGCCCGACCGCAGCGGCCGGGTTGGGTTCGCCAACTAACTGTGGTTCTTCCGCTCGCCCGATTTCTGGCTGGCCATCGGCAATACGCTGGCGCTGGCGGGCGGGGTGCTGGCGCTGACCATCGTCTTCGGCATCCTGATCGCGCTGCTGATCGACCAGCCGGTCAGGGGGCAGCGCGTGCTGCGCATCCTTGTCATCGCACCCCTTCTTCGTGATGCCGCCGGTTGCCGCCTCGATCTGGGAAAACCTGTTCATGCATCCCCAGAACGGGCTGTTCGCCGCGCTGGCCCGCGGGCTGGGGGCCGAGCCGATCCTGTTTCTGGAAAGCTACCCGATGCTGTCGGTGATCGGCATCGTCGGCTGGGAATGGCTGCCCTTCGCCACGCTGATCCGGCTGACCGCGCTGCAATCGCTGTCGCCGGAGCAACTGGAGGCGGCCGAGATGGACGGTGCCGGCGCCTTCGGCCGCTTCCGCTACATCATCCTGCCGCATCTGACCCGCGCCATCACCGTGGTGATCCTGATCCAGACGATCTTCCTTCTGGGCATATTCGGCGAGATCTTCACCACCACCCAGGGCGGACCCGGATCGGCATCGACCACGCTTCCCTACATGATCTTCAAGCAGGCCATCGTGGCGAAGGACATCGGCCGTGCCGCGGCCGGGGGCATCATCGCGGTGATCCTGGCCAATATCATCGCCTATTTCCTGATGCGCGGCATCGGCCGCCATCTCGAGAGCTGAGGACCGACCCATGGCCCGCGCCCAGTCCCCCCGCCGCCTGCTGATCACCACCGTCGCCGCCTGGAGCGTGGCGCTGCTGATCTTCTTCCCGGTCCTGTGGATGATCCTGACCAGCTTCAAGACCGAGGCCTCGGCCGTGGCCTCGCCGCCGCAACTGTTCAGCGCCGACTGGACGACCGAGAACTATGCCGAGGTCCGGGCACGGTCGGACTATCCCCGCTTCTTCTGGAATTCGGTCGTGATCTCGGTCGGATCCACGCTTCTGGGGCTGGCGCTGGCCATTCCGGCGGCCTGGCCCATGGCCTTCGTGCCCGGCCGGCGCACCAAGGATCTGCTGATGTGGATGCTGTCGACCAAGATGATGCCTGCGGAGGCGGTGACGGTTCCGCTCTACCTTGTCTTCCAGAAGACCGGCCTCTTCGACACCCGCATCGGCCTTGTTCTGGCGCTGATGCTGATGAACCTGCCGATCATCGTCTGGATGCTCTACACCTATTTCAAGGAAATCCCCGGCGAGATCCCGGAGGCCGCGCGGATGGACGGCGCCAGCCTCTGGAACGAGATCGTCCATGTGCTGACGCCGATGGCGGTGCCGGGCATCGCCTCGACGCTGCTCCTGAACGTCATCCTGGCCTGGACGAGGCGTTCTGGACCATCACGCTGACCACCGTCCGCGCGGCACCGCTGTCGGCCTTCATCGCCAGCTTTTCCGCACCGCAGGGCCTGTTCTACGCCAGGCTGTCGGCGGCCTCGACCATGGCCATCGCGCCGATCCTGATCCTTGGCTGGTTCAGCCAGAAACAACTCGTCCGCGGCCTGACCTTCGGCGCCGTGAAATGAGGGACCCATGGGAAAGATCGTATTGATGCAGATCCGCAAGGCCTTTGGCGAGGTGGAGGTCATCCCCGGTATCGACCCGACGATCAAGGATGGCGAGTTCGTCGTCTTCGTCGGCCCCTCGGGCTGCGGCAAGTCCACGCTCCTGCGGCCGATCGCCGGGCTGGAGGATGCCAGTTCCGGCAAGACCGAGATCGACGGCCGCGACGCGACCGACCTGCCGCCCGGCCGCCGAGGTCTGGCCATGGTGTGCCAGAGCTATGCGCTTTACCCGCATATGACGGTGCGCAGGAACATCGCCTTCCCGCTGAAGATGGCCGGAATGCCGCAGGCCGAACAGGATCGCAAGGTCGAACAGGCGGCAAGGGTGCTGAACCTGTCGAACTACCTCGACCGGCGCCCGGCGCAACTGTCGGGCGGCCAGCGCCAGCGCGTCGCCATCGGCCGTGCCATCGTGCGCGAACCGGCGGCCTTCCTGTTCGACGAGCCGCTGTCGAACCTCGATGCGGCGCTGCGGGTGACGATGCGGCAGGAGATCTCGGAACTGCACCAGAGCCTGAAGACCACGATGATCTGCGTCACCCACGATCAGGTGGAGGCCATGACCATGGCCGACAAGATCGTGGTGCTGAACGCCGGCCGGATCGATCAGGTGGGCAGTCCGCCGGAATTGTACAACCGCCCGCGCAACCTGTTCGTCGCCGGATTCATCGGCAGCCCGAAGATGAATTTCATCGCGGGCGAGGTGGCGGCGCAGCGCGGCTGCACCACGCTGGGCGTGCGGCCCGAACACATGGTCGTCTCGGCCGATGGCCCGTGGGAAGGGGTGATCGGGCTGGCCGAACACCTCGGATCGGACACGTTCCTCAAGGTTGACGTGCCCGGCATCGGCGTGCTGACAGTGTGCGGATCGGGAGAGATGGGGCTGCACCACGGCATGGCGGTGCGTCTGGGCCCGCAGGAGGGCCGGCTCTACCACTTTGGTCCAGAGGGAAAGGCACTGGCATGAAACTTCGGGGAAAATGCGCACTGATTACCGGCGCGGCGCGCGGCATCGGGCTGGAATTCGCCCGCGCCTATCTTGCCGAGGGCGCCCGCGTCGCACTGGCCGATGTGAACGGCGCGGCGGTCCGGGCCGCGGCCGCCGGCCTCGGGCCGCAGGCGATGGCGGTCGAGATGGATGTTACGCGCCAGGACAGCATCGATGCGGGATTCGCCGCAGCCGTGGCCGGGATGGGGCGGCTCGACATCCTGATCAACAATGCCGCGCTGTTTTCGGCTGCCCCCATCGCCGAGGTCGACCGCGCCGATTATGACCGGCTGTTTGCCGTGAACGTGGCAGGTACGCTGTTCTGCCTGCAGGCCGCCGCGCGGCAGATGATCGCGCAAGGGCAGGGCGGCAAGATCATCAACATGGCCAGCCAGGCCGGGCGCCGGGGCGAATCGCTGGTGGCCGTCTATTGCGCCACCAAGGCCGCGGTCATCAGCCTGACGCAAAGCGCCGGGCTGAACCTGATCGCCCATGGTATCAACGTCAATGCCATCGCCCCCGGTGTGGTGGACGGCGAACATTGGGACGGGGTGGATGCCTTCTTCGCCCGCTACGAAGGCAAGCCCCCGGGGCAGAAAAAGCAGGAAGTCGGCCGCGCCGTGCCGTTCGGGCGCATGGGGACGGCGGCGGATCTGACCGGGATGGCCGTCTTCCTCGCCTCGCCGGATGCCGATTACATCGTCGCCCAGTGCTTCGGCGTGGACGGCGGCAACTGGATGGCCTGACATGGAGGGAACCGTCGCACGTCCGGCCTATGACCGCAGCCGCCTGACGCCGGGCATCGTCCATATCGGTCTGGGCAACTTTCACCGCGCACATATGGCGGTCTATCTCGACGACCTGTTCAACCTGGGGCAGGGGCATGACTGGGCGATCCTTGGCGCCGGCGTGCGGGCGCCCGATGCGGCGATGCGCGATGCGCTGCGCGCGCAGGACTGCCTGTCGACGGTGATCGAGCTTGATCCGGCCGGCCACAGCTGTCGCCGCATCGGCGCGATGGTCGATTTCCTGCCGGTCGAGCCGGACAACCGCAGCCTGATCGCCGCGATGACCCGGCCGTCGATCCGCATCGTCAGCCTGACCGTCACCGAGGGCGGCTATTTCATCGACGCCCGCACCGGCGCCTTCGATCCCGCAGCGCCCGGGATCCTGGCCGATGCCCGGACCCCGGACCGCCCCGCCACCGCCTTCGGCGCCATCCTGGCCGCGCTGAAGGCCCGACGCGCCGCCGGCATCCCGCCCTTCACCGTGATGTGCTGCGACAACCTGCCCTCGAACGGGCAGGTCACTCGGAACGCCGTCACCGGGCTGGCCCGGCTGTCCGATCCCGAACTTGCCGGATGGATCGCGGCGCATGTGGCCTTTCCCAATGCGATGGTCGACCGCATCACGCCCGCAACCGGCCCGCTCGAGCGGGAGATGGCGGCCCGTTTCGGCCTTGCCGATCCCGTCCCCGTCACCTGCGAGCCGTTCCGGCAATGGGTGATCGAGGACAATTTCCCCGCCGGCCGCCCGGCGCTGGAGCGGGTGGGCGTCACCTTCTCGGATCAGGTCCATGCCTATGAGACGATGAAGATCCGCATCCTGAACGGCGGGCATGCGATCATCGCCTATCCCGGCGCGCTGATGGAGATCGAGCATGTCCACGAGGCGATGGCCGATCCGCTGATCTCGGCCTTTCTCGACCGGGTCGAGGCCGAGGAGGTGATCCCCTATGTGCCGCCGGTGCCAGATACCGACATCGCCGCCTATTACCGGCTGATCCGGGCGCGGTTTTCCAACTCCGAGATCGCCGATACCGTGCGCAGGCTGTGCTTCGACGGCTCGAACCGGCAGCCGAAGTTCATCCTGCCCTCGCTTCGCGATGCGCTGGCGGCCGGCGGCCCGGCCGAGGGGCTTGCGCTGGTCTCGGCACTGTGGTGCCGCTACTGCGCCGCGACCTCCGACAGCGGTGCCACGATCGCGCCCAACGATCCCGCCTGGGAGGCGCTGACGGCGCGGGCCGCGGAGGCGCGGGCGCGGCCGCAGGCCTGGCTCGAGATGACCTCGGTCTATGGCGGGCTTGCCGGAAATGCCCGGTTCTCGGCGGCCTTCGCGCGCTGGCTGCACCGGCTTTGGGCCGATGGAACCGAAGCCACGCTGCGCGCCTATCTGTGCTAGGCGCGCGCGGGGGGCGGCGGGGCACCCGCGCCATCGCCATCGGCCGTCCGCCTCGCGCTGGGGCGCGCGTGCAGGGGCGGATGGGTCTGTTCTTTCCTTGCCCGTCTTGCTGGCATGGGTGGTGCCTGCCGTTCCGCGCGTCGTTCCCGCTGCCCATGCCCTTCGGGCCGGGGGCGATCCGGGGCACGCCTGCGCTTGTGCATCCTCCCTTTCCGCCCGGAAGCGCGGCACAAGGGGCAGGGCCATGCGCGGGCCGCCTCAGGCGCCGTGATCGGGCACCTTTCCCGACACGGCGCGATAGGGGCGGCTGACATCGGCCAGCGCCAGTTCCAGCGTCTCGACCCGCAGTTCGACCGCCCCGTCGCCCGCCAGCACCAGCGTCAGGGTACCGGCGCCGTCAGCTTCCGGGGTCCAGACCAGATCAAGGATCGACAGCACCTGATCGCCGTCGCCGCGGCTGATCCCCTGGGAGCGCACCGCTAGCACGTCCCCAACCGTCAGCAAGCTGCGCACCCGTTCGTAGGGGCGGGCCTGCGCCTCGGCGGCGGTCCGGTCCTCCCAGCGAAAGCGGCTGACCAGCGCGGCAAAGCGCCGGCGGCGGCGGTCGAAGACCACATCTGCCGCCGTCAGCACCGCATCCTGCACCAGCGCCGCCAGCACCGGCACATCCGTCTCGGCCTGTGCCATCAGATGCAGCGGACCCTCGTCGCCGTCCTCGAACCGTGCGTCTGCCATCACTCGCCCTTCACCCGTTCGATCTGCGCCCCGCAGGCCCGCAGCTTTTCCTCCACCCGTTCATAGCCGCGGTCGAGATGGTAGACCCGGCTGACCAGCGTCTCGCCCTCGGCCGCCAGCGCCGCCAGGATCAGGCTGACCGAGGCGCGCAGATCGGTTGCCATCACCCGGGCACCCTTCAGCTTTTCCACCCCGGTGACAGTGGCATGCCCGCCGTGGACGTCGATCCTGGCGCCCATCCGCATCAGTTCGGGCGCATGCATGAAGCGGTTCTCGAAAATGGTCTCCTCCAGTACGCTCACGCCGTCGGCGGTGCACAGAAGCGCCATCATTTGCGCCTGGAGGTCGGTCGGAAAGCCGGGGAAGGGCCGCGTCACCACATTCACCGCGCCGATGCGGCCGTTCCTGCGCGCGACCTTCAGCCCGCGCTCGGTCTCGGTGACGGAAATTCCCGCCTCGTCCAGCTTTTCGGCAAAGGCCGCAACCAGCTCGATCCGCCCGCCCAGGCATTCCACCTCGCCGCCGGTGACGGCGGGCACCAGCATGTAGGTGCCAAGCTCGATCCGGTCCGCCACCACCGGATGCGTCGCGCCGCGCAGCCTGTCGACGCCCTGGATGGCGATCTCCGCCGTGCCCTCGCCCTCGATCTGGGCGCCCATCTTGCGCAGGCATTGCGCCAGGTCGACGATCTCCGGCTCGCGCGCGGCATTCTTCAGGACCGTGGTGCCCTTGGCCAGCGTTGCCGCCATCAGCGCGTTTTCCGTGGCCCCGACCGAGGCGAAGGGGAATTCCACCACCGCGCCCTTCAGTCGCCCACCCGGCGCGCGGGCATGGACATAGCCGTCGCGCAGGTCGAGGTCCGCCCCCATCGCCTCCAGCGCCTTCAGATGCAGGTCCACCGGGCGCGCGCCGATGGCGCAGCCGCCGGGCAGCGAGACGACGGCATGGCCGTCGCGCGCCAGCATCGGCCCCAGTACCAGGATCGAGGCCCGCATCTTGCGCACGATGTCATAGTCGGCGGTGTGATTGTCGATACGGTGCGAGGACATCGCCAGCACCAGCCCGTCCTGCAAGGCCGCCACCTCGGCGCCAAGGCTGGCCAGAAGCTGGGCCATGGTGCGGATGTCGGAGAGCCGCGGCGCGTTCGACAGCGTCAGCGGCTCATCGGTCAGAAGCGTCGCCGGCATCAGCGTGAGGCAGGCGTTCTTTGCCCCCGCGATCGGGATTTCCCCGCTGAGCGGGCCATTGCCCCTGACCAGAATTGAATCCATGCCTCATGCGTCCTTCGTATCGTTGTCCGCCGCGTCGTTGCCGGCCGTGTCTTCCGCCCCGGCCGCCGCTGCGCGCCCCCTGGCCTGGGCCTTGCGGCGCGCCATATTGGCCTTGAGCGCGGCCTTCAACCGCTCCTCGCGCGCGCGCGCCGCCCCCGCAGCCCCGGTATCGGTCCTTGCGGGCCGGTCTTCCGGTGCAGAGGGGGGCGGGCGGCGGGTCATGCCGTTCACATACCCCAGCGGCGCAGGACGGTCCAGCCACCGCGAAAAGGGGGTTGCACCTGCGGCCGCCTTCGACTATCTCCCCGCCACCGACGGCGCTGCAGTAGCTCAGTGGTAGAGCACTCCCTTGGTAAGGGAGAGGTCGAGAGTTCAATCCTCTCTTGCAGCA
>JBDHSO010000043.1:0-22808 GCA_039808125.1 Rhodobacter sp. | reverse complement strand
GGCAGGCCGTAGGTCTCGTGCCAGGCGCGCACCAGATGGTCCGAGGCCGCCTTCGAGGCCGAATAGGGGCTGCGCGGATCATAGGGCGTGTCTTCGGTGAATTTCACCGATCTGTCGGCGGGCAGCGAGCCGAAGACCTCGTCCGTCGAGATGTGATGGAAACGGAAACCCGCCGGCCGGCCCCTGCGCGTCCAGTGGGCGCGCGCGGCTTCCAGCATGTTGAAGGTGCCGGTGATATTGGTCTCGATGAAATCCGAAGGCCCGTCGATCGAACGGTCGACATGGCTTTCGGCGGCCAGATGCATCACCGCATCGGGATCGTGGGCGGCGAAGATGCGGTCGAGCGCGGCGCGGTCGCGGATATCGGCCTGTTCAAAGGCATAGGCCGAGCTGCGGGCCACCTCCGCCACGTTCTCGAGGCAGGCGGCATAGGTCAGCGCATCGAGGTTCACCACCGCATGGCCGGCCCGGACCGCCTGGCGCACCACGGCCGAACCGATGAAGCCGGCCCCTCCGGTCACGAGGATTTTCATGGCTCAGACCTCATAGACGAAGGGAGAGGAGAAGGTGGCAAAGGACGGGGCGTCCCGGTCCTTGTCCGACAGGATCGCGGCCCCGGGGGCGATGCCCCAGTCGATGCCGATATCGGGATCGTCGAAGCGCACCGCGCCGTCGCAGTCCGGGGCATAGACATCCGAACATTTGTAGAGCAGTTCCGAATTGGGCGCCCGGGTCACGAAGCCATGCAGAAAGCCCCTGGGCACCAGGATCTGCCGGCCGTTCTCGGCCGAAAGCTCCACCCCCACCCATTTGCCATAGGTCGGAGAGCCGCGGCGCGCATCCACCGTCACATCGAAGATCACGCCCGCGCCGCAGCGCACCAGCTTGTCCTGGGCATGGGGCGGCGACTGGTAATGCAGCCCGCGCACGGTGCCGGCGCTGCGGCTGAGCGAATGGTTGTCCTGCACGAAATCGATGTCGATGCCCTGGCGGCGCAGGGTTTCGCGGTTCCAGACCTCGCTGAAGTAGCCACGGTCGTCGCCAAAGCGACGGGGCGTCAGGATCAGCACTCCGGGCAATGCCGTTTCCTCGATCTGCATGTAAAATGTCCCTGCCTGCCTTGATCAATTCAGCCGCTGGATAACAACTCCGCTCCTGCAAGTCCACGCGCGACGGTAGCGCCGGTCCGCCCGCGCGACCCCGGTCCCCGCCCGGCCGGGGCCGGGCGGGGACCGGGGTCAGCCGCGCTTTTTCAGCCAGCCCAGAAAGGCCGCATCGGGGCTGCGCAGGGCCGGCCGGCCCGAGCGGTTCCACATCGCGCGCCAGTCGGCCTCGAGCGCATAGATATCCCAGCCGGGCATCAGGGCCCGGGCGGCCTCCAGCGTCGCGGGCCGGATCTGCGGCCCTTCGCCCGGGGTTGTCCCCCGGTCGCGGCGGGTGACGAGAAGGATGTCGCCCGGCTCCTCGGCCAGATGGTAATCGGGCAGATGGTCGGTCGCGATCATGTCGCGCAGCATCTTGCGAAAGACCCGCAGCGGGCTGGCCGAACCCGATTTCATCGCCAGCACCCCGACCGAGACCCGCCATTCCGGCTGGCGCCCGCAATGCTTGCGCGCCAGTTCGTAGACCCGCCGCTCCAGCGGCTTGCGCAACCGGAAATAGTCACGCGACAATGTCAGCACCGATTTCGAGACGACGGCGCGGAACAGCCATTCCGACAGGGTGACGGCCACCTGCACCATGCGCCCGCCCCGCGTGGCGCGCAGGATCTGCCAGCTTTCGATCAGTCCGAAGCCGGTGGTCGCCTCGATCCCGCCCGTCACCACGTTGGTGGTGATCCGGGTGCCGGCCAGCCGCTCGAAGGCCTCGCGCAGGCGATGATAGCCGTCGCCCGAGGTTTCGCGGTTGGTGGCGACGAGAAGGTCGTGCGCGGTCAGCCGGATGTGTCGCGTCACCGCGCGCCCCGCATTCAGCGCCGCCATCAGCTGGCTGATGCAATAGATCAGGATATCCTTGTCGAACAGCGTGGCCAGCCCGCGGACCGAGGGCACGACCGTCACCTCCACCCCGTTGTGGCTGTAGCCGAGGATGCGCCGGTCTGGCCGGGTCGACAGCGAGAACAGCGGATGCTCCATCGAGGCCATGTCGTCCTTCGGCAGCGCATCGAAGATGTCGCAGAAGAAGAAGTCGTCGCCCCCCGCCCGCTGCGGGCCATCGGGCAGCCATCTGCCTGCCCTGCCCCGCCCCGCCGCCCCTGCGGTCATGCCCAAGCCTCCCGATCCTGCCGTCCGGGTCCTGCCCGGTACCGTCTCCGTCACGGCCCCCTGCCGGGGCCGGCGCAGCTTCGTGGTTTCATTGACGCCAAGGTTATCCACAGGCTGCCTCCGGGCCAAGCCCGAAGTTGGTCGGCTTCGGGGGATCGGAGTCGCGGCGACGGGGTTCCGGAATCGCCCGATCGGGGTTTCAGAGTCGCCCCTCCTTTCAAAAATCAGGATTTCCCGTTGTTTCCCAATCCATTGGCGCAAGGAATGGGACCACGTAACTATCACTATAACATGAAACTAACAGGGCTGACGGTTGGCAGGCCCCAAGGACCAGGCAGGGATCCGCCCCGAAGCTCATGGCATAAAAGATTGAATTCGCTTGGGAATGGTAGATTTCCCGCCTTGATGTTATGCATTTCCTTTCATGTGCGTCCTTTTTGTGTATATTGCCGAAAACAGCGCACATGAGGCAACATGGCCCGCGAATCGAGCCGTGAGGCAGGGGCCGACCTGCCCCCCTATTTCAACCTTTCGCCCGATGCCTGTCTGGCTGCCGTCGGCCCGGCGGTGGGCACTCAGGAGCTTGCCCGGATCGCCGGGCTGGCCGGGCGCGGCCGCGACGATCTGGCCGGGCGCGGCCTTGGCGAAGAAGGGCGCAAGACGCTGCGCCAGTTCTCGACCTGGGAGATCTGCCGCTATCTGATCCCCGTGGCCCAGGGCCATTTCCGCCGCGTGCTGAAGGCCAATCCCGACCTGCCGCAGGGCCGTTCGGAAACCGGGGGCGGGGCGAAATGGTTCGCCCTGGACGAGGTCTTGCGCCTGCGCGCCTTCTTTGCCGCCGAAGGAGCGAAGAAGAAGAACTACCTGCCCTATCGCCCGGTGGGCCTGCCGGCAAAGATGGTGGCGGTGGCGAATTTCAAGGGCGGCGTCGGCAAGACCAGCACCTGCGCGCATCTGGCGATGTCGGCCGCGCTCGACGGCTACCGGGTGCTGGTGATCGACCTCGACGCGCAGGGCTCGATGACCTCGATCTTCGGCGGCCGGGTGGCCGACGAATGGCAGACCGCCTTCCCGCTGCTGGCCCGCCATTATGCCCGCCACCTCCAGGCCGAGAACCGGGCCCGCGCCGATCGGGGCGAGGCGCCGCATCCCCTCGATGCCACGCTGACGGAGGCGCTGAAGGCCACGCCCGAGGCCATCGTGCAGAAGACGCATTGGCCGAACATCGACCTGATCGGCAGCCAGCTGAACCTTTACTGGGCGGAATTCCAGATCCCCGTCTGGCGCATGCAGGCGCGCGGCTGGAAGCTCTGGGATGCGCTGGCCGACAGTCTGGCGGACAGCGGCCTTCTCGACCGCTACGACCTGATCTTTCTCGATACCCCGCCCGCGCTCGGCTATCTGACGATCAACGGCCTGGCCGCCGCCGACATCCTTCTCGTCCCGCTCGGCGCCTCGTTTCTGGAATTCGATTCCACCGGGCGCTTCTTCGACATGCTGCATTCCACCTTCGCCTCGATCGAAGAGGGCGAGAACATCGCCGCCCGCGCGCTTGGCCGGCCGGAACTGGCCTTCGAATGGGATGCGGTGCGCGCGGTGCTGACGCGCTACGATGGCGCCCAGCAGGCCGAACTGGCGGCCTTCGTCCAGACCTGGCTCGGCCGGGCCATGGCGCCGCAGCGGCAGGAATTCACCGCCCTGATCGGTCAGGCGGGCGAGCAGGTGAACGGCATCTACGAGGCCGATTACCGCGATTTCAACCGCGAGACCTATATCCGCGGCCGCGAGACCTTCGATGCCACCTGGGCCGAGTTCAAGCGGCTTTTGTACGGCATCTGGCGCCGCGACGAGCTGGCGGCCACGGGCGCGGCGGCCGAATGATGTTTCGCATGCGAAACGGGGCTGCCCGCGGCGGGACCCCGGAAAGGATCCCCGGATGGCCAAGCGCCGGCGCCTGACCCCCTCGTCCCCTGTCCTCGGCCCCGATCCGGCCGGGGAGGCCGCCGTCGGTGCCACGGGGGCGGCCCCGCGCCCCGGGCCGGCGCCGCCCATCGCCCGGGTGGCCGGCGAGGCCGCGGCCGACGCCGCGCTGGCCGAACTGGGCGAGGCCTGGACCCGCGCCCGCGCTGAGGGGCGGCTTGTGCAGGCGCTGCCGCTCGGCGCCGTCGATCCCGGGCATCTGGTCCGCGACCGGATCGCGGCCGACGAGGCGGAGATGGCGCCCCTCGTCGCCTCGATCCGCGAACATGGCCAGCGCACGCCGGTCGAGGTGACGGATCTGGGCCAGGGCCGCTATGGGCTGATCTCGGGCTGGCGGCGGATGCAGGCGCTGCACCGGCTGTCCGACGAGACCGGAGAGGCGCGCTTTGCCACCGTCCTCGCGCTTCTGCGCCGGCCGGCGGATGCCGGGGCGGCCTATGTCGCCATGGTCGAGGAAAACGAGATCCGCCAGGGCCTGTCCTATTACGAACGCGCCCGGATCGCGGCCCGGGCGGCGGATCTCGGCGTCTTCGAGACCGAGCGCCAGGCGCTGCAGCGCCTGTTCGCTAGCGCCAGCCGGGCGCGGCGGTCGAAGATCGGCAGCTTCCTGACGCTTTACCGCAGGCTCGACGGGGCGCTCGGCTTTCCGGCTGCCATTCCCGAACGGCTGGGCCTTGCGCTTGTCGCGGCGCTCGAGGCGCGGCCCGAAGCGGCGGCGGCGCTGGTGGCGGACTTGCGGGAAACCCCCGCCGCCGCCGCACAGGAGGAGATGGACCGGCTTGCCCGTTTCGCCCGCGGCGGGGCCGGGGCGAAATCCGCGCCGAAACCCGCCCGGGAGGCACCGCGCGAACTGCGACCGGGGGTGCGGCTGGGCGTGTCGGGGCCGCCCGGCCGGCCGATGCTGACCCTTGCGGGGCCGGGGGTCGACGCAGCCTTCCGCGCCCGGCTCGAGGCCTGGCTTGCCGCCGGGGAATAGCGCGGGAAACGGCCCGGCGTACCGGCGCGCCCGTGCAGGTTGGACGGGACAGTCCCGTCGAACTGCGCTATAGAACCCGCGCCCATTCAGGCGTACCGCCGCCGCCCGGCCGGCGGCGACATTCACCAACCTGCGAGGTGGCCCAGTTGATCCTTTCCGACGTCGTGTTCCTGGCGGCCCATACGGTCCGGTCGCAGGCCTATGCGCAGGCCATGGCGCATGCGGGGTTCCGCCCCGGCCATACATTGCTGTTCGGCAGCGGCACCGCGCGGCGGCTGGGCCAGGCGGGGGGGCAACTCGGGAAGGCGGCCATCCCGGGCATCTTCACCCCCGATCTGGACGAGCCGCTCGCGACAAGCTGTGCCCGGTTCGCCACCCCGGTGACCCAGGTGGAGGCGGCCAGCATCGCCGATCCCGCCATCGAGGCGCAGCTTGTCCGGCTCGGGCCGAAACTGGTGATCTATTCCGGTTATGGTGGCGAACTGGTGCCGGCGCGGCTGTGCCGGAACTGGCGGATGCTGCATCAGCATTCCGGCTGGCTGCCGGATTTCCGCGGCAGCACGACCTGCTATTATTCCATGCTGGAAGAGGGGAATTGCGGCGTCTCGTCCATTCTGCTCGATCCAGAGATCGACACCGGCACGATCATCGCGCGCGAGCATTATGCGCCGCCCGGGCCGGAGATGGACATCGACTATGTCTATGACGGGGCGATCAGGGCTGATCTGCTGGTCAGGGTTCTGGGGATCTATGCCGACAGCGGCGGTGCGCTGCCGGGCATCGATCAGGAACCCGCGGCCGGGCAGACCTATTATGTCATCCATCCGGTCTTGAAGAATATCGTCATCGAGCGCATTCGTTCGGGCGAACCGCTGGTGCGGCAGACGGCGGGCTGACCCGCCGACGACCGGATTTTGGACATATCCGCAAGACCGAAGGAATCGACGACCGATGACTGTGCCGAATACAGCGCCCCAGACGATGCGTAGCGGTGTCTGGCTGATGCCCAGAGTGGGAATCATCGTACCGGATCTGGAGATGCTCAATCATTACAAGGGCATCATTCTGAACATGCCGCCCCAGTCGACATGTGTCGTCACGGGATGGAACCCGTCGTCTGGCAACAATGCGGTGGCAGAGTTCGCCCGGTCGCATGGCTACATAACAATGCCCGCCAGCCGGGCCTATGAGACCGGTGTCCGCTTCAATATCCTGGTCAGCCATCACACCCATGTCGTGCCCAGCAGCGACATCCTCACCGACCTCGGCGATACCCAGGTCCGGCTGATGTATGGGCTTGGCAAATCGGAATGGAATTTCAGCGCGTGGAACAGGCATTATGACACGGCGCTTTGCTGGGGTCCCTACCATGCCCGCAACCTGGCCGAACGCTATCCCGACATCAAGCTGATCGAGGTGGGATATCCGCGCTTCGACCCCTATTTCAATGGTAGCCTGAACAGGCAGAAGATCCTTGAAAGCCTTGGCTGCGATCCGGCCAAGCCCGTGGTCGTCTGGCTGCCGACCTGGACGACCCTGTCCTCGGTCACCGAATATTCCGATGCGATCGCGGCCTTGCAGAAGGATTACAACCTGCTGGTCAAGCTGCATCCCGGCACCTACGGCGAGCCGCACAATATGGAAATCCTCAGGCAGAACGGCATCCCGCTGCTGCAGGACCGCTATTACGACAATGTCCAGCTGTTCTCCGTGGCGGATTATGTGCTGGCGGATTACGGCGGCTCGCCGTTCGGGGCGATCTACACCGGAAAACGGCTGCTTCTGCTGAATGTCGGCGCGGCAAGCGAACACCACCATACCGGCGCGGATTCGCTCGATATCAAGCTGCGTGAATGGGTGCTCAACATCAATCCCGACAAGCGGTTCGAGATCGGCAGGATCCTGGCCGATGACAGCATCTGGGATGCGCAATTGTCGCGTTACGAGGAGGCCCGGCGCGAGCTCTTTGCCCCGCAATATGGCACGGCAAGCCGGACGGCGGCGCATGCCCTGGTGAACATGCTGCTGGTCAAGCTGGTGGCGCGCATCAGGCAGCTTACTGGCGAGGCGAGCAGCTGACCCGCTGCGGGAGGGCTCCGTCCGCTGTCGCAGCTTTGCCCCCCGTCGGGCAGGGGGTGCCCGGTCCGACGGGGGCCCGCGCGCGTCTCTTCTCAGAGGCCGGCGAGAAGCTCTGCCTCGCGCCGGATCAGCCCGGCGAGCCGGCTGCGCTGATCCGCATCGAGGCCGCCGCGCATTGCGCAGAGAGTATCGACCAGCTTCAGCAGCGCATTGAACTGCGGCAGCCTGTCGCTTGCGGCAAAGGAGGCCGCAAGGATTTCCCCACAGCGCAGATAGAGCCCGAGGTCCCGGTGCTGCGCCGGATCGACCGCCCGGAACCCCGGGCCATAGGCCGCATGCAGCCGTTTCGTGGTTTCGAACTTGTGGACCAGCAGGGTGATCCAGGCCTCGTCCGCCGCGCCGGGCTGGCCGCTGGACAGCGACGCCCAGAGCGCCTCGAGCAGGTCATGCGTCTCGACATCCGATCCCGGTGCCGGCAGCGCCGGCGCGGCAGCTTCCGCCGGGGGTGGCGGGGCGGGTTCGGGCAGGTCGGCCAGCGCCTGCGCGCGGGCCCGGTGCAGGGCCTCGATCATGGGCCGGCCCACGACGGGCGTGTAGAAATAGGTGTTGCGCTCCGCGAGGCGGTCCCCTTCGGCGTAGGGATATTCCACGCGCGTCACCCGATGGCCCCGCTTGCCCTGAGGATCTGGCGCGCGACGGCGTCGATGTCGAGGCCCGGGCGGGAATTGTCGATGACGAGATCGGGGTTTTCGGGGCGCGGGAACGGGATGTCCACGCCGACGACATGCGTGCGCTCGCCCCGCAGGGCCGGCGCATAGATATCTTTGATGTCGCGGCGGACCAGCTCGTCCATCGGCACGTCGATGAAGACCTCGAAATATTTCGAGAGTTCGCGCCGGTTCTCGTCGCGCAGATCCGGAAAGATCGACAGGATCGAGCACACGACATTGATGTTCTGCCGGTCAAGCCAGCGGCACATGCGGAAAATGCGCTCCGCATTGCGCCGGCGGCCGGTCAGTTCATGCGCGTCCGGGCGGTCGTTCTCGCGCATGATGTCGCGGATCTCGTCGCCGTCGACCAGCACCGTGTTGATCGCCGTTTCGGCCCACAACTCATGCACCCGCCGCGCAATCGTGGTCTTGCCGGCGCCCGACAATCCGATGATCCAGATCACCATGGTCTGTGTCCTCTCATGCAGAGGCCGGGGGGGTCAGCTTGCCCTCGGCCACCAGTTCGTTTGCCAGTTTCAGATCCTCGACGCTGTCGACCTCGCACCAGCCGCCCGAGATGCCCGTGCCCTGGATCCGGTGCCCCGAGCGGATCAGCCGCATCAGCAGGCCGGTCATGTCGAGCCTGGCCCGCTCGCCTTCGGTGGTGATCGCGCGGATTGCGGCAATGGTCGCGGGCGTGAAGCGGAGAAGCCCCATGTACTGGCCCTGGATATCGGCAAGCGTGTCGGTCTTGCCGCCGATCTCGGCGATGGAACCATCCTCCGCGGCGCGGAAGGTTTCCGCATCGGACAGCGGGTCGTCAAAGCGGCGCGACCAGAGCGAGAGCCAGTCCCTGTCATAGGCCATGGCCGTCTCGCCTGCCACTCCGGCCAGTTGGCGGACCGCGTCGGGCGAATAGACGATGTCGGAATAGCTGATGATCACCGGCCGGTCGATTTCCCCGGCCGCGCACATCAGGCTTGTGACCATGTTGGTCGTGGCCCAGTCGGCATTCTCGACCGTGCGGTCGGCATAGGGCGCAAGCTGTGCCCCCCGATAGCCGGTCACGATGACGATCTCGTCGATCCCGGCCTGGCGCAAGGCATTCGTCTGCCAGCCGACCAGCGGTTTGCCGGCCAGTTCCACCAGCCCTTTCGGCCGGTCCTCGGTCATTTCCCGCATCCTGCTGCCCCGCCCCGCGGCGAGAATGATGGCCCTGGTTGTCATGCCTGTTCTTGTCCCGTGTCCCGTTATAGCCAGAAGGCGCCCTGCGAAAACAATTTGCGGATGATGGCGAAGTCGAAGTCCGAGGGGGATCCGTCCCGTTCGGGATGCCACTGGATGGCCAGGACCGGGCGGGAGCGATGCGCATATCCCTCCACCGCGTCGCCGGCGGTTGCAAAGACCGCAAGCTCTGCCGGCACCCCCGCAGACAGCAGCACGCCCTGGTCGTGATAGCTGTTGACGCAGATCTCGTCCTGTCCGGCGATGTCGCGGAACGGGCCGGTCGCAAGATGGACATCGTGCCGCACCGCGGTATGGGATGTACCGGTTGCCGCGGCGATCGACGGCGCGATCTCTCCGCCCGACAGCTTGTGGATCACCTGCAGGCCGCGGCACACGCCCAGCAGCGGAAGATCCTGCCGCCGCGCAAAATCGTAAAGCGCGGTTTCGGTCGCATCCCGGTCCGGCGCCGTGCCCCAGTCGTTTCCGCCCGACAGGACGATGCCCTGCGGCCGTACGGCGGTCAGCCAGGCCCCGACATCGGCAAGGCGGTTCGGCACCGGCACCAGGACGGCCTCGGGCATGTGGCGGGCGAAGGCGATGGTCCAGTCCTGGCTCAGCGCATCGCGCGGATCCCGATAGGTCGGGTTCTCGACGACCCGCTGGGAAATCGCGAGGATCACCTGACATGCCTCGTCGTGGCGACCAGCGTGCCCTGGGCGCAGTTCAGCTCGATGGCGCGGCTGCCGAGGACCCGCTCGAAAAGCTGCTCGCCGGCGCCGATCGCGGCCGGGATGCGGAATTCGGCGCAGCGGATCGCCATATGCGAATTGGCGCCGCCGAACTTGGTCACGAGGCCGAGGATCTGGCGGGTGAAAATCCAGTCGAAGCCGGGATCGGCGCTTTCGATCGCGACGATCCTGCCGTCGATCTTGGCATCCATGTCGGTGCCGGTCAGATGCACGACCTCGCCCTCCACCACCTTGGTGGTGATGAAGTTCGGCCGGCTGATCAGCAGCGGAACGATGTGGAAATCGCTGACCTCCCGGATCAGATAGGGCAGGTTCAGCGCCATCGTCACCTGATAGTCCTTCATCGCCGTCTCGGCGATGTTGCGCAGGAATTCCTCCGTCGAGCGGCCCTTGCTCATCGAATTGGTGTCGAGGATGCTCTGGACCGGCACGAACGACAGTTCGTCCCGGCTCAACCCGTTCACCTGACCCCAGGCGGCGATGCTTTCGAGCGCGTCGGACAGGTTGCGCGTGAAGACGAATTTCGCATATTCACGCGCTTCGGTCGCCTTGGCGATATAGTCGAACAGCGCATCGACCGAGATGTCGTAGTCATGGGCCGCAAGCAGATCCGCGATCGCCCTGCGCTGCGCGTCGCTCAGCGAGAAGGCGGCCTTGCGCCCTGCCTCTTCGCCCAGATTCGCCACCGGCACCGATTTCAGGCGTTCGATCAGGTCGGGGCGGCTGTCATAGCGCAGCGACTGGATGTCATAGGCGCCGGGCCGGAGATGACCGTAGCGCTCGAGGAAGGCGTCCACCTCCAGCGTGCCGTCCGACAGCCGGTGCATGTCCACCGCCAGCTCGCCCGCCACCGTGTTCAGCGTTGCCATGAAGGCATCGACCTCGTCCTGCCCCAGGACCCCCACGATCACCAGCGAGCGGAGGATCGACTGGGCGATGAAGCCGTGCCGGGCGAGGATGGAGAACGGGATCGTCCCCAGGTCGACGCAATCTTCCAGCAGCCCCGTCACCATCGACAGATCCGGCACGCGGCGGGCCTGCCTGCGCTCGTCGCAGCGCGCGGACAGTTCCGCGATCTTCGCCAGTTCCCCTTCAAGCGAGGCGCGCCGCGAGGTGATCAGCGCCCGGCTCATCTCCTGCAGGCATTGCTTGAAGACCGCCCTTTCCGCATCGTCGAGCATGCCGTCGCACTGGCTGGCGAACCGCTGGTCGAAGTCGAACGACAGGATGGTGATCGCGATGTCGAACTCCACCTTGTCATGCAGTTGCGGGTTTTCCGAAAGCCGGCTCACCCATCCGTCCACGAGCTTTTCGGCGATCGGGGCCGGCAGATGGGCCGGCAGATAGGAGTGAAAGCTCAGCCGGACATCGATGTAGGGCTGGCCGCCGAACATGTACATCAGCGGCGAGCCTTTCGGCTCGGCATAGCCCATCTGGCGGCGCGCCTCGCGCCAGGCCCGGTCGGTGATCAGCCGCTGATAGAGCGACACGGCAAGCGGCCGCGGCCGCGACCCGATCATTTCCACCGGGTTCCAGTCCGGCATCTGGCCGAACAGCGACCGGCTGCCATAGACGCCGTTGAGCCGCCGGAACCGTGTCGTGGCGAATTTCGCCATGCTGTTGATGGCATCGTTCACCCGCAGCGCAATGCCGCGGTTCCAGTTCGCCTGGGTGGTGATCTTGCGGACCTGGAACAGGATCACGCGATTGTCCGAATCGACGGCGAATTCGATGTCGAGCGAATTGCTCCGGGTGATCGCCTCGATCTCGGCCACCGCGTCGAGCACCGCGCGGAACCGGGGCGAGGTCAGCATGTCCTGGGAATCGCGATGGACGTAAAGCGTCCTGCCGCTGCCCTCGTTGCCCGATGTCACGCTGTCGGTCCGGCCCGAGACGTCGTCGTAGTTGATGACATAATAGGGCGCGCCGGTGTTGAGATCCTGGGTGAAGATGACCCCGCTCATCGAAACGCCGTCGACGAAGGCCTGGATCAGGATCTGATGGCGGCGGTCGGCCGCGTCGCATCCGCCGGGATAGGCGGCGATCACCTGGTCGATGGCGCGTGCAAGATCATGCCTGTCGCCGGCATCGACACCGAGAATGGAATCGAACTCCCCCGCCATGGCGGATTCGGCCCCGTCCTCGCCCTGGGCCGAGGAACGGACGGCGACCCTGACATTTCCGAAAGTGGCGGTGAGATCATCGAGAATTGCGTCGCGCCCGTCGCGCCAATCCCCGAGCGAGATATAGCTCAGGGTCGGTACAACCCAGGCCTTCAGCAGCGGCTTCAGCCTGTGCAGGGTCTCCGCCTTGGTGCCGAACAGGAACTCGTGGTTGTCTGAGCAATTGGTCATGCAAACGCCATCCATGGATTTGGCCCGCACGGCAAACCGTTACGGCCGGAATCTTCCCTCTGCCTCCGCGACGATGTTGGTATCGCGACAGTACGTCAATCGGGTCAGGTCTTATCCGCTGAATGCCGGGAACGGAAGGCAGGAACAATCATTTCCCGCCCTTTCCGGCGGTGCGATGCCGGTGGCCGCCGCCCCGGATGCGCCGCATGTTTCTCCCGACGTGCCATTGGCGCGCCAGGGGAAGTCGCCGCAGGCCGGGCTTCTGCCGGCTCTGCCAACCCCCCGTTCCCGGCCGGTATCGCACGGGTCTTTCAACCCGCTCCCGTCCTGTCCGATAAGGGATCTTGCTGCGCTGGTGCGCATCGAGAATGCTGAGCGTGGCCTGCGCTGGATGTGGACCCAGAAGGATAAACAGAAGACCTTGGGCACCGCAGACATGGCCAATCTGTTGCGAAATGTGGCGCGACGTCATGTGAACGTCGACGAACAGCACCAGCGGCATCTTGACAAGTGGAACGATAACTTTGCGGTCCGGCAGCCTTCCGGCATGACCGCGAAAAACCGTGACCGTCTGCGGCCCCTCGAAGATCCGGACACCCTACGCCGTCTCCTGACACTGCCGGACCGGCTGTTCGAACGAGGGGTCAGGGGAGGGGACAGCCTGACCACTGCGCTGGAACGCGAGGATGCCATTGCCCTTGCGATCCTGATCTATTGCCCGATCCGCCGGAAGAACCTTTTCGGCATTCACCTTGAGCACAACCTGCAGCGCATGGGTGACGGGCGGGCGTTTCTTGTCTTTGAAGCAGGTGAGGTAAAGAACCGCCGTCGGATCGAGTTCGCCCTGCCGTCCCACGTCGTGACCATGATCGACGCCCACCTGAAGTCCCGATGCCCAAGACTTTGCCCTTCCGGTACACCGTGGCTGTTTGCGCAGCGGGATGGCACAGCAGCAGGCAACACCAACTACCTCTGCACGAAGTTGAAGCGGCGGATCGCCAGGGAGATCGGCCTGACGATCAACCCGCACCTGTTTCGGCATATCGCAGCCAAAATCTTCCTGGAGGCACATCCTGGCCAGTACGAGATCGTCAAGCGGCTTCTGGGCCATACGGCGCTGAGCCAGACGCTGAATGCATATGCAGGTTTCGAGGCCGGGTCTTCGGTCCGGTTGTTCGCGGCTGTCGTCGAGAAGGCCCGGCGCACATGACGCGGCCCGTTTCCTTATCATTGCGGGACTGGCCTGCGGCCGATCAGACGATGTGGACCAGCCTGACAACCGCAGGTGATCGTTTTGATAACGCTGGCGTCTTGTCACATCTGCGCGCGACCTCGCAGGATGCGCTGGTCAAACACTATGGCCGATGGCTGGAATGGCTCTGGCAGTCTGCGCGATCGACACTGGACTTGCGCCCGGAGTTGCGGGCCACTCCCGAGAGACTGGCGGCCTGGATCGCATCTTTGGCTCATGTGGCTCCGCCGACCCCGCACACCATGGTCTTTGGCGTCCTCCGGGTACTCACGGCTGCCGCCCCGGACCACGACTGGAGCGTGCAGAACCGGGCTGCCCGGTATCTCCAGCGGTTGGCCCGCCAAAGCAGTTCCGACCGCAAATCAGGGCGCATACTGTCCAGTGCCGTGCTGTTCGACGCGGGGCTGGAACTGGCCGGCCGAAAGCAGACAGTGCCGACACGGCGTTGAATGCCGCATTGATGCGCCGAGATGGCGCGATGATCGCGTTCCTTTCGGTGCTGCCGATCCGCCTCCGGTCGTTTTCCGAACTGATCCTTGGCACGTCGGTACGGATCTTGTCTTCGAGGATCGTGATCGACCTGTCCGAGGACATGACCAAGAATGGTCTTGTCTGGAAGGCGCAGGTACCCGAGTTTCTGGAACCGGTCTTGCGGACCTATATCGCGGAAGTCCGCCCTTGGCTGATGCGGCGCGACGGAGCGCAGCACCAGAGCCTCTGGGTCGGCCGTATGGGGCAACCGCTCGACTATGCGACCATTGCCAACACGATCCCGCGCGTGACGGCGCGGGAAACCGGCATTGCCATCTCGCCCCATCTGTTCCGCGACATGGCTGCCACCACACTGGTCCGACAGTCCTCGGCGGATACGCGGGCAATCCGTGCCCTGCTGGGCCATAGAGACAGCCAGACGGCTGAACGCCACTACATTCACGCCCAAGGAATCGAGGCCGGGCGCGACTACGCCGCAGTGATTGCAGAGCTGCTCGCATCCGGCCAGGAACAACCCGGTCAATGGTGACTGCAAGATTCGGTTGGGGGACGGAGGATGGCCGAGCGTGTCGTTTGGAAGGCCGCTGGTTTGGTAAAGTGAGAAGCTTGACCGCAATGCTACCCAGTCATACTCTGGTGACCGCAAGGAGCATTCCCATGACCGTGAAGTCCTCGATCTCGCTTAGCGACGAACATCACGCCTTCGCCCGGGCGCAGGTGCAGGACGGTCGCTTTGCATCGGTCAGTGCCGTGGTGCAACATGGGCTGGATCTGCTGCGCCAGAAGGCCGAAGCTGACCAGCTGGAACACGCGGCCCTGCGTGCGCTGCTTGAAGAACGGCAGAAAGGCACCTTCGTGCCGGCCAATGAGATGCGGCGGCGCGTCACCTCCCTTGTCACGGCACGGTTGGGCGATGCTGCATCAAAATGAACTGGCAGATTGAATTCGCCGAAGATGCCGAGCGCGACTTTGCCTTGATCCTCGAGCATCTGATCGACAGCTATACCTCGTTCGGCGACAGTCCAGCCGAGGCCACGCAGCGGGCGACGCAACGCTTGGCTGAGATCCTCAACGCTTCGCTTCGGATCGCGACGGCCCCTTTTCGCGGGCAGGGCCATGACGATCTGCTGCCAGGCTTGCGGCAGCTTGCCTTTGGCAAGGCGACATTCTGGTTCACGGTGCATGATGGCCAAGGGGTAATCCGGGTGCTTGCGGTATTCTTCGGCGGCCAAGACCAGCAGCGCCGTATGCTTGTTCGCCTGCTGGATCGGCGCCGAGGCAACTGACCTCGCAGCCCCCCTGCCCTGCCGTAGGCCCCCTATGATCTTTCCAAGCCAGTAAGTTCGCCCAACATGCCGCACTCTACGATGGCGAATATAGCCCTCAAAAGCCCAGAACCGGTCCGGTTTCCGGTCGCTGGCCGAAGACATCGACACCACCACGCCCGCCGGGCGGCTTGTTTTCCATGTCTTCGCGTCCATCGCCCAATTCGAGCGGGAGCGGATTTCGGAAAGAACCAGAGAGGGGCTGGACGCAGCTCGCAAGCGGGGCCGCGTCAGGGGCAGGCCCCCTGCCCTATCGGCCGCGCAGAAGACTGAGGTGCGCCGGATGCGGGATGAAGAGTTGCGCCCCCTGCCCGAGATCGCCCAGCTCTTCCGCGTCAGCGTGAAGACGGTCAGAAGAACATAAATGCACAAATGTTGTTTTGTGCGCTATGCCATCCCGGGGCCGCAGCGTCAGAATTTTGGAAAGATCTCGGGTAGGGTATGGACATCTGGAACTAGGGGTTAATCCCTACTATGTTCCGTCTTTCGACCAGATGTGTTGCACAAATCGCTTGACTGGATTCATCTAGTGAATCCAGTGTGATAGCTGGAGTTAATGAGCGGGACGAACACCCTGAGCTACAAGACCCTGAACTGACCCGAGTATAACAAGGCGCTTAAGCCGCAGGGATCGCTGACGGTCTGGTTTGATCCTGACATGACGTGGGTGGCGACGCCCTCCGGCAAGCGGGGCTGACAGCCGATCTATAGTGACCCGCCATTCCGACCTGCCTGACGATGAAGGTCCTGTTCGGTATGGCACTGCGGCAATGCACCGCGACAGCATCCCGGATCGGCGCTACACCGTTTCTGATCGCCTGCCGCAACCGCCAGCCGTGCAGGATGCGTAGAATGGAACGTCCGCCGTGAAGAAGTATCCGCTCCCGCCGCTCGACCTGTTTCACACCTTCGAGGCGGTGGCGCGGCATCGCAGTTTCACGCAGGCCGCACAGGAATTGTATCTGACGCAAAGTGCCGTCAGTCGGCAGATCCGGGCGCTGGAGGAGGCGCTGGATCTGCGCCTGTTCCACCGCCTGCACCGCGCCATCGAGCTGACCTCGGGCGGTCAGCGGCTGTTCGAGGCGGTCACACGCAGCCTAGACGAGATCGGCGGCTGCCTTACCGCGCTCGGGGCCGCCGCGAAGGCGCCGCAGATCACCGTCTCGGCCTCGCTCGCCTTCGCCTGGTTCTGGCTCATGCCCCGGATCGAACGCTTCGGCGCGCTGCATCCCGACATCGACATCAGGGTGCTGGCGACCGACCAGCCGGTCCTGCCGGGCGATGTCGATGTGGCGATCCTGTTCGGCGCCGGCCAGTGGAAGGGGCTGGAAACCCGGCTGCTGTTCGACGAGAGGGTCTATCCGGTGTGCAGCCCGGCCTATCTGCGCGAGCATCCCGCGCTGTTGCGGCCCGAGGATCTGCTGGACCAGACGCTTCTGCACCTGGAATACGGCCAGCATTCGTTCGGCGGCGCCGACTGGCGGACCTGGCTCTTGCGCCAGGGCGTCAACGGCCAGCCCGTGCGGCGGGGGCTGCGGTTCAACGCCTATCCGATGGTGTTGCAGGCGGCAGAGGCGGGTCGCGGCGTCGCCCTGGGCTGGAGCTATGTGACCGATCCGCTGCTGGCCGAGGGGCGGCTGGTCTGCCCGGTGGACAGGGTGCTGGAAACCCGGGATGGATATTACCTCTGCACATCCGGCGAGGTCGCCCCTTCCCCAGAGATCACGGCGTTTTCCGAATGGATCGGCAGGGAGGCGGCCGGACCGGAGGAATTTCGCATGACACTCGGGAATGCGACGCATACGGAATGATCGCTTGAGCGGCGTGGAAATGCGATGTTAGCTGGTGTCCTGTCATCAATGGGGCCTGCCATGTCCGAACTTCCTCCCCGCCGCGCCGGCCGCCGCAACCGCGGTCCGGGCGAGGCCGTCGAAATCGCCCCGCCGATCCGGGCCGGCATGGTCGGCGGTCGATACCGGCCCCTGACCGATGCCGAGATGCTGCGGATTCACGACCTGGCGCTAAGGCTGCTGGAAGATCTCGGCCTGTCGCAGCTCACCCCGAGCCTCGAGGCACGGGCGGTGGCGGCCGGCTGCAAGGTGGACGGAGACGGCCGCCTGCGCTTTCCCCGCGCGCTGGTCGAGGATGTGATCGCCAAGTCGCGCCGCAGCTTCACCCTGCACGGCATCGACCCGATGCATGACATCGAGATCGGCGGCAAGCGCGTGCATACCGGCACCGGCGGCGCCGCGCCGACGATCATGGATTTCGAGACCGGCAAGTACCGCGAAAGCACGGTGGCCGATCTTTACGACATCGCCCGGCTGGTGGACCGGCTGGACAATATCCACTGGTATCACCGCTCGATCGTGGCCCGGGATGCCAAGACCATCCTCGACCTCGACATGAACACCACCTATGCCTGCCTCTCGGGCACCACGAAATCCATCGCGGTCAGCTATACCGACAGCGCCTCGGTGCGCGCGGTGCAGCCGATGCTGGATGCGGTGGCGGGCGGCGACGGCAAACACCGCCAGCGGCCGTTCTGCACGGCCGTCTGCTGCCATGTCGTGCCGCCGATGCGCTTTGCCACCGAAAGCTGCGACGCGCTGGAAGCGGCCGTGCTGGCCGGGATGCCGATCCTTCTCGTTTCGGCCGGTCAGGCCGGGGCGACCGCGCCGGCGACCCTTGCCGGGGCCGTGGCGCAGGCCTGTGCCGAAGTGCTGGCCGGGTTGGTGCTGTGCCATATCATCGACCCGGACTGCCGGGGCATCTTCGCTACCTGGCCCTTCGTTTCCGACCTGCGCACCGGCGCCATGTCGGGCGGATCGGGCGAACAGGCGCTCTTGTCGGCCGCCTGCGCCCAGATGGCGAATTTCTACGACCTGCCGAATTCGGTCCCCGCGGGCATGACCGACAGCAAGCTGCCGGATGCGCAAAGCGGCGGCGAGAAGGGCTATACGATCTCGCTGGCCGCCCAGGCCGGGGCGACGATGATCCATGAATGCGCCGGGATGCAGGGTTCGCTGATGGGCACCAGCTTCGAGGGTTACGTGATCGACAACGATCTTCTCGGTGCGATCCTGCGCACGGTGAGGGGGATCGAGGTCACCGAGGACACGCTGAATTTCGATGTGATCCGCGATACCGTCATGGGGGTCGGCCATTACCTCGGCCATCCGCAGACCTTCGCGCGGATGAAGACCGACTACGTCTATCCCGCGATCGCCGACCGGCGCAGCATCAGCGAATGGCAGGATGGCGGCGCGCGCGACATCCGCGCGGTGGCGCGCGACCGGGTGCGCAAGATCCTGGCCGAGCATTACCCCCGCCACATCGCGCCCGAAACCGATGCGGCGATACGTGCGGGCTACAACATCATCCTGCCCGCGGAACGGATGCGGGCCGGCAACGGCACCTGGTAAGGAGACCGCCATGCAATCGCAGGCGAAAGTGGTGATCATCGGCGGCGGCATGATGGGGGTGGGCCTGGCCTACCATCTGGCCGAAGCGGGCTGGAAGGATGTGCTGCTGATCGAGAAGGGCGAGTTGACCAGCGGCTCGACCTGGCACGCGGCCGGCCAGTGCCCGTCCTTCATCGGCAATTACAACATGGCCAAGATCCACCATTACGGCAACACGCTGTACCCCCGGCTGGAGGCGATGACCGGCCATCCGACCGGCTGGCACGGCTGCGGCGGCATCCGCATCGCCACCACTCCCGAGGAGGTGGACTGGTTCCGCTACGTTTCCGGTTTCGCCGCCAATGTGGGCTTTCACATGGAGATCATCGGCCCCGACCGCATCCGCGAGCTGAACCCCTGGCTGGTGACCGACGGCATCCTGGCGGGCGCCTATACCACGCTTGACGGCCATGTCGACCCGGCCAGCGCCTGCAACTCGATGGCCGCAGGCGCGCGCCAACTGGGCGCCACCATCGTCCGCCGGAACCGGGTGACGGGCGTAACCCGCCTGCCCTCGGGCGAGTTCCTCGTGGAAACCGAACAGGGCAATGTCACCTGCGAACATCTGGTCAACGCCGCCGGCTGCTATGCCCGCGAGGTCGGCAAGTGGCTGGGCGTCGATACGCCGATCACCAACATGGAACACCAGTATCTGGTGACCGAACCCCTGGCCGAGTTTCAGGCCAGCATGGCCGAGCTGCCGGTGATGCGCGACCCGGCGACGGCGGGCTATTACCGGCAGGAACAGAAGGCCGGGCTGGTCGGCATCTATGAACATACCGGCGCGCGCGAGGCCTGGGCCGGGCGCGGCGGCTGGCCGGAATGGTCCTCCGAGAACGAGCTTTTCGCAGGCGACCTTGACCGGATCGCGCCCTGGCTGGAAAAGGCGCTGGAGCGGATGCCGATCTTCGCCGAGGCCGGGATCAAGCGCATCATCAACGGCGCCATCCCGCACACGCCCGATGGCAACCCGCTGGTCGGCCCGATGCCCGGCGTGCCGAACGCGTGGCAATGCTGCGGCTCCTCGATCGGCATCGCGCAGGGGGCGGGCTGCGGCAAGTTCCTGGCGCAATGGATGATGCATGGCGATGCCGAGATCAACATGGCCTCGGTCGATCCGCGCCGTTTCGGCGCCTATGCCGATCAGGACTACACGCGGGCGAAAAGCTTTGACGATTACGAGAACATGTTCGAGACGCCCTTGCCGGGGCGCGAGGTGCAGGCCGGCCGCCCGGTTCGCGTGACGCCGCTTTATGAGGTGCTGAAGGCCAAAGGCGCGGTGATGACCGAGGTGCATGGCTGGGAACGGCCGAAATACTTCGCCCCGCCCGGCTTCACCGAAAAGCTGCAATTCCGCCGCACCAACACGTTTGACATCGTTGCCGCCGAATGCCGCGCGGTGCGCGAGCGCATCGGCATCATGGACCTGTCGAGTTTCGCCAAATTCGACGTGACCGGCCCGGGCGCCGAGGCGATGCTGGACCGGTTGACCGCCAACCGCCTGCCGAAGAAGCCGGGCGGCATCGGCCTGACGCAGGTGCTGTCCGACAATGGCCGGATCGCGGGTGAATGGACGATCACCCGGCTTGGCCCCGACCGCTTCTATGTGCTGACCGGCGCGGGGGCCGAGGAACAGGCGCGCGACGGACTGGCCGAAGCCGCCGGGCCGGATGTGACCGTGACCAATGTCACCGACGATCTCGGCATGCTGGTGGTGGCCGGGCCGAAGTCGCGGGAAACCTTGCAGGCGCTGACCGATGCCGATCTGTCGAACGCCGCTTTCCGCTGGCTTTCGGGGCAGGAAATCACGCTGGCGGGCATCCCGGTGCGGGCGCTGCGCGTGACCTATGTCGGCGAACTGGGGTGGGAGATCCACGCCCCCATGGCGGATCTCGCCCGGCTTTACGACGCGATCTGGGCGGCGCGCGCGCCCCATGGCATCGCCGATTTCGGCGTGCAGGCGGTCAATTCGCTGCGGATGGAAAAGGCCTATCGCGGCTATGGGTCGGAACTGACCAATGAAATCACCCTGGTCGAGGCCGATTGCCTGCGCTTCTTCGCCGCCGGCAAGGGCGAGTTCCGCGGCCGCGACGCCACCCTGGCCGTGCAGGCCAAGGGCATCGCGACGACCCTCGTCTATGCCGAGGTCGACGCCGCCGATTGCGACATCTACGGCGGCGAGCCGGTGATGCAGGGCGAAAACGTGGTCGGCGTCTGCACCTCGGGCGGCTATGGCCATGCCACGGGGAAAAGCCTGGCCTTCCCTATCTCACCCCCGGCGCGACCGAGGGGCTGGAGGTCGTCATCCTTGGCGCCCGCCGCGCGCTGACCCTGCTGCCCGAACCCGCCTGGGACCCGACCAACGCCCGCCAGAAAGCCTGAGCCCGGAAAGCCAAAGCCATGAACGACGCCACCGATTATACCAAGCGTTTTGCCGCCAAGCCGCAGCCCCTGACGCTGGAGCAGGCCGCCTGGATCACCCCGCCGATGCAGGCCGTCGATACCGAAGGCATGATCGACGTGCCCCGCATGCGCCGCTACCGCCAGAACCGCCTGCGCGAACAGGTGCGCAAGCAGGGCCTCGACGCGATCATCCTGGTCGAGCCGCTGTCGATCCGCTATGCGACCGGGGTGCGGAACTGCACGCTCTTTCAGATGCATATCCAGGCCGGCTACCTTTTCATCCCGGCCGATGGCCCCGTGGTCTATTTCGACAGCGAGCCGGGCCGCAATACCGGCAGCACGCTGGAAACCATCGACGAGATCCGCGCCGACCTCCTGCCCTTGTCACATATGTACGGCGGCAGCCGGCAGGGTGAATGGGCCGGCAAATGGGCCGACCAGATCGACGACCTGATCCGCAGCCATTGTGGCCAGGGGCCGAAGAAGATCGGCATCGAACGCGCCGGGGTGGGCGCCGAACAGGCGCTGGCGGCCAAGGGGCATATCCTGTCGGACGTGGCGCCGGTGCTGGCCCAGGCCCGCAAGATCAAGTCGCCCGAGGAAATCCTCGCCATGAACCTGACCATCGCGGTGGCCGAAGACGGCATGACCCGTATGCGCGACGCCCTGCGGAACGGCGTGATGGAGCAGGAGCTTTGGGCGCATATGTGGCAGGCCCTGATCGAGGGCGGCGGCGAATGGCTGGACTACCGCCTTCTCGCCTCGGGCGAGCGGACGAACCCCTGGCAGCAAGAGGCCTCCAGCCGGATGATCCGCGCCGGCGATCTGGTGGTGTTCGATTGCGGCATGGTCGGCCCCTTCAGCTATGGCGCCGACATCAGCCGCGCCTATCGCTGCGGGCCGGGCCGGCCCTCGGATTACCAGAAGACGCTTTACACCATCGCGCATACCGAGGTGATCGAGAACACCAGGCTGGTGAAATCCGGCGCCTCCTTCTCCGACATCGCCCGCGCCCGCTATATCCCGCCCGCCAAGTTCGGCGCGCAGCTTTACCCGGTGCTGATGCATGGCCTGGGCATGGCCGACGAATGGCCCGCCATCCACCATTCCGAGGATCACCCCGAATGGTATGACGGCGAGCTGGAAACCGGCATGGTGATCTGCGTCGAAAGCTATATCGGCGAGGTCGGCGGCATCGAAGGCGTGAAGCTGGAGGACCAGGTTCTGGTCACCGACAGCGGCCCGATCACCCTCAGCCGCTATCCGTTCGAGGAGACGCTGCTGCATTCCGGCGGTTGAGCCGGGGCGCGTCGCCCACTTTGTCGGGTTGTTAGGGGGGGCCGGCGGCTCTGTTGCACAAATCGCGTGAGGGATTCATCTTGTGGATCCAGCGTGGTAGCTGCGGAACATGAGCAGACCCACCCCCACAGCCTGCTAGACAAGAAATTGGCCGCGCGGCTCTGTTGCACAAATCGGCTGAGGGTCGGAGTTCCCTTTTCCTCGGACAGACCTATCCTGCGACCTCTGTGACGG
>JBDHSO010000042.1:0-22963 GCA_039808125.1 Rhodobacter sp. | reverse complement strand
CGATAAGGCGGTCTTATCGCGGGTGACTGGATGGGATGCGTGACGGTCCGGTGATGCGCGAAACCAATGAAAAGCGCGCAGGATGATCTGCAAAATATTGAAAACATTTAATATTTTTGTGCGGGCGAGTCATCCGGCCGGGGCGGTGCAATCCGCCTTTTGGCGCGCACAACCTCCGGGGGGCTGTGGTTGACATCCTCCGCGGTCCTGAGCTACGGAGGCGCTCAGAAATTCCAGTATGTCGGTTGTTTGCAAGGAATAGAACGCGATGTCGATGCCAGGCATGATCGACCCCGCGGCCCGGATCGGCCGCAATGTCCGAATTGGTGCCATGGTCCGCATTCATGCCAATGTCGAGATCGGGGACGACTGCGAGATCGGCGATTTCTCGGTTATCGGGCAACCTGCTTTCCGGCCCGGCCTCGGCCCGCTGCGCCTGGGCCGGGGGGCGACGGTGCGGTCGCATGCCGTCCTTTACGAAGGCACCTCGATCGGCCCCTGTCTTGAAACCGGCCATCATGTGGTGATCCGCGAGGGCGCCGAGATCGGGGAAAACCTTCGCATCGGGAATTTTTCCGATATCGAGGGCAATTGCAGCATCGGTGATTTCGTGCGCATGCATTCCTATGCCCATGTCGGAAGGGGGGCGAAGATCGGTGATTTCGTCTGGCTCTTCTCGCTGACCACGCTGATGAACGACCCGCTGCCGCCCTCGCATCTTGCCGATCCGGTGACGGTTTGCGATATGGCGACCGTCTGCGTGAATGCCCAGCTCATGCCCGGCGCTGTGATCGGCCGCGGTTCGATGATCGCCTCGGGCGCGGTGGCCCGGGGTGTCGTGCCGCCGGGTGTCGTGGTGACGGGGGCGGACGGCGAGATCGCGGGACCCATCCGGTTCGTCATGCATATGGAAAGCCGCACGCGCCATCCCTGGTACCGGCATTTCGCTGACGCCTATCCCGAACGCGCCAGGGCCCGCATTGCGGCCCTTGGCGCAGACATCGACAAAGAAGCGGCGGAAGCCGCCGCCGCTGCCGCAGGCTAGCCGCGCTAGGAGAGATATATAGATGGACCGCTCAGAGATCCTTTCGATCATGAATCTTGTCATGGCCAAGCGTGGTCGCCCGGCAATTCAGAGCGAAACGCAGACCACGCGCGATGCGAATTTCCGCAGTCTCGACTTTTCCGAGACCGCCCTTCGGATCGAGACGAAGATGGGCCGGGAGCTTGCCTTCGATGCCGCCGCCATGCGGCGGATCGAAACCGTGAAGGATGTGCTCGACTTCTTCCAGGACGTGACGAAGGCGACCTGAGCGCCATGGCCGATATCTGGCGCAACAACCGCGTGGTCTTCGGTGCCGGGGCGACCGACTGGGCGGCGCTGCAGGCCGAGGGCGAGGCGCGCTACGGCGCAGCCGCGGCGCTGGCCGCCCGGCGCGTGGCCTTCGTGGTCGACGGGGTGCGCGGCGCATTTGCCGCCGTTGCCTATGGCATGGCCTTCGATCTCGACTGGGGGGTGATCGAGGCGTCGCGCCTGACGCCCGATGTCGAAGCCCGGTTCGACAGCCATGGCGTGGCGCTGATCGGTCCGGACGGCACTGTCCTGAATGCGCCGGAACCCGGCGAGGTGCAGCCCGGCCGCATCACCGTGCTTACCTCGGGCTCGACGGGCCTTCTGAAGCTGATCCCCCATACGGCGGATACGCTGAACACTTTCGACCGCCTCCGCGAGATGCCGCCACAGGCATGGTTCCTGCCCTACCAGATCGGTTCTTATGCCTGGTATCAGATGGTGGCGCTGGGATTGTTCGTCCCCGATCAGACCCTGGTGCCCGGTGACATCGACGATCTCGCGGCCAGCTTCGCCGCGGCACTGGCCCGCGGCGGGGTGACGGCAATCTCGTCGACCCCGACCTTCTGGCGCTATGCGCTGATGTCGATCGCGCCCGAGACGCTGGCCGCGGCGGGGCTGCGCAACATCTCGATGGGGGGAGAGATCGTCGACCAGGCGATCCTCGACACATTGGCAGCGCTTTATCCCGAGGCGCGCATCCGCCATATCTATGCCTCGTCCGAGGCGGGGGCGGCCATCGTCGTCACCGATGGCAGGGCGGGTTTCGACGCGGCTCTTCTCGACCGGCCCGGAACCATCGGCGTCAGGATCGAGGACGGGCGGCTGTTCATCCGCTCGCCCTATGCCACGAAGGCCGGGGGCGAGGACTGGATCGACACCGGCGATCTGGTGGAGCGTCGGGGCGACCGCATCCATTTCTGCGGCCGGGTCGGGAACACGATGATCAATGTCGGCGGGAACAAGGCTTTCCCTCCCGATATCGAGGCGCATCTGATGCGCCACCCCGATGTGGTCTGGGCCCAGGTCACGGCCCGCCGCGCGCCGCTGGTGGGCAACCTGCCCGTCGCCGCCGTGGTACTGCGACAGCCCCTGGACGAAGAGGCGGCCGAAGCCATGCTTGCAGCCCATTGCGAGGGGGCGCTTGCCGAATATGCCATTCCCCGGATGTGGGAATTCCTGGACCGCGTGCCACTCAAGGCGAGCCTGAAAAGCTAAGGAGACGAGAATGCACACCAAGGACCAGTCGATCATCGTATCGGGCGGCTCGCGCGGGCTTGGCCTGCACCTCGTCTCGCGACTGCTCGAAAACGGCAACCGCGTGGCGACCTTCGCGCGCAGCCGGACCCCCGCGATGGACGGACTGAGCGCCGGATACGGCGATGCCTTCCACTTCACGGAACTCGATGCGGTGGATGTGGGCGGGGTCAACGCTTTCGTTGCCGATGTGGCAGACCGCTTCGGGGCCGTGGACAGCGTGGTGAACAATGCCGCCATCGGGCAGGACCAGCTTCTGATGCACACCGATGTGGACACGATCCGCCGCATCGTCGACATCAACATCGTCGGCCCCACCCTGCTGACCCGCGCCGCCATCAAGCGGATGATGCTTCAGGGCAGCGGCAACATCTGCAACATCAGTTCGATCTGCGGCTCGCGCGGCTATGCCGGCCTGTCGGTCTATGCCGGATCCAAGGGCTATCTCGACGCGATGATGCGCGCGCTGGCCCGCGAAGTGGGCGAGGCCGGGATCAACATCAACTGCGTCGCCCCGGGCTTCTTCGAATCCGAGATGTCCTCGGTCCTGCGGCCCGAACAACTGGCCACCATCAAGCGGCGCACGCCCTCGGGGCAGCTGTCGAACGACGAGAACATCTTCAAGGTGGTCGACCTGGTGATCTCGGGCACCACCAACATGCAGGGGCAGGTCGTCTTTGTCGATGGCGGCATCACCAGCTGATCCCGTGGCCCGGGCCTTCGGCGGCCGGGTGGTGCGCAGCGCCACGGCGCCGGGTCCGGCCAGCCATGACGGGGCGGGCGGGCGCTATGTCTTCCTGCCTGCCGCCGGCGACACCGCCGCCTATGCGCTGGATGTCGAACGGCGCGCGCAGGAACTGCCCGCCGCCGTCACGGCTGCGCTCGGGCGGTCGGGCGATGCGGCCGCACGGGGCTGGACGGCGCTGGAGGTCGCGGCCAAACTGACCGGAACGCCGGTTCTTGCCCTGCTGCGTGCGCCGTATCATGCCGGATGCATCGACAGGCCAGAACAATTCGGCATCGAGATCGAACGGACGGATACAGAGGATCTGTGGATTGCCGTGGGCCGCCGCCGGTAGGACTTGATCCGCCCCCGCGAGGACATCGCGCGCAGGAACGGGGCGAGGTTCGATACCGATACCGATATCGCGCAGTCGCTGGCGCGACAGTACATGCAAGGCTGCAGGCATCTGTCGAACCCGGCGTTCGATGAGCGACCGGGGAAAGCGCCAGATCCGCCGGCCCGTGATTGCCGCCGCGTGCCGCGGCGGCATCCGGTATCGGCGGAGCATCAGGTCCCGGGGGGCAGAAGCGTCTCCACCGCCGCCATCATGGCGCGCGAATAGCCGGGGCTTGCGACGAAGGCCGGCTTGCGCGCCGCTTCCTTCAGCGCGGCGGCCAGGGCGCGCCGGGCCCCGGTATCGGTCGCCAGTTCGACGACCCGGGCGACATAATCGTCGGGCGTGCTGACCAGAAGCTCGCGCATTCCCAGGGATTCGACGAGGAACTGATCGATCGACCGGGTCGAGCGGCGTCGCAGCACCACTGGCGGAATGCCGTAGATCAGCGCCAGATGGGTCATCGTCGCGCCGCCATGCGGGAAGGGCGTCAGATAGAGGTCGGACAGCGCCAGGGCCGCCTCGGCCTCGGCCACGCTCAACTCTCCCATCACGGTGATCCGGGTCGGGTCGAGGCCGACTTCCTGCGCCGTTTCGTGAAGCTGGCGGTTGAAGGCCAGGGCCTGGCTGCGGGCGACCCAGCCGGGATTGTAGGGGGCAAGCAGCAGGCGGGCGCCGGGCGCCTGTTTTGTCGCCCGCATCATCGTGGCCAGGCAGTCATGGCGCAGCTTCGACAGCGATCCGGCGTTGAACAGGACGATCTCGTCCTTGCCCAGGCCCAGGGCCGCGCGGTCGAAGGCCGGCGCGGGCCTGGGTTTCAGTGTGTTCAGATAGCAGATCACCGGCCCGGGCACGCGCACCATCCGCTCGGGCTGATCGGTCGCGGCGACCTCGTGGCCGGGATCGTCGCTCTGCCCGGTGATGATGGCATCGAACGAGGGATAACCCAGCGCCAGCGGGACGTGAGAGTTCATTACCACCTGCACCGGCGCCACCCGGTGATAAAGCGCAAGATCGAGATCGCGCACCCCGAAGGTGGTGGCATTGGCGTAGAGGAACACGTCCAGCTGGTCGGCGATCAGCTGTTCGCGGATGTCCCAGGGGTCGGACGGCAGCAGCCGGCGATGGTCTATGCTGGCATCGAATTCGCGGTCGAACTCCTCGTCGCGGGTCACCACCCGGTCCTGGAAGCCGATCGAATAGGCGAAGATCTCGTATTTCGTGCGGTCCGCCGCGGTGAAATAGGACACCACCGCCTCGGCATCCGGCCCCTTGTCGAAGGTGCGGCAGAGAATGCCGATGCGCCGCCGCCCCTCGGAACCATCGGCCGGCCGCACCTTGGCGCGCGGTGTCCCGCCGCCGCGCAGCGCGATCCGCTCCAGCACGCGGTTGCGCGCGGTGCGCACCCCTTCCAGCGGCTCGTCGATCAGCAGGAGCGTGCCGAGATCGAGGTTCGCCGCCCGCGGGGCAACCGCCTTGCGGATCGCGGCCGGGCGCCCGGGGTCGAGATGGTCGGCCATCCAGTCGAGCAGCCGGCCGACATGCGCGGCAAAACCGGCATCCTCGCCGGCACGGAACAGGAAGGGCGGGGCGGTGATCCAGTCGAGATAACGGGTCCGCAGCGGCGCGGGCACCGCCTCGAGATCGGCGACCAGCGGCGCGCGCCAGGCCGGCAGATAGAGCATCGCCAGCGCCAGGGTCCGGTCGAAATCGGCCAGTTCCCTTACCCCGGCGGGCCGCCGGGGCGGCATGCGCGCGGGGGCCGCATCCCCGACATCCGCCGGGTCTTCTTCCGCGCCCCCTGCCGGTTCGGGCGCGACCCCGAGACGATCCAGGATATCTGCGATCGTTCCCGTCTCGTCCTCGTCGAAATCGGTCAGTGCGGAAAAACCCGAACGCAGGTTGCGCCCGTAGTCGGCAAAGAACGGATGTGTCAGCAATTGCCGGATCGCCGTCTTGTCGAGATCGAGCAGCAGCACCCGCAGGTTGCGGCGCAGCCGGGTCATGTCACCGTCGAACCCCGCCGGCGTCGGGCCGGCCAGCACCGCCCAGGCCCCGGTCAGCGTATCGGCATCGGTATTGCAGCCGAAAAGCCGGTCCAGCATCTGCCGCGCCTCGGCCAGCTGTTCGGCGGCGGCGGCCTTGCCCGTCCGGGCAGGCGCTTCGGCATGTTTCACGGCGCTGGGGAAGAACGGGGTCAAGAGCGCGGGCGGCAGGGTGAAGTTCTCATGGACCACCGGCGCATTGCCGGTGGCCGAGCCGATCAGGCGCCAGCCCGCGATGTTGATCACCTCTAGCCCGAGCGCCGCGCCGATCACGCTCCAGATATAATAATTCGTGCCGGGCGCATTGGAATAAAGCGGGAAGATGCGCGTGCCGGGCCGGGCAAAGACCATATTGGCCAGCTGCGCGCCGCTTTGCCCGACGATCACCTCGGCCCCCGCGGCGGCGCGAACCTGTTCGGCAAAGGACATCTGGCCGAAATTCATCACCGTGAAATCGCGCGCGACGAGAGCGGCCTCGATCTCCGGCGCGTTCACCAGCCGCCGTACCCCGCTTTCGCGGCGCAGGAGCAGCCGCTCGACCGGCGAGGCGCCCCGCAACTCGGCCCCCAGACGGGCGAGCCGCTGGAGCGCGGCGGGATGGATGCGCACGGCGTCGACCGGGGCGCCGGACGGGTCGAACACATCCTGCACGATGGCGGGCATCCCCGCGGCATGCAGCCGGCCGACCCGCACGGCGCCGTGGCGCGACAGTTGCAGGATCGGACGGTCGGGCAGGAACAGCCGCAGCGCCTGCAGGCATTGCGCGGGCATCCCGGCATCGGCAAGAACCGGGACGCCTGCGGGTGCGGCATCGGCCGCGATCAGCACCCGCGGCAGCACCTCGATCAGGAAGTGGAAGTAATTGTGGCTGTAGGTGCCGCCGGCAAAGATGCCTTCGGCCAGATCGGTGGCCGGGCCGAAGCTGCGCATCAGCACCCGGCCCCCGGCCAGGGCGACCACGGCGCCATGTTCCTTCATCTGCATCCGGCCGGGGTCGAAGGCGGCAAGGCCCGGATCGCGCCAGATCCCGTCGGCGGTCGCAAAACCGTCGTTGCCGGGCAGGATCAGCGCATCGTCATGGGCGGCCACCGTCACCGCGGGGGCGGTGTAGCGCCCCGAGGGCGGGGCGATGTGCTTCTGGGCCACGACGGACGGGCGCGGCACCGCCACCTCGCAGGCGGCAAGAACCGGGGTGCCGCCCGCGGGCAGGTCGGCGACCTCGCGCATCCCGGTCTGCAGCAGGGGATGCGGGGCGCCATCGGCCGGGTGCAATGCCCGGCGCAGCATCCGCGGCGCCGAATCCGCCTCGGGCGCGATGCGGAACAGCTCTTCCGCCGTATCGGCGGTCAGGCCGCGCAACCCCTCGTCCATCGGCAGCGTCGGGCGGAACAGCGCATGCCCGCGCCCGAGATAGTCGAGAAGGGGCGAGCCGCCGCCATGGTGGCGCAGCCAGCGTTCGTAATACTGGTTGCCGTCGAAGCTGGGATGCGGACGCCGCCCCTCGAACTGGCCGAGGGTCAGGTAATGCGTCAGCGGGTTCACCCCGGCCGCCTGCACGTCGGGGCTGTGCATCAGGTAATACTGGACCGAGAACAGCGGATGCGGGTCGATGTTGTGCCCGACGCCTTGGCGCAGGAAATATTCGGTGGCGCCGATCCGCAGCGAGGCGACCCAGGGCACCTGTTTCAGGATATGGCCGGCACTGACGAGCGGATGGCTGTCGACCGGCAGCCGGCCCCGCGCGGCCAGCTCCAGCACCGTGGTTGCCATGCTGAACGTGCCCGGCAGACGCCCGGCGACATGGCCGGCCGAGATCAGGAGATGCGGGTCGCGATCGGACAGGTTGCCTTCGATCAGATGGGCCCAGAGCAGGTTCGGCGCGGCGGGCCCGAAAGGTTCCGCCCGGCCGCGGGAAAATCCCGCGGGTTCGAACAGCAGATGCGGTGAGGGTTCGCCGGCGGCCGGCGAACCCTGGGCCAGATAGTCGAGAAGGGCCGCCAGCGGTCCCCGGCCTGTCAGGTTGCCCAGCCGGGCCGGGTCGATCAGCGGATGCGGCGACAGGCCCTCGGCCGCGCCGTCGGTCAGGAAATGCGCCAGGGGCGACAGGCCGTCCGGCAGGGTCGCGGTCTGGCGGGCATAGTGCCGGGGATCGAAGAACGTATGCGGCACGACAGGCGCGTCCGACGCAAGATAGCTGGCCAGCACGCTGCCCGCCCTGCCGGTTCCGCCCTGAGGCAGCGACCGCGCGGCGATATCGGGATCGAACAGCGGATGCGGGCGCCGGCCCCGCGCCTCGCCGACCGTCAGGTAATGCGTCAGCGGCGTGGCCTTGGCCCGCTGCCGTTCTCCCCGGGAAAGCTGGGCCAGATAATGCGCGGGGTCGAACAGCGGCGAGGGCCGGCGCAACTCTTCCTCGCCGAAGGCAAGATAGTGCTGTAGCGGGTCGATCCCGGCCGCGGCAATGTCGGGATAGAGGTCGAGATAGTAACCGGCATCGAAGACGGATGCGATGGCGGCCCTGCGGGCGTCGTCGCGGGCCATTGCAGGCCGGCCCTCGGACAGGGCGAGGATCGCCGCGACCCGGCGCGCGAATTTTCCGGGGGTGAAGCTGCGCGCGAACCAGCGGCGTGAGGAGACCGACATTTCGGCCAGCCTGGCCTGTCCGGTATCGCCGCGCAGCTCGCTCAGCGCCTCGGCCAGCTCCCCGGGCTGCGACCAGACCACCGCCTCGTCGGGCGCATGGCCGTGGCCGGAGATGTAGCGCGCGGTCTCGTTGTCGGCCGCGCCGGCATGGACCGCGACCGGCAGGCCGGCATAGGCGGCCTCGGACATGCTGAGCCCGCCGCCGACGGGGAAGGAGGCGATGAAGAGATCCACCCGGTTCTGCGCCAGCGCCTCGGCGACCGAACGCACCTCGCCCAGGAAGACCAGGCGGTCGGCCGGGATCCGCGCGGCCTTCAGGGCGTCATAGGCGGCCGTCTTCAGCGCCTCCGGCATGTTGCCGAGATGCAGGTGCCGGCCCCAGGTCGATTGCAGGATCTGCACCAGGACGGCGGGCAGGCTCAGCGGCCCGTCCTCCATGGAGAACTTATGCGCCCCGCCGCAGGTGGCGGTGATGAAGCTGCCGGAGCCCAGGAATTCCGGCTCGGGATCGGCGATGCGCCGCGCCGCCTCGGGGTTGATCGGCGGGATGACCAGCGCGGGATTGTAGGTCAGCGGAATGTCGTACACGCAAAGGTCGGGCGCCTCGGCCAGGATGCGGGCCTTCTGCTCCGGCCGGATGGCAAGATGCGTCGCGCCGGGCAGGGCCGAGGCCAGGCTCGACACGGTATCGGCGTGATGGACGACATAGGTGCGCGATCCGTAGCGCTGCACGATCTCATGCGCGGCCACGGCGGCGATCGCATCCTCGGGGTGTTGCAGCAGGAACAGGCGCTGCGCCGCCAAGGCGTGCAGCTTTTCGCGCAGCCACAGCAGGCGGTCGTAAAGGCCGAGCGAGGGGTCGGGATGGATCGGGAAGGCACCCACCTGCAACATGCGGGACGTGCCGAAGGCCCGCTGGGCATCGAGCCCGCCGGTAAACAGGACGACATGCCGTTCGTCCGGCCGTGCGGCGATCAGATCCTCCAGCAGTCCGCGGTGCCCGCCGGCCTGGTAGATCTCGCTGACGACATAAAGGTTGGCCGGCCGGTCGAACCCGATCAGGGCCTTGCCGGGCGGCACCTCGCGCGCGAGGCGTTCGGCCAGCGCCTGGCAGCGGGCATCGAGATCCGCCATGTGGATCGTCGCCTGCCGCGCCTCGGCGCGTACCCGGGCAAGGGCGGCGCTGCGGATCGCCTCGAGTTCCAGTGCGGGATTCGCCCGATCACGAGCGGGGCCGGCCGCAAGGCCTGGGGTCTGGTCGGTCATGAAACCTCTGCGGGGTCAGGGGTACAGGATCAGAGGTTGCGGACGGCGTCGTCCACCAGGGCTGCAATCTCGCGGGTCTCGGCCACGCTCATATGCGGGCCGATGGGCAGGCTGAGGCAGGTCTCGCAGATCTCGTCGGTCACCGGGAAGGACAGGTGGCCATGGCTCTGGCTGAAGGCGCCGCTGCGATGGTTGGGAATGGGATAATGCATCACCGTGCCCACGCCGCGCGCGGCCAGCGCCTCGCGCAGCGCCTCGCGGCGCGGATGGCGCACCACGAACAGGTGCCACACGGATTCGGTGCCCGGGGCGATGGCGGGCAGCCGCAGCCCGGGCGTGCCGGCCAGCAGATCCAGATAGGTCGCCGCGATCTCGCGCCGGCGCGCGTTCCAGTCCTCCAGCACGCCGAGCTTGACCGCAAGCATGGCGGCTTGCAGCGGATCGAGGCGGGAATTGTAGCCGACGGTCTCGTGGTTGTATTTCTCCCGCGATCCGTAGCTGCCCAGCATCCGGATCCGCTCGGCCAGATCGGCATCGTCGGTCACGACGGCCCCGCCATCGCCGAAGGCGCCCAGGTTCTTGCCCGGATAGAAGCTGAAGCCGGCGACATGGCCCAGCATCCCGGCCCGGCGGTTGTCGACGCGCGCGCCATGCGCCTGGGCCGCATCCTCGATGATCCGCAGCCCGTGCTGCTCGGCCAGCGCGCGCAGCGGCAGGTCGGGCACCGGTGCACCATAGAGATGCACCGGCATGATCGCCCGGGTCCGTTCCGTGATCGCGCCGGGAATGGCGTCGAGGTCGATGTTCATCGTGTCGGGATCGGCATCCACCGGCACCGGGGTCGCGCCCGTCTGGGCAACGGCGATCCAGGTCGCGATGAAGGTGTTCGCCGGGACGATGACCTCGTCCCCAGGCCCGATCTCCAGCGCGCGCAGGGCCAGGACCAGCGCATCGAGGCCGTTGCCGACGCCCACGCAATGGCCCGCGCCGCAATATTCGGCGAAGGCCGTCTCGAACCGGGCGACCGCGGGGCCCCCGATGTAGAGACCGGATTCCATCACGTCATGCAGGGCGGCATCCATCTGCGGCTGCAGGGATTTGTAGGTGAAGCCGACATCCAGGAAGGGGTATTTCATCAGGAACACACGCTCTGAGCCATGTTGCCCTGCGACCAGGCAACGAATTCGTCGAAATGATAGATGTAGTCGCTGACCTCGAAGGGCCGCGACGCCAGAACGCAGATCACGGAATTCTCCTCGAGGAACTTCAGGCTCCGCCACATGGCGGGCGCGACGTAAAGGCCCACGGCGGGCGAATCCAGATGGTAGACCTGCTCGGAGGTTCCGTCATGCAGCGTCACGTCGCAGGCCCCGTTCATGCAGACGATCATCTGCTCCAGCAGCCGGTGGCCGTGCTCGCCGCGAATGCCGTTCACCGGCACGCCATAGAGGAAATACATGCGCTTGATTGCAAAGGGCAGATCGGCGCCCTCGATCACTCCAAGCCTGCCCCGGTCGTCCACAAAGGACCGGAGGTCGACAAGCCTGCAATTGGTGGCCATGCGAAAATTCTCCCTGGTACCTAGATCGGTCGGCAATACGGATGTGTGCTTTTGATGCAGCACATTACGCTGAAAGACAAACATGATGCTCTGCGCCCGGTTCTTAGCTCGCACCCGCTGGAATTGCAAACTGAAACGGTCAGTTACAGCTTTTGAGGGTAACAATCAAGTGTTTGATATATAACATTTATTCACAAGAACATACCCTCTGGCACCGGTTCGGGCGGCGCCCCGGCGGGTTTTCGAATCGTTTCGACCCCGATCCTGGGGGCCGCCTTTGCCCCCCGCCCCCGCCTTCGACTTCGCCCCCTGTCTCAGTCCAGGCCGAAGAGGTCGCGGGTAAAGACCTTCCCCGCCACATCCGCCAGATCCGGCGACTGGCGGTTCGTCAGGATCAGGTCGGCCTCGGCCTTGAAGGCCGCGAGGTCGCGGATCACGCGCGAATGGAAGAAATGCCCGGCTTCGAGCGCGGGCTCATAGACGATCACCTCGATCCCCTTGGCCTTGATCCGCTTCATGATCCCCTGCACCGCGCTGTGGCGGAAATTGTCGGAACCTTCCTTCATCGCCAGCCGATAGACGCCCACCACCCGGGGATGGGCGCGCAGGATCTCGTCGGAGAGGAAATCCTTGCGGGTGCGGTTCGCCTCGACCACGGCCTGGATCAGGTTCTGCGGCACGGCGCTGTAATTGGCCAGCAGCTGCTTGCTGTCCTTGGGCAGGCAATAGCCGCCATAGCCGAAGGACGGGTTGTTGTAATGGCTGCCGATCCGGGGATCGAGGCCCACGCCCTCGATGATCTGCCGGGTGTCGAGGCCGTTCACCAGCGCATAGCTGTCCAACTCGTTGAAATAGGCCACGCGCAGGGCAAGATAGGTATTGGCGAACAGCTTGATCGCCTCGGCCTCGGTCGGATCGGTGAACAGGACGGGGCAGTCCTTGCGGATCGCCCCCTCGCGCAGCAGGTCGGCGAAGATCTCGGCCCTTTCGCTGCGCTCGCCCACCACGATGCGCGAGGGATGGAGATTGTCGTGCAGCGCCCGTCCCTCGCGCAGGAATTCCGGCGAGAACAGGATGTTGTCCGATCCGGTGCGGGCGCGGATCTGCCGGGTGAAGCCGACGGGCACGGTCGAGCGGATCACCATCACCGCCCCGGGGGCCAGGGCGCGGACCTGTGCGATCACCGTCTCGACCGTCGAGGTGTCGAAGCGATTGGTCAGGGGATCGTAATCGGTGGGCGTGGCGATCAGGACGAATTCGGCATCCTGGAAGGCGGCGACGGGATCGGTGGTCGCCGTCAGGTTCAGCGGGCAGTGCGCCAGATATTCCTCGCATTCGGCATCGACGATGGGCGAGCGGCGGGCGTTCACCAGATCGACCCGGTCTTGCGAGATGTCGAGGGCGATGACCTCGTGCCGCTGCGCCAGCAGGATGGCATTGGACAGGCCGACATAGCCCAGGCCCGCGACGGCGATCTTCATGACGGCGGCCTTCTCTCCGGACCTCTCCGGGCAGCGGGCCGGATCCCCGCCCCGTTCTGGCCCCGATCCGCGGGGAAATGCAAGATGGCGGGCGGGGACCCGGCAAGACCGCGCCGGGCCGGTGCCGTGGCCCCCGAACCGGGGGCTCAGAAGGATTCGACCCGCTGCACCGTGCCGAGGGCGGCCCCGAAGATGCCGAGGACCGAGGCCGAGGACGGGATCGCCGATTCCGTGGCAAGGATCACGTCGTCGGGATGGATCTCGAAGCTCGAGGCGGCGAAGAGCCCGTCGCCGGTGCTGAGATCGAAGGTGAAGACCACCTGCGTCTTGGCCGGGCCGCTGCCATCGGCACGCAGGGCGGCGGCAGGATATTTCCGCAGGACCAGGATGGCGCGGAGGTCGGCGCGGGCTTCGCTCAACCCGTTGCTGAGCGAAAGCGCCTCGAGCAGCGTATGCCTGGTCTGCTCGAAATGTACCGTCCGCTCGGCCCCGGTCGCGCCCAGGACGACAAAGCTGCGCGGGTCGGATTCGATGGCGACCCGGTCGCCTCCCCGCATCAGGATGTCGCGGCCCGGATCGCGGTACAGATCCCTGGCCAGCACGGCATAGGCCTTGCCGCCCCGCTGCATCCGCACCACCGGGTTGCGCATGGAATCGGGAATGCCGCCGGCCTCGGCCAGCATCGACAGGATGGTGACGCCGTTCGCCGCCACCGGATAGCGCCCGGGCTTCTGCACGCCGCTGACCAGTTCGATCGTGTTCTGGTTGCCCTGCACCACCTCGAGCTGGACCTGCGCCGAGGGGGCGATCGGTGTCAGCCGGGCCTGGATGTCGGCCCGGGCCGCCTCGGGCGACAGGCCGGCGACCTTCACCTCCTCGATATAGGGCACGAAGATCGTGCCGTCGGGGCTGACCGACAGCCCCCGCATCGGCACGGCGCGCTGCTCGGGGGTGCCCAGCAGCGAATTGGCCTGGCTGTCCCAGATCGTCAGGTTGACGGTATCGCCCGGGCGCAGGGCGCGGGCGGTCTGGCTCTGGCCCTTGCCGGGCCAGGACAGGCCGATGCCCGGGCCGGTCATCGGCCAGGCCGCAACCCGGGCAAGCGACTCGCGGGTGACGGAGACGACCTCGTAGCTGGCGTCGTCCTTTTTCGATTCCTTCAGAATCTCGGACTGCAGGATGGCACCCCGCGGTGCGGCGCAGCCGGCGAAAACACCCAAAATCATGAAAACAGGCACGAATAGCCGGAGGCGTGTCAAAGGCTGTCCCCTGTCGTCATGATCTTCGCACGGTCCCGGGCTGGCAGGCCCGGTGCAGACCCCTTGCTGATAGCGGATCGCCCCTTCTGCATCAACCGCCGCCACACCGCGCGCCTCCGCTTCGCGGCGGCAGGGCGCGCGATGTGGCGCAGACCCGCTCAGGCGAGCAGGTCGAAGACCTGGCCGCCGACCTGGATGTTGATCTGCGCCTGTGCCGCGCCGTCGATCAGCGCCCAGAGGATCTGGCCGGTGGGGCGGTAGATGACGAAGGCTTCCTGCACCCCGGCCTGCCCCGCGCGCGGGGTTTCGGCGAAATTCACCTGGAACTGGCTGCGCAGTGCCCCGGCCTGGCCATAGACCAGCATGTCGCCCTCGGCCGCGCTGTAGTCCTGCACCCAGTCCGAGCCATGGCCGAAGATGCCGAGATGGTAGAAGCTGTCGGCGCCGGTCCCGCCGTTCATCCGGTCGTGGCCGAAGCCGCCGTTGAGGAAATCCGCGCCGGTGCCGCCAAGCATGTAGTCGCTGAGCGCGCCGCCCGACAGCGTGTCGTTGCCGGTGCCGCCGACGATCAGGTCGGCGCCGAACCAGCCATCGATCTGGTCGTCGCCGTCGTCGCCGCGCAATTCGTCGTTGCCATAGCCGCCGTCGATGGTGTCGTTGCCGGTTCCGCCATAGATGACATCGCGCAGATCGGCCTCGGTCTCGCCGCCGAACAGGAAATCGTCCCCCGCACCCCCGATCAGCGTGTCGGTCCCGTCGCCGCCGAGCAGCCGGTCGTTGCCGCCCTTGCCCTCCAGCAGGTCGGCGCCGTCCAGGCCCTGCAGCGTGTCATCGCCCGCATCGCCGCGCAGGGTGTCGTTCCCCGGGGTGCCGGTCTGGAAGGCCGGCGTTGCCACCACCGGGCCGGTGGCGGTGCTGGTCACGCTTTCGACCGTGCCGAACAGATCGGTATAGCCGATCCTTACGCTGATCTGCGTGCCGACGTCGGCCGAGACCGGGGTATAGCTTTCCCCCGTGGCCCCGGCGATCGCCATGCCGTTGCGCAGCCAGGCATAGGCCAGGGTCGCCGGGTCGACCCCGTCGGCATCGGCGATTGTCGACAGCGCATGCAGGGCCGACCCGGTTGCCGCCGTGCCCTCGATCACCAGGCTGCCGGTCGGGGCGGCATTCACGTTGCGGAAGAGCCAGTCCACCGTCTCGCGCAGCACATGCGTGCCGTCCGAGACGATGACGGTAAAGCTGACGGGCGTGCCCGTCGCATCCATCAGGCCGGTGATCGTGCTGCCCGTCAGCGTCAGCCCGGCCGGCAGGTCGGCGGTGCCGAAGGTCAGCGCATCCCCGTCCACATCCGAGAAATACGCGGCCAGATCCAGCTGCACCGCCCCCTCGTCGCTTTCCAGCCGGTCGGGCAGGGTCGAGACCGGCGGAGTATTGCGCGCCAGGGTCATAAGTTCGGCCGCAGTCAGATCGACATCGGTGAAGCGGAAGATCTCGATCCCGTCCAGCCGGTTGCCCGCCACCGTGATCAGGCCCCGGTCGTCGACCGAGAAATCGCCGCCGATCGACAGGAAGCTGCGGTCGAAGACGGCGATGTCGCGGCCCGCGCCGCCGAAGACCCGGTCGTTGCCCGCGCCAAGAAGGATGGTGTCGTCGCCATCGCCGCCATGGACGGTATCGTCGCCGTCGCCGGCCAGGATCGTGTCCTGCCCGGCATCGCCCGACAGCATGTCGTTGCCGGCCACGCCATGGATCACGTCATTGCCGCCGCCGCCCGAGAGGCTGTCGTCTCCGGGCGTGCCGAACAGGGTATCGGCCGCCTCGGTGGGCTGGGCCGTCACCCGCACGCCGGTCTGGCCGATCCGCGAGATCAGCGTGGCATGGTCCCAGACCGTGCCATCGGCGAATTCGACATATTCGATCGCCCCGGTGCCGTTGCCGTCCCGCGCATTGGCCAGGATCAGGACGTCGCGCGTCGTGCCGAAATCCAGCACCAGCGTCGAGGGCCCCGCTGCGCTGAAATAGACCGAAGCCTGCTCGGCCAGATAGTCGTGGACGATCACCCGGTCGGCCGCGCCGCCGGCCTCGCCAAGGTCGTTGACGACGTCATAGGCATCGCCGGCACGGTAGTGGTAGGTATCGCCGCCCAGCCCGCCGGACAGCACGTCCTGGCCGGTGCCGCCCTCCAGCGTATCGGCCCCGTCATAGCCGATGAGCGTGTTGTTCGCCGAGGATCCGACAAGGATATCGGCAAGATCCGAGCCATGGACATTCTCGATCCCGTCGAGCAGGTCAAGGCCGCCCAACCCGTCATGGGCCGTGCCGTCCGCAAGATCGACCGTGACGCCGGCGGTGGAGGTGCGGTAGCGCACGACATCGTCCCCCGCGCCGCCCGCCAGCGTGTCGTTGCCGGCCTCGCCCCAGATCTCGTCATTGCCGGCGCCGCCGTCGATGGAATCGTCGCCCTCTCCGCCGAGCAGGATGTCGTTGCCGCCGCGGCCCGAGATCTGGTCGTCGCCGTGATAGGCGAAAAGCCGGTTGTCCCGGTCATTGCCGGTCAGCAGGTCGCCGTGATCGGAGCCGTCGACATGTTCGATGCTGGACAGCCGGTCGGTGCCGCCCATTCCGTCGGTGGCCGTCCCCGCGGCCAGATCGACGCGGATATTGCTCTCGGAGGCGCGGTAGCGCACGAGATCGTCCCCCGCGCCGCCGTCGATCGTGTCGTTGCCGGCCTCGCCCCAGATCTCGTCATTGCCGGCGCCGCCAAGCAGGGAATCGCCGCCCAGCCCGCCGAGCAGGATGTCGTCGCCGCCGCCGCCGCTCAGCGTGTCGGCCCCGTCATAGCCGAAGAGCCGGTTGGCGCGGCCATCCCCTGTCAGCGCGTCGCCGAAATCCGATCCGTCAAGGTTCTCGATCCCCGACAGCCGGTCGGTGCCGCCCTCGCCGTCGGTGCCGGTGCCCGCGGCCAGATCGACCGCGACCCCCGCCCCGGCCAGCCGGTAGCGCACGAGATCGTTGCCCGCGCCGCCGTCGATCGTGTCGTTGCCGGCCTCGCCCCAGATCTCGTCATTGCCGGCGCCGCCGTCCAGCATGTCGCTGCCGTCGCCGCCAAGCAGGGTGTCGTTGCCGCCGGCGCCGGTGATCTGGTCGTCCCCCGCATCGCCCCAGAGCCGGTCGCTGCTTGCGGCGCCGCGCAGCGTATCGGCATGTTCCGAGCCGGTGATGCCCTCGATCCCGGTCAGGGTGTCGATGCCGCCGCTGCCGTCCTGGATGATGCCGCGGGCCAGGTCGGCCAGGATGCCGCGCTCCGCCCCGAAATAGCGCACCATGTCGTTGCCGGCGCCGCCGTCGATCGTGTCATTGCCGGCGCCGCCCCAGATCTCGTCGTCATTGCTCCCGCCGAGCAGGGTGTCGTTGCCCGCGCCGCCGTCCAGCGTGTCATTGCCCGCGCCACCCGCCAGGCTGTCGTCGCCGTCATAGGAAAACAGCCGGTTGTTGGCATTGTCGCCCGTCATCCTGTCGCCGAAATCGGTGCCATAGACCTCTTCGATCGAGATCAGCGTGTCGCGGCTGCCGAAGCCGTCGATGGCATAGCCCTGGGTCAGGTCGACCAGAACGCCGCGCAGGCCGCCCGACAGCGCATCCTCGCGGTAAAGAGCCCTGTCGCTGCCGCCGCCGCCGTTCAGCGTATCGGCCCCCTCGAGGCCCCAGAAGCCGTTGGCCTGGGCGTTGCCGATCAGCAGGTCGACGAATTCGGTGGCGCGGACCTGGTCGATGTTGATCAGCGTGTCGGTGAAACCGTAGGTATCGGTCGCGATACCGGTGGCCAGGTTCACCACCGCGCCGCGGGTGCCGTATTCGCGTTGCTGGGTGGCGTAGTTGAAGGCGCCGTTGCGCGTCTCGCCATCGTAGACCACCGTATTGCCGGTGCCCGAGCCGCCGTCCAGCGTGTCGTTGCCCTGGTTGCCCGTCAGCCATTCCGAATAGTCATGCGCGGGGTTGCCGCCGATCAGATGATCGTCCTGGGCGGTGCCGACGACTTCGAGGAAATGCAGGGCCGCAGTGAAATCCAGCGTCATGTTGGCCGAGCGCGCGATGCCGGTGGCCAGGTTCACCACCACGCCCTCGTCGAGGCTGAAGACGATCTGGTGGCTGTAGAGCGAGCCGAGCGTGCCCGTGCCGGTGATCAGCTTGTTGCCGTGGCCGTTGATGACGACGGTGTCGCGGGCATCGGTCAGCGTCGCGCCGACGACGACATGGTCGTCGCCCTCGCCGGTATAGATCAGGTCGTTGCCGTCGCGGCCGTCGATGTAATCGTCGCCGTCGCGGCCGTTGAGCGTCTCTGCGCTGCTGGAGGAGCCGCGGAGCGTGTCGTTGCCGTTCGTGCCATGCAGGTCCACGATGCCGATCAGCGTGTCGGTGTCGCCGAACGTGTCGGTGGCGGTGCCCGCCCCGAGGTCGACCGTGACGCCGCGGGTGCCGGTTTCCAGGAAATAGGCCAGCTGGTCACTGCCCGTGCCGCCGTCCAGCGTATCGGCCCCCGCATCGCCGACCAGCGTGTCATTGCCGCCCAGCCCGCGGATCAGGTCGTTGCCCGCCCGCCCGAACAGCATGTCGGCCGTGGCGGCGCCCCCGGTCAGCCGGTCGGCGAGGTCCGAGCCATAGGCCCGTTCGATCGAGATCAGCGTGTCGGTATTGCCGAATGTGTCGGTGGCGGTGCCCGCGCCGAGGTCGAGCGTGACGCCGCGGGTGCCGGTTTCCAGGAAATAGATCACCTGGTCGCTGCCCGCGCCGCCGTCCAGCGTATCGGCCCCCGCATCGCCGACCAGCATGTCATTGCCGCCCAGCCCGCGGATCAGGTCGTCGCCCGCTCGCCCGCCCAGCAGGTCGCCCGTGGCGGCGCCCCCGGTCAGCCGGTCGGCGAGATCCGAGCCATAGGCCTGTTCGATCGAGACCAGCCTGTCGGTGTTGCCGAACGTGTCGGTGGCGGTGCCCGCGCCGAGGTCGACCGTGACGCCGCGGGTGCCGGTTTCCAGGAAATAGGTCACGCGGTCGGTGCCGGCACCGCCGTCGATGTGGTCGTTGCCGGCGGCCCCCGACAGGGCATCAAGCCCGTCGCCCCCGAAAAGCCGGTCGTCGCCGGTATTGCCGAAGAGGAAATCGTTGCCGCCAAGCCCGTACAGCGTATCGTCGCCGACCGTGCCCAGAAGCTCGTCATTGCCCGCGCTTCCCGTGATTACCGGCATCTGCTCTCTCCCGCTGCATCGCTCGTTTCTGGAAAGGCCGCATCGGCAGCCCGCCGCCGGCATGCGATGTCTTTGCGATCTTCGCGCGCCGCCCCGTCGTGCCCGGGACCCCCGACCGACCGGGACAGCCTAGAAAGCAACGGCGCGCGACCCAAGCCGAAACTCGGACAGATTATATGAAACTCGTGAACTTTCCCGCGCCGCGTGTTGCCGGGGTCACGGCAGGGACGGTCAGCCGATCAGCGGGCGGGCCGTCCTGAAGATCCAGTGGTTGCAGCGCTGCCAGAACTCGGGGCGCAGATCCTCGCGATGGATGGTCCCGGGGGCGACCGTGCTTTCGGTGATCGCGAAATCCGGCTGCACCGGGGCCAGCCGCGCGGCCAGCCGGGCGTTGTGCCCGGCGCCATAGGCCTGCAGCGCGGCCAGCTCGCCGCGGGTCCACAGGATGCTGCGCGCGGTTTCGCCGAACTGGGCGGAGAAGGCGCCTGCCATCGCCTCAAGCAGCCAGGGCGTGGTGCGCTGCGGCTCGGCGGTGATATTGGCGGCCCAGGTCGGCAGGGCGGGGGGCGAGGTGTTGGAATGGCCGGCATTGACCTCGGCCAGATCCGCCACGGTCAGCGACGTGCCCAGATGCGACAGCAGCCGGCCGAGGATGCCGCCCCCGGCCCGGCGGCAGGTGTCATAATCGAGGAAAGTGATCTCTTCCGGCGCGAAACTGGCAAGGAGATGGTCGTAAAGCAGGTTGTAGTCGGTCCAGAGCCCCTCGACCATGTTCTCCTGCTGCATCATCTCGATGAACCGGGGCGGGCGGGGCGGCGGCGGGCGCGCCCCGGCATGGGGCTTCGAGATCTGGAGATAGATCGACTGGAGGAATTGCCACTGCTCGCGCAGCACGCAGACGACCTCGATCTCGTCGAAGGCCGAAAGGGCCGCGCGTATCGCGGCGAAATCGACCCGTGCCTCGGGCTGGGCGCGCGAGAATTCCTCGCTCGACAGAAGGACGGTGGCCTCGCCGCCGGCATGTTCGCGGGCAAGCTGCGTCAGCCAGGCCAGTGCGCCATCGGGCAAGGCATAGGCCTGCAGCCAGCGGTTCCAGTCCGCCACCAGCCCGTGATGGCCCGTCGCGCGGCCGATCCGGGGATAGATCACGCCATGCTCTGCCAGCAGCGTCGCATTCTGGGCGAACGTGTCCTGGATCGTCGTGGTGGCCGTCTTGTGCGTTCCGATGTGCAGGACAACTTTCGCCATGTCGCGGTCAATCTCCAGAACCGGCCCCGGTAGTAGCGGCGGACAGCTCGCTTCGCAAGACGTCGAGGTTGCTGTGTCCGAAGAACTGGCTGGGTTCGAGGACGGCTTTTTCGGCCCATTCGTTCCAGGCGTTGACGAACAGTTCGCGGCGGTAGGATCCGGCGATGCGGTGCCGCAGCAGGCCCGACAGCCAGAGCCGGAAGCTGGCGGGATTGGCGCCATGGGCGATGTGGGAGCGCAGGCCGCGCCGCGCCGTGTTGTCCCAGCCGGGCATGATGCCGGCGATGGTGTTTTCCGGCAGCCTGTCGCGATAGGCCGCGGTCAGGGAGCGGCGCGCGGCGGCGGCATAGTCGTAGATCAGCCCGGTGAAGCGGCCGTTGACCGGCACCGGCATGACATTGCCCGAAGGCCCGCCGAACAGGTAATCCGGCGCCTCGACCAGGCCATGGGGCGGCATCTCGATCCAGAAGTCGAAGGTTTCGGCCGGCACCGGGGTCTCGCCCGCGATATGGAAGCAGACCGCGCCCAGCTCCACCGCCGGAAAGCCCTCGGCGCGGAAGGCGGCCCGCAGCCGCTCCACGCTGCCCGACGGGTCGGGCATGTCCTCGGGGCGGTAGATCACGAAGCGCGGCCGGGTGCCGTCGGGGCGGCTGTAGCGCGGATCGCGCATGTAGCGCGCCACATCGGCGGCAAGCGCCGCCTCGAAACCCTTCGCATAGGTCTGTTCCAGCAGCACCTCGCCCGAAAGCCCGTCCCAGTTCCGCCGCCAGCTTTCGTTGGCCCAGCAGAGATAGAAGGGAAAGTCGATCCCGGGCCGGGTCATCAGCCGGTCCAGCGGGGCCTCCAGCACGCGGCGGCCGTCGAACCAGTAGTGATAGGTGCAGAAGGCGTCGATCCCTGCCTTGCGGGCCAGCGCCGTCTGATCGCCCATCACCTCGGTTGCGCGCAGGTCGTAGAACCCCAGATCCGCAGGCAGCATCGGTTGCAGATGCCCCGCAAAGCACGAGGGTGCGGCGATGGCCGCGCGCCATTCGGTATAGCCCCGGCCCCACCAGGCATCGTTTTCCGGGGTGGGATGGAACTGCGGCAGGTAGAAGGCCGAGACGAAGCCCGGCCGCTGTGCGGCGGGGTCGGCGGATGGCGTGCGGGGGTTGCGGGCCCCGGGGCCGATCTGGCTTTCCTGCAACACCTCCTGGCCCGCGGCCCGGGCCAGAAAGCCCAGCACCCGCTCGATCGCATGGGCCAGCGTGCCGTCGACCTGGGCGCTTTCGGTCTCGAAATGATCGGCGTTCAGCTGCAGGGATTTCAGCAGGCCGATCATCAGCGGCTTGATCCAGTAGATCGAGCCCGCGGGGAAGGACAGCACGCCATCGGGCATGGTGATCTCGAGCCGGGCGAGGATCTGGCGCGTGCGCTCGAGGTTCGAGCCCCACCATTCCTGTCCGGTGTAATACTGCCCGTCGGCCACCCAGAAGGCGGCCGAGGGATCGGCATCGAAGACGGCCAGCTTTTCGGCCAGCCCCGTTTCGGGCAGGATGCCCGCAATCAGGTGGCGCCGCCAGTCGTCGCCATCGGCGCGATGGGGCGATTTCTTGGTGTGGAACTTGGCCACCGAACGGTAGCCGTCCAGCGCACCGGCATTGACGAGGGTCAGGAAGGGCAGGATGTCGCGGCCGCGGTTCGGCACGGCCATGACCCAGGCCGCCGGGAAATCCCTTTCGATCTGCGCCTTCAGTTCCAGCGTCTCCTCGCCCCGCCAGGTCAGGGTGACATAAAGGTCGAAGGGAATGCCGACCGTCTTCAGCGTGTCGCGGAACTCCTCCCACAGGTCGGGATAGTAGATATGCGCCACGATGGCATGGTCGGCCTTCGGCCGGTCGGGATTGAAGCGCAGCACCGGCACGTCGATCTCCGGCAATGCCACCGACTCGGGCATTTCCTTGGTGATGCGCGCTTCGAGGTGACCGGCTTCGATATAATGGCGGAAGGGTGCGATGCCCTGGGCCGCCACATCGGGATTGTAGCGCAGATAGGCGAAGGGCGAGAAATCCGGATTCGGGCGAAAGCCCATGCTCTCGCCATAGGCGATGAAATGATGGATCGGGAACCAGCGGCGGTAAAGCGTGCTGAGCTGCGGATAGGCCCCCTGGTAATAGACCGGATCGAACCGGCCGCTCCTGCGGATACGGGCGAGATAGCGCCGCTCGTCGGGGGTCAGGATCATGACGCGAAGGGAGCGGAGGGCCCGGCCCATCGGCGAGGTGGCGGAAGCAGACATGAAATCCTCGGAGCAATCGCTGCTGCCGTTTAGCAAGCCGGTCCGGGCATCGCAAACGCCTTCTCCGGCCCCGCCGCGGCCAGGGAGGGCCTGCCGCTCGGTTGGGCGGACTCACGCCAGAAGGTCGTAGACCTGCCCGCCGATCTGGAGGTTGAGGCTCTCCTGCCCGGCGCCGTCGACCAGCGCCCAGAGGATCTGGCGGGTCGGGATATA
>JBDHSO010000041.1:0-23086 GCA_039808125.1 Rhodobacter sp. | reverse complement strand
GCTGTCGGATGAAGCCATCGTCGCAAGATGGGTCGAGACCCCCTGCTACCAGCACTTCACCGGCGAACCCCTCTTCCGGCATCGCCTGCCGATCGATCCGTCGTCTCTGACGCGGTGGCGCAAACGGATTGGCGAGGAAGGGGTGGAATGGCTGCTGACCCAGACCATTGAGGCCGGGCGCAAATCCGGCGCCATCGACGAGAACAGCGTGAAGCGGGTGGCGGTCGACACGACTGTGATGGAGAAGGCGATCGCCTACCCGACCGATGCCCGGCTTTACGAACGGGCGCGGGCGCAGTTGGCCGCCCTGGCGCAGGAGGCCGGGGTTGAACTGCGCCAGAGCCATGCCGGACTTGCCCCGCGGCTGGCACTGCAGGTCGGCCGATATGCTCATGCCAGGCAGGTCCGCCGGATGCGCAAGGCATTGAAGACGTTGAAGGGGTATACCGGAAGGGTGATGCGCGACCTGCGCCGTCACCTGGGTGACTTGCCCGCCGGAGCGTTGCGCGACCAGGTTGCGGGCAAGCTCGCCCTTGTCTCACACCTGCCGCATCAGCAGCCCAAGGGCAGCGACAAGATCCATGCCCTGCATGAGCCCGAGGTCGACTGCATCTCGAAGGGCAAGGCGCGGGTGCCAAGTGGCTTCCATGCAGATGTGAATGCCACCCAGACCTATATCGAGCGCAATGTGCGTATCGGCGATCAGGTCTTCATGGGAGGGCGCGGCGCGGGAGCCTTCCGCGCTCTTATGCACAGGGATGATGCCAATGGTCTCAGGCAGATAGGGTTTCTGGCAAAAGCAGTCGATAGCGGCGATCAGACGGTTGACATGAAAGTCTGCGCCATCATGCGTTACCCTCTAGAAGACAAAGATTTGAGTGCAACATCTGCGCAGATCGCGAAATGCAGCTGGGGTTATGTTGTGATGGTCGCCGGGCGGCTAAAATCATGATCTGCGAGTAGCTGGCGCGCTTTTGTCCACCTGCTCGGCAAACGAGCAGGTATGGCATTTTCGACATAATCTGCAGTATCTGCAGTGAGCCGCCCGCCGCACACCATTTTTATGGCGTTTGCACCATATAGACTGCTTGGCAGTGTATCCCGGGTCATGGTATGACGAATTTGCCATATGCGAGTGGTTCGGGTGGCAGGTGTGCAATGGGGACGAGTTGAAGATCACCGTTGAAGCTGAACTGGGGCGGGTCGTTCGTGATCGACGAAACTCCGTCGGCATGACGCAGGAAGATCTGGCATCCCTCACAGGGATTCCGCAGGCGAACCTCTCAAAAATCGAGCGCGGAGCAGCCACCGCCAAGTTTGACACCTATCTGAGACTCTGCCATGCGCTTGGCATCGACCTGCTCGCCGAGGGCCGCGGATGAGAATGGATGTCTGGATTGAGGGGCGAGAGACCCCCGTGGGCATGCTGACCCGTGCCGAAGACAAAACCCTGAGTTTCGCCTATGCGGCGGGGGCGGCAAACGGTGGGCAAATTTCGCTCTCGCTTCCCGTGCGGCCCGAGCCATATGGTGACGCCGACTGCCGAGGGTATTTTGCCAATCTGTTGTTCGAGGGGCCGCAACTCGACCGGGTGCTTTCCAGCTTCAAGGTTGACCGCGACGACTATGGTCCGCTGCTCTTCCATCTCGGGGCCGACTGTCCGGGCGCTATCTCGATTACCCCTGAAGGAACGGGGCCGGACAAGATGCCGGGTCGTTTCCCGAACGATTATGAACTGCTCGACCGAAAGCGCCTCGAAGAGATCGTGCTGTCGCTGTACCTGCACCGCCGTATGCCGGAAAGCGAGCGGGATCCCTCGCCGGTGGCGGGCGTTCAGGGAAAGATCGCGGTTGTGGCCGACGGGGACAATTTCTACATCCCGAGGGAAGGTTCCTGGACGCCGATCACGCATATCCTGAAGATCTCGCCACAGGCCGATCCCGAGGTCACGAAACATGAGGTGGCTCTGCTTGGCATCGCGCAAGACGCAGGGATTGAAACCGCCACCACACTGGCCCTGACGTTCGACATCGGCGGGCGGCAGATCAACGCCTTCCTGTCTCGGCGCTTTGATCGCGAACAACGGCTCGAAGACGGGGCGGAAGTGATCCGCCGGGTCCATGCTGAAGACTTCTGCCAGGCACTCGGCCTTGCTGCAGAGCTGAAATACGAGCGCAAAAGTTCGAACCCCCGGCATCGTTTCTCGGCAGCCGCTATGGCGCAGATCGCGCGCCAGGTGACGGTTCCCTGTTCCATGATCCAAGGGTTCTTTGAGCATACGATTTTCAATTTGCTCGTCGGCAATACGGACAACCACGCCAAGAACGCGAGCCTGCTCTATAGGGGACAGGGGATCTGGCTGGCGCCGCTCTACGATGTCGTCCCCGTATTCATGGATACGACAGTCACGCACCAATTCTCGTTCGACCATGGCAAAGCCCGATTCGCCGAGGATTTTGACCAGGATGCGCTCGCAGTTCCGATGACGAATCTCGGGTTCGCAAAGTCGTCGACCAAACGGGGATTGAGGGTCGTCGCGGCTACTATCCGGGCGATTGCCGAACTGGCCCCGAAAATCGCCGACAAGTCACTCGCCGACGGGCTGCATGCGCAGGCGGAGGTCGTATTGGCCGTGCTGGATCTGGAATTGGAGATCCCGAAACGCGATTACTTCCCACGCATAGAAAGGGACGGCAAAGTCCTGCATTCAGGTGGGTGGGGCGGGATGAGCTGATGGCAGACAGGGCCGGATACGGGTCGGCTTATCCGGCAGCATGCAATCTCGACGCCAGGATTTGACGGTGATTCGCGCGAAAACAGGCGTTGAAACTTTCGCTCTATGTTCCTGATTTGTAGGGGGCTGTTTTGAAACAGAGGGGGGCTTGATTTCATTGGGTTTCCACACGGATTGCCTCGCCTAAGCTCGCCCGGCCGCCATGCGCCGGGCGATTGCGCCAACCGGACCTCAGCAAAGGATTCCCCCATGACCAGCCTTTCCAGACGCAGTTTCCTCTCGATCAGCGTTGCGCTGCCGCTGGCCGGGCTTGGCCTGCCGACGCTGGCGCAGGAGGCGACGGGGTTCATGGCGGCCTCGTCAGGCATGGGCGGGCCCGACGATGATGCGCCGATGCAGCCCGGCCTGCAGGGCATCACGGCGGTGACCGAGGTGACGGGCGGCGGCCAGAAGGTCTATGCCATCGCCATCGCGTACGACGTGAACATCGACCCGGCCAGCCTGTCGCCGGACACATTCGCCACCGGCGTCGTGCCGGCGGCGGCGGGCCATTTCCCCGGCATGCCCGAGACCGTCAGCAAGAACCAGGGCGACGAGACCTCGCAGCCCCGCGCGGTCGAGGTGATCTACACCAACGACAGCCCGACCCGCCGGCTGGACCGGAAGGGCGTGCCCGGCCGCTATGTCATCGCCGAATTCGCCCATGACACCGACCTCAGCCTGCCCACCACCGACAGCGAGAAGGTCACCGTGACGCAGCTGCGCGACATCCGCACCGCCGACGGCGCGGTCTATGCCGCCAGCGCGACCGGCTATACCAACGCCGGCCGGCGCGGCAATAGTGTCACCATCCGTGGGGTCGACGCCTGGGAGCAGAACCATTGGTGGTGGGATGACGACCGCGCCACCTGGCTGGAATATTCGATCTACCTGCCGAAATCCTTTCTCGCCGAGGGGGGTGAGGCGAAATCCTACCCGCTGGTCCTCGCCGTCACCCATTCCGGCACCAGCTATGACGGCACCTGCAAGGAAACCCTGACCGAGACCTGCATCGCCAGCATCTGGGGCATGCCCGAGGAACAGGACCGCGACGAATGCGTCGTCATCACGCCGCGCTACGAACGCACGACGATGAACGATTACTGGGAACATACCTACGACGTCGAAAACACCTGGCGGCTGGTGCAGTCGCTGATGTCGAACACCTGGAACTACGGCAACCCCAACCTCGCCGACCGCCGCAACAAGGTGCTGAAGATCGACCCGAAACGGGTCTATTGCACTGGCTGGTCGATGGGCGCGATGACCTCGCTCTGGCTGATGGCGAAGCACCCCGAGACCTTCGCGGCGGGCCTGATCATCGCCGGCCAGCAGCGGCCCGAGGATATGGTGCCGCTTGCGCCTCAGAACGTGCTGATCATCACCGGCAGCGAGGATGGCAAGGCGACGCCCTGGAACGAGGAATGCGTGCCGCTGTGGCGCAAGGCCGGGGCCAAGGTCACGCGGCCCGAGACGTTGCTGGACCCCGCGCTGATCTTCCCGGTGACCGACCAGAAGGCGCTGACCGATCAGGTGAACGGCTATCTCGGCGAAGGCGGCAACATCACCTTCCTGACCTTCGAGGGCGTCGACCACATGGCCTCGGCCCGCAAGTTCTTCTACATCACCGCCGCGCGGGACTGGCTGCTCCGGCAGGTGCGGGCTTGAACAAGCGGCGGATGCGGCAGGCGACATGAAGACCGGCCGCTATATCGGCCTGATCGCACAGGCGCAGGGCGATGACGCGGCGGCCATCACCTAGTTCCGCAAATCCGCCGAGGCCGACGACATCACCAGCCAGCTCTACCTCGGCTAGCGTATCCGTGTCTGGATAGTGCTGGTAGCTACGCCGGCGCGGGCGGGCTGAGGATGACAGCGGCTCTTCATCCCTGGTGGTCGTCGTTCGGGCAGCCGGTGACATCGGATGTCCGAACAGCCCCAGACAACCACGTCATCGAGCCTCTCGGTGTCAGGCCGAACGTCTGACGCGGGGGATTCCGCTGTCCGACCGAGATTTCTGGCAAGTCATGGGATTGATCGCTTGACGACAAATCGCCGCCGCGCCTAATCGGAAGGGCGTCGGACATCAATTGCGGCGGGGCTGGTCGCATCACTGACCGCTCCATATGGCAGGCCACCCGGCGGCAGAGGAATTTTCTTTGTGGGATCAGGACAAGAAGCTGCCCGCCTCGCTGACGGACAGCGCCCGCGCGGCGTTTCGCGAGCTGGCCCGGACCGGACCCGCCACCCGCCCCCAGATTGGTCAAATCCTGGGTCTGTCACGCCCCACGATGTCGGCGGCTATCGCTGAACTTGAGGAGCTTGCCTATGTCGATGTCTCTCGCGAGGTGCAGGGACCGCTGGGACGCAAGGCGCTTGAATACCGCGTCGGAGTTGCGGCGGGCCATGTGATCTCTGTCGATGCCGGATCGACCCATATCCAGACCCGGGTTTCGACGCTGGACCGGCGGCTTCTGATGTCGCAGACCTACCGGCTGGCCTCAAGCCAGCATTTGCTGAACGACTATATCAGCCAGGCGGTCGCCGACCAGGTCCAGTCGGTTCTGGTCGCGGCCCGCACGGATTGGGGGCCGCTCCGGGCATTGGGAATAGCCGTTCCGGCCCGCGTGGCGGAAACGCCCAAGGACAGGGAACGCACCGAACAGGATGTGATCTTCAACCGCTTTACTCCGCCAGACGGTATTGAGGTCGTGCTTGAAAACAACGTCAACTGCGCGGCCGTGGCGGAACAGCTTTATGGCGCGGCTGTCGGTCATTCGACCTTTGCCTATGTGCAGATAGGGCTGAAGATCGGCATGGGGTTGATGCTGTCCGATCGGCTTGTCCGGGGCAGGAATGGCGCCGCCGGCGAAATCGGGCATCTGGCGTTTCCCTGGGCGCCCGGGGTCAGGCCGGTGCCGGGCGAGATCGAGCGCTACATAGGCGCCGAGGCGCTCATGGGCAGGGTCCGCGCCAAATGGCCGCCCAAGGGGGACGTTCCCGCACCCGCCGATGCCGATGCCCTGCTGGCGCTGGCCGAGGCCGGCAACCCAACCGCGGTCGAAGAGCTTCGGCGCCATGCCGAAGACGTCGGCGCCCTGGTTGCTTCGGTGGTCAGCATCGTCGATCCCGGTCTTGTGGTCCTTGGCGGCGGTGTCGGAGCCTCGCCTCTGCTGCCGCCGATCGTCTCGCACATTGCCAATCGACTCAGCTATCCGGTCGAGGTCCGCCGCACCGGACTTGGGCGGGATGCCACCGTTCTGGGCATCGAGCGGCTGACGATCGAAGCGGCAATCCCAAGAATTCTCGGCCAATCCTGACCGTCTGACGCTCTTTCGCAGAAAGTCATAGGCGCGAATCACTTTGTTTGTTAAGTAGCCTAACTAATACGAGGGACTGCCCGGCCGGGAGGCAGGCAGCCGGGGATGCTGCATCAGGAGGAGGCACCATGAAGATGAAGACCACATTGACCAACGGGGTCGCGGCCCTTGCACTGGCAACGGGCATTGGCGCGGCATCGCAGGCCGGCGCCCAGGAACTTCAATATTGGGTCTATTCGGACTTCGCGCAGGGCGATGCGCTGGCCCTGCAACAGGAATTCATCGCCGAGTTCGTCAAGGACCATCCGGGCGTCAGCATCACCATCACCGGCAAGGGCGATGACGACCTGACGGCGGGTCAGGTTGCCGGCGCAGCCAGCGGCACCTTGCCCGACATTTTCATGAATGCGACCAGCGTCGGGGCGCAGTTGGTCTCGGTCGGGGCGCTGGCCAACATCCATGACCAATGGATGGCGATGCCGCAGGAATACCGCGACCAGTTCGACGCCGATGCCATCGCGACCTGCCAGCCGAAGCCGGACGAGATGTACTGCATTCCCTATACCGGCTTCGGCTCGCTCCTGTTCCGCAACTTGACGGTGCTGGAAAAGGCCGGGATCGACACCAGCAAGGCGCCCGCCACCTGGGACGAATGGTTCGCGCAGATGCAGACGATCAAGGAAGCCGGCTTCTATGCGATGCCGGACGAATCGCTGGTCTTCAACTCCATCGCCGCGATCTATGCGATGAACGGCAACCCGGCGGAATGGGGCATCGACTGGGATACGAAGACGACGCGCATCACGCCCGAGGCGATGGCAGCGACGCTGCAAAAGTTCATCGACATCAAGCCTTTGGATTCAGGCACCAGCCGCAATGACCAGGCCACCAAGGACCTGTTCATCACCAACCAGCTGGCCTATCACGAAACCGGCCCCTGGGTTGACCCGACCTACCGGCAAGCAGCGGCGGAAAGCGGGCTCAAGTATGACTTCGTGCTGGTGCCCGGCCTGACCGAAGGCTCCCACGGTGGCATCAAGAGCTATGAGATCATCGGCGTCGCGCCCGGCCCGAACCAGGAGATCGCCTTCCAGTTCGCGGCCTATGTCGCCGAAAAGAACCAGATGCTGCGTTGGGCCAAGCTTCTGTCGCGCTATAACGCGAATGCCGCGGCGATGGCCGACCCGGAGGTGGCTTCCCTGCCGCTGATCTCGGTCTCGGTCGAGGCGGTGAAGGATGCCTTCGACACCCAGCCGCCCTATTTCGTCCAGCCGGTTCCCAGCTGCTACACCTCGACCGTGATCGACTTTGCCTCGGCGGCGGCTGACGGCGAGATGTCGGCCGAAGAAGGTGCGGCCGAGATGATCGCAGAGCTGAACGCCTGCCTGCAAGGCTGACCCGCCTTTCGTTGAATGACCTGTCGTTGCCGGGGCGACCCGGCAACGATTTCAGGAGCCGCCGATCATGCTGAAAAGAAAATACCTGCCGCATTACCTGATGGTCGCACCCTTCATGGTGCTGTTCACGGTGTTCTTTCTTTACCCCATCGTCAGCGGCTTCTTCTACAGTTTCCACAAGTGGAACGCGGCCCAGCCCGCAGTCTTCATCGGGCTGGACAACTATCGCACCATCCTCGGTTCGCGCGATTTCGAAAAGGCGATGTGGAACCTGGCGACCTATATCGTCATCACGGTTCCCCTGGGAATCGGCACCGCCTTTGGCCTGGCGGTTCTGGTCGACAGCTTCACCGGGCGGTGGGCGGCCTTTTTCCGCAGCGTCTTCTTCCTGCCGGTCGTCCTGCCCGCCTTTCTGGCCGCAACGATCTGGCGCTGGATCTACACGCCGAATTTCGGCCTCCTGAACATGATTTTCGGCTGGTTCGGCCTGCCGTCGGTCAATTTCCTGAACGACACGGGCGTGATGCTCTATTCGCTGATCGCAGTGGATGTCTGGGTTTCGGCCGGATTCAACATGGTCATCATTCTGGCCGGGCTGAAGAACATCCCGCAGGAACTGTACGAGGCCGCCCGCCTTGATGGCGCGACGCGGTTCCAGCAACTGATCCATGTCACCATCCCGATGATGAGCCCGGTGCTGTTCTTCGTGCTGACCTATGGGCTGATCTCGGCGCTTCAGGTCTTCGACGTGCCTTGGCTGCTGACCGGATCGTCGTTCAGCAACTACGGCGGGCGGCGCGGCGCGCTGCTGTTCCCGGTCATGGACATGATGGGGCGCGGCTTCGGCGGGGTAAAGTTCGGCGAGGCGGCGGCCTACGGCTTCCTGCTGACCATCGTCATCATGACCGTGACCGCCGGCATGTTCACCATTCGCGCCTGGAGGGAACGGAAATGACAGACATAGCTGCAACCCCCCGGACCGGGATAGAAGTCTGGTCGATCCTGCGCTGGGTGCTGGCGATTCTGGCTACCATCATCGCGGTGCTGCCGATTTGGTGGATGATCAACGTGGTCTTTTCGGTTCCCGGAGAGCCGGTAGTGATCAACCCGCGCCTGTGGCCGACCTCGCTGTCCTCGGGCCTCGGCAAGATTCACATGATCCTGACCGAGACCGAATATTTGCGGGCCTATGTCGTCTCGCTGCTTTACGCGCTGCTGACCATCGCGGGCGTGACTCTGATCGGCTCGATGGCGGCGTTCGAATTCGCGCTCTTCGACTTTCCGGGCCGCAGGCTGCTGTTCTCTCTGGTCATGCTGTCCTTGATGGTGCCGGTCGCGGTGACGATCATCCCGACTTATCTGCTGACAGCGGAACTGGGCTGGCTGAACACCATGCAGGGGCTGGTGGTGCCGGGCCTGTCCTCGGCCTTCGGGCTGTTCCTGCTGGTGCAGTTCATGCGCTCGATCCCGCGCGACATGATCGAGGCGGCGCGGCTGGACGGCGCCAGCCATTTCGACATCTACTGGCACATCGTCCTGCCGCTGTCGCGGAATGCGCTGATCACGCTGGCGATCCTGACCTTCATGAAGACCTGGGGCAACTATATGTGGCCGCTGATCGTGGCGCCCCGGCCAGAGATGTACACCGTCGGGCAGGTGGTCGGCCTCTTCAACTCGCCCTATTCGCACCAGACGGTCGACGTGGTGATGACCGCGAACCTTCTGGCGGCCGTGCCCCCGCTGATCTTCTTCCTGATCTTCCAGCGCAAGATCGTCGAAGGCATCGCAATGTCGGGCTCCAAGGGCTGACCCGGCAGGAAAGGATAGATCATGGCAGAACTCGACATTCGTGACGTCGCCAAATCCTATGGCAATGTGTCGATCCTGAAGGATGTGAACCTTCACATCGACACCGGCGAATTTGTCGTCTTCGTCGGCCCCTCGGGCTGCGGAAAATCCACGCTTCTGCGGATGATTTCGGGGCTGGAGGACATCTCTTCGGGCACCATCGCCATCGACGGCCAGGTGATGAACGACGTGGAACCGGCCGAGCGGGGCATCTCGATGGTGTTCCAGTCCTATGCGCTTTACCCGCATATGACGACGTTCGGGAACGTCTCGTTCGGGCTGCGGATGGCACATGAGGCCAAGGACGTGATCCGCGACAAGGTGGCGAAGGCTGCCGAGATCCTGAAGCTGGACAAGCTTCTGGACCGCAAGCCCGCCAACCTGTCCGGCGGCCAGAAACAGCGCGTCGCCATTGGCCGCGCCATCGTGCGCGAACCGCGCGTCTTCCTGTTCGACGAGCCGCTGTCGAACCTTGACGCCGAGCTGCGGGTCCAGATGCGCAGCGAACTGATGGAACTGCACCGGCGCCTGGGCGCGACGATGATCTATGTCACCCACGATCAGGTCGAGGCGATGACCCTCGCCGACAAGATGGTGGTGCTGAACGCCGGCCGGATCCAGCAGGTCGGCGCGCCGCTGGCGCTTTACGATGACCCCGACAACCTGTTCGTCGCCGGATTTGTCGGTTCGCCGAAGATGAATTTCCTTGCGGCAAGGGCCGAAGGGGACCGGCTGACCGGCCTTGGCGGGCAGGCGGAGATGGCGCTGCCGCACCCGGTCGCGGAACCGCAGGTAACAGTCGGCATCCGCCCCGAACATCTGCGGCTTGCAGCGATCGGCGAAACCCTGCCGCAGGACGCCGTGGCGATGACCGGCAAGGTCGGATTCGTGGAGCAGCTTGGCGACATGTCTTATGTCCACCTTGCTTTGGCCGATGGCACCAACGTGATCGCCCGCACCACTGCGCGGTGGGGTGGGGCACCCGAGGCACAGGCCGTTCTCGACCCGGCGAAGGTTCTGCTGTTCGGCAGCGACGGTCAGCGCATTCGGTCGGACAGGCCAAAACATCATGCCTGATCCGATCAATCCGCCGGGGCTGATCGTCGGGATCGACATCGGCGGAACCAAGACACATCTGCGGGCGCTGGGGCCGGACGGATACCGGCGCGATCATGTTCTGCCATCGCAGGACTGGCGCAGTCGGGACTGGCAGCGCGACGCCCGCAGGTTGCTTGACCTCAGCGCCGATCTGGTCGGCAAGGCCCGCATCGCGGCGCTTGGGGTCGGCGCACATGGCTGTGACGACACCGGCGAATGCGCCGCCTTTCAGGCCGCTTTCCAGGCGGAGGCTCCGATCCCCGTCACTGTCGTCAACGATGCCGAACTGATGCCGCTGGCCGTCGATCTGCCGGGGCAGATCGGGGTGGTCGCGGGAACCGGCTCCATCGCCGTTCATCGCACCAGCCAGAACACGCTTGTCGTGGCGGGCGGCTGGGGCTGGATCATCGGCGACGAAGGCAGTGCGGCGGGGCTGGTGCGCGAGGCGGTCCGTGCCGTCGCCCTGCATCTCGACAATGGCGGATCCGCCGATGACCCCTTGGTACCGGCGATCTTTGCCTCGCTCGATGTGCCGAATGCCGCGCGCCTCGGTTCCCGGCTTGGCGAGTTGTCGAAAGCGGCAGAGGTCGGCGGGCATGCCGATGCCGTCTTCCGCGCCGCCGATCTCGGCTCGCCGCTGGCGCTGCGCGTGATCGATGAGGGAGGCACTGCGCTGGCTGGTCTGGTCGGGCGTCTGCTCCACCGCGGCGTGACCGCGACCCATGTCGTCGCCGGCGGTGGTGTCATCGTCTCCCAGCCGCGGCTCTGGCAGGCCTTCACCGACGGGCTCCGCGCCAAGCCGACCGAAAATATCACCCCCATCCTTTTCACCGGCAAGCCGGTGGAAGGGGCGATGAATCTTGCGTTTGCAACGCTGCAGGCAGCGGCACGCGACCCTGCCGCCGTGACCCTGATCTGAAAGAAGGAAAACGTCATGTCCTACCGCCCAACCATCGCCCGCCAACCTGAAGCCCTTGGCCACACGCGCGACGCGATCTTGCAGGAGCTTTCCGGGATCGACCTTGCCCGGCTGGACGGCGGCGTCCTTGGCGTGACCGGCATTGGCGCCAGCCTTGCCGCCGCCCGGATCGGTGCGGCGGAATTGCAGCGCCTTGGCCGCCGCGGCTTTGCCCTGTTCCCCGACGAACTTTCGGCCAGGGCGAAGCCGGTCGATGTCGTCATCGGCCTGTCGCACCGCGGCCGCAGCGTCGAAACGGTGCAGGCCTTCAACGACAATCCCGCGGCCGTTCGCCTTGCTTTTACCAGCGATCCCGAAAGCCCGCTGGCCAAGGCGGCCGATCTGCATCTGCGGCTGATGCCGGGTGGGGATTCGACGCCATCCGCCACCGGCTATACGACGACATTGCTTGCCATGGGCATCGCTTTTGAAAAGATGGCGGGTGTGCAGGACACCGATTGGGCTGCGCTTCCCGATGCGGCGGCCCGGGTTCTGGCGGATGCCGGCCGCGCCATGAACCGCCTTGGCGCGCAGTTTGCCGATCGCCGCGCCATCGATTGCGTGGCCTCGGCGGCGTCCTTCGGGACGGCGGGCGAAGCGGCCCTCCTGATCCGCGAGGCGGCGCGCATCCCGGCCGCCGGCTTCGAAACCCGCGACTACCTACACGGCCCGATGGAATCGATGGACGCGACCACGGGCGTCGTCGTCTGCGGCGCCGGGCGCGAAGTGAAGCTTGCGACCGATCTGGATGCCCTCGGCGTGCCGACGCTGCTTGTCACCTCGTCACCGGAAGCAGGGGACGGCAAATTCCTGACCGTGGTCCGCGTTCCGGCCTGCGAGAGCATCGTCGCCCAGGCGATTCTCGACATTCTCGTCCCCCAACTGCTGGCGGCAACCTTGTCCGACGCCGTTGGTCTGACGGATACGAAATTCCGCTATCGCCAGAGCGACACCAAGATCGCCTGACATGCACGGCAGGGAGGCTGCCGGGCCTCAATGCTGGAGAAGGCCCCAATGTGGATAACTGCAAATCCTGCCGTGGCACACCCAGGCTGGCGGGAAGTTGCAGTTGCCCCCTTGGGGTCGTTATCTCCTTGTTCAACGGTCCTTCCTGCCCCAGAGCCATGGTATGCCGCGGGTGGGTGATCGGCGGGTGCTGAGCGGGTAATCTTCATCCCTCGCGACGGGTTGCGGCGGGGGTGAGCGGTTGACGCCCACCGGTTCGAGTGCAACCACGAGGCTATCCGGACCGCCAATACCCTACCGTCGATCCATCTTGTGCGCGTAACGGCATGCCTTCAACCGCGACCAGGCAATGGTTGCGTGCACACCCACCGGCCAGAAAGCATGAAACCGGATCGGCTCCAGCGGCGACAACGGGATGGGCAGATCGGCCGCCTCGGACTGGCCTGACAGCCGTGCGGCAAGGGCAACGCCCATCGCCGTGGCAAGGGCAACGCCGCGACCGTTGTAGCCATAGACGGTCATCAGCCCTTCGCCCAACTCATGCAGATGCGGCATGTGATCCGTCGTCACGGCGACGCGCCCGTTCCAGGCGGCCTGCCAGCCCAATTGGGCAAGGTCCGGCCAGAGCCGGTGGGCATGATCTTCGATGGGACGCAGCCGCGCCGGCGAGGCGATCGGATGCATCGGCCCCCGTCCGCCCAGTATCAGCCGGTTTTTTGCGTCCACCCGGTAATAAACCGTAACCAGCCCCGATTCATAAAGCACCTGCCGCCCCGGCATGATCCGTGCCGCGAGCGGCGGTGGCAGGGGCGGCGTTGCGAGAACCGAGCTGAACACCGGAACCATGGCCCGCTTGAGCCCGGGCACCAGCCCGTCGGCATAGCCGTTGCAGCAGACCAGAACCTTGTCGGCGATCAGCGCTCCCCCCGCTGTAGCAACGCGCCATCGCGAACCATCACGAACAAGCGACAGCGCCCGGCTGTCACCATGGATCACGGCCCCCGCGGCTTCGGCTGCGTTCGCCAGTCCGTGACAGAAACGCAGCGGATTCAGATCGCCGCCGCGCCGGTCAATAAAGCCGCCGTGATACCGGCGATGGCCGGTCATTCCTGCCATCGTTGCGGCATCAAGCCAGTCGACCGGCATTCCATGGCCCGCCATGTCCTGCTGGCTGGCCTGAACGGCGGATACATCCGCAATGCTTGCGGCTGCACGCAGGGTACCGTTCAGGCGCAAATCGCAGTCGATTCCCAGCCGGTCGATCAGATGAGCCGTTTGCTGCACCGTGGACCAGGCGAAGGCCACCAGCTTCCCGCCGGCCTCAGACCCAAGTTTCGCGATGATTTGCGAGGGGTCATATTTGAGCCCCGGATTGAGCTGCCCGCCATTGCGCCCCGAGGCGCCCCAGCCCGGCTGGTGCGCCTCAAGCAGCACCACATCCTGCCCGGTCTCGGCCAGATGCGCCGCGGTCGACAACCCGGTCAGGCCACCGCCAATGATGGCGATCACGGCACGTCGCTCGCCGGCCAGCGCCGGCCAGCGAGGCGGATCGGTCTGATCCTGGGCATAGATCGAACTGCGCGCAGTTTCATCCATGGCAGCGTCTCAGGCGGCAGAGGGCAAGGGCTGGCCAGCGGCGCGCAGATCGGCAAGAACGCGGGCGATGCGATCACAAAGCCCCGCAGAGACCGGCGCGATGGGCAACAGCGAATGGCCGGTCTCCATCCCCATCTGGCGCAGGGCCTCACGTGTGGGGCCGGGATTTTCCTCGGCGAACAGCGCGTCCATCAGGGGAATCAGTTGACGCTGCACCGCCAGCGCGCCCGCGAAGTCTCCGGCCTCGGCCAGTTTCTCCACCTCGACCCAGGCCTGCGGCAAGACGACGGCCGTGGTCAGCACGCCGCCACAGGCACCCATCGACAACTGCTGGGTGAAGATCGTGTCATAGCCGCTGAGCGCCGCAAAATCCGGTCCGACCCGCCGCATGATCTGGTCGAAGTGGTAAAGGTCGGTGTTCGACGCCTTCATGCTGTTGATTGTGCCCTCTTCGGCAAGGGTGGCGATCGTGTCGGGGTCAACCGTGAAATGCGATCGCGCCGGGTTGTCATAGAGCATGATCGGCAGGTCGGCCACATCGCGGACCTTGCGGAAATAGTCGATCACCGTCGCTTGGGTGGCGCGAGCGTAATAGGGCACGATCAGCATGATGCCGTCCGCCCCAGCCGCCTTGAAGGCGCGGGCAGTCGGCAGCGCCTCCCCCAGGCCGGGGGCCAGAACCCCGGCATAAACCGGCGCGCCATTTGCCGCCTCGACACAGGCCTCGACGCAGGCAATGCGGGCTTCGGGCGAAAGAGCAGTGAATTCGCCGGTGCCCCCCAGCGGCACCAGACCGCTGGCGCCACCGTCGAGCATATGACGTACAACGGCCTGCATGGCGGCTTTCAGCAGATTGCCATCGGCATCGATGGCGGTCGGCGGGGCGGGCATCAGGCCGCGCAATTTTGCCTTGGTCATGACTTTGCTCTTTCTCGGATCAAATGGGTCCAGGGGGGCGGATGTCGGAGTATGTGTCGGGTGTGCGAAGTGACGTGTTGCGCCCGAAACCGGATTGCTTGAACGCGCCGGAGGGCAAGGCGATATGGCCGCGTTCGGAAGGGTTCGACCTGATCGCTCTGGCCTGCCGCATTCGCGACGCCCCGGAGGCTGCGATTCGGATCGCGCGCCGGGAGCCCAGCGGCCGTGCTGTGGATCGTGTCATCGGGCCTCCACCCGGTCCTCGACGGGGGCAGGACCGAGCCGAAGATTTCCTCCTGCGCGATGCACATGACGTTGCGCTCCTCATGGACGGGAGTGGTCCCGACGAGACAGCAGGCTACATCGACATGGGTGCTTTCGACGAAGCGGCCGCCCTGCAGGGAAAATTGCGCGGCCATCGCCTGCCACTGTGCCTTGTTAGGCGGGGCCTTGTCGGGGGGCATGGTCACGGGACTGCCTTCTATCATCTCCGGGCTGAACTTTAGAAAATTAAACACTAGGCGCAAGATATTTTTCGTATTCTGAATCTTGTTGTCTTGAGCCGGTGCGCGGCATATTCTGACGGAGCAACCCTCCCGGCCGCGGCCTGTGCGGGGTTTTCAGGCATGAACAGCGGGCCAAATGGAAGATCAGGCAATATCTCAGAAACGGCGCACAACCGGCGTGACGACAGAAACTCCCGAACTGGGCGCGCGGATTCGCGATCTTCGCCAGGCCAGGCGGCTGACGCTTGCCGATCTGGCGGCTTCGTCGGGCATATCCATCGGCACCCTGTCCCAGATCGAGCGGAATCTGGTCTCGCCGACGGTCAGGACCCTGTTTACCCTGGGGGGTGCGCTTGGCGTCTCTCCGGCCTGGCTGCTGGACCCGCCCGGCGAAGAAAGCAAGGAAGATCCTTATGTTGTCACGGCCGACAGGCGGCAACCCTTCGTCCATTCCGAGGGGTTGAGAAAGGATCTGGTCTCCCCCCTGAGCAGCGAGCGCCTGAAAGGCTTCTATCTGGTGATCGATTCGGGTTCGGGTTCGGGCACCTCGCCCTATGTCCATGCGGGCGAAGAGATCGGCTTCGTGATCTCGGGCATTCTGGAACTGGTGATCGACGGGCGCGCCCGCGTGCTGCGCGAGGGCGACTGCTTCTCCTTTCCCAGCAATATTCCTCACAGATTCTCTAACCTTGGGACGACTCAATGCGTTGTCTTCTGGGTGAACGCGAACATCTGATCGCACGACGGCATTTTCATTTTTCAGAATACTGCTTGTCAGATGATGAAAACGGTGTAGGCTCCGACCAAACCGCGCCCTTGCAACCGAGGGGCAGGTCCCAACTCAACAGGACGATATGGCAGACGAAACACCCTATCTCGGCCGCATGGTCGGGCTGGCACTGCTTATGCCGATGGCGCTGCTGCTCGCCATCTTCTTCGTCTACCCGCTGGGACAGACGATATGGCAGAGTGTTCACGATGGCAGCTATACGCTGCGCGCCTATCGCGACCTCATCGGCAGCGCCCTGTTCCTGAAGGTGTTGAAAACCACCTTCATCATCAGCGCGACCGCCACGGTGGTCAGTCTGGTTGCAGGTTATCCGGTTGCGCTGCACCTGTCGCGGCTGGAGCCCGCGCGGCGCGTGCCGTATCTGGTCATGGTGATGCTGCCGTTCTGGACCTCGGTGTTGGTCAAAAGCTTCGCGCTGACCGTGCTGCTGGGCTACGACGGGGTAATCAACAGCCTGCTCTCGTCCCTCTGGGGCGCGCCGGTCCATATCCCCCTGGTGTTCAACCGTGTGGGCGCGATTCTGGGCATGATCAACTATCTGCTGCCCTTCATGATCCTTTCAATCCTGGGCAGCCTGCTGGCACAGGACACCAATCTGGGACGCGCGGCCGAGGTGATGGGCGCCTCGAGATTCACGATCTTCCGCCGCATCACCTTGCCGCTCAGCATGCCGGGCGTTCTCGCGGGTGTGCTGATCAACTTCACCCTGTCCATCGGCATGTATATCACCCCCGCGCTGCTGGGTGGCCGGCAGGACATGATGGTCGCCAATCTGATCGATTTCTATACCCGCCAGACGCTGGACTGGCCGCTGGCCTCGGCAATCTCTGTGGTGCTGCTCGCAATTTCCGGTGCACTGGTCGCGATGCTGGGCCGGGTGCGCGGCGCAGGCGGTGTGAGGGAAATGGCGCAATGAACCCTTTCAGACACGGAGCCGGCACGCTGCTGGTGCCCACAATCGCCTGGATCACCTACCTGTTCCTCCTGGTGCCGTCGCTGATCGTGATCCCGATCTCATTCGGCGGTCCCGGAGAGATGGAGTTTCCGCCGCGGACGTGGACGCTGGACCTTTACCGGCAGTTCTTTGGCGATCCGACCTGGTGGGGTTCGCTGATGCAAAGTCTGAAGGTGGCGGTGCTGGTGATGATCCTGACGACCGTGATCGGCGTGCCGGCAGCCTATGTCCTGCAGCGCAGCCGGGTTCCGGGCCGGACGATCTTCAACGGGTTGGCCATGGGGCCACTGCTGGTGCCGGTGATCGTGCTGGCCCTTGGCCTCTACCTTCAGATGGCGCCGTACGGGCTGCTGAACAACAGCCTGACCGTCGTTCTGGCACATACGATGCTGGCGATGCCCTTCATGCTCATTTCGGTCGGGGCAGCGCTACGCCACCTTGACCCGGCCTATGAACAGGTCGCGCTGATCATGGGGGCCGGCAAGATGCGCATCTTCTTCCGCGTGGTGCTACCGCAGCTGCGCTCGGGCATCATGGCGGGTGCGCTCTTCGCGTTTCTGATTTCTCTGGACGAGGTGGTCATCTCCTACTTCATCACCGGGCCCGATACCGAAACGCTGCCGGTCAAGATGTACAGCGCCCTCCGCTGGGAGGTTTCGCCGGTGATCGCCGCCGTATCGACGCTTCTGACCGTGATCTCGCTCGCCTTCGCGCTTGGCGTGATGTGGCTCGAGCGTAGGGACAAAGCCCATTGAGCGCCGCCAGGTCGCTTCACGAAATGCCATGCAGGTGACGCAAGACATGACCCAGACCGCCCCAGCTTCGAACATGATCAGCGTCCGTGGCCTTGGCCGCCGCTATGGCAGCTTTACGGCACTCGACGCACTGGATCTCGATGTGAAACGGGGTGAATTCGTGACGCTCCTCGGGCCTTCGGGTTCGGGGAAGTCGACGCTGCTGAACCTGATCTCGGGCATGGTCGAGGCCAGCGAGGGCACGATCAGGATAGACGGGCGCGATGCCACCCATCTGCCGACAAACCAGCGCGGGCTTGGCATGGTCTTCCAGAACTATGCGCTGATGCCGCATATGACGGTGTTCGAGAACATCGCCTTCCCGCTCCAGGTCCGCAAGGTGCCGAAGCCCGAGATCAAGGCCCGGGTGCGCGACGTGCTGAAGCTGATCCAGTTGGAAAATGTCGCCGACCGCAAGCCGAGGCAGCTTTCAGGTGGCCAGCAGCAGCGGATTTCGCTTGCCCGCTGCATCGTCTACCGACCCTCGATCATCCTGATGGATGAACCGCTCGGCGCGCTCGACAAGAAGCTGCGCGAGGATATGCAGCTGGAAATCAAGCGCCTGCATGCCGAACTGGGCGTCACGCTGATCTATGTCACCCATGATCAGGAAGAGGCGCTCGCCATGTCCGACCGCATCGTGCTGATGCGCAAGGGCAGGATCGAACAGCAGGGCGCGCCGGAAGAGATGTATTTCCGCCCCGACACGCTGTTCACGGCGGATTTTCTTGGCAGTTCCAATCTGTTCCAAGGCCAGATCGACAGCCAGGCGGGCTGTCTTGTCACCCCGCAGGGCCGGCTGCCCCTGCCCGCGGCCCGCAGCGGCGCGCCAGCAAACGGGCAGGCCGTGCTGATGCTGCGCCCCGAATCCATGCGGCTGGTCCCGGAGGATCAGGCAAGCGGAGGGCTGACCGGCACCATGGCCGACAGCATCGTGCTTGGCAGTTTCGTCCGGCACTTCATCAGCCTACCGGGCGGCAAACGCGCCATCGTGCAGGAACCGAGCGGCCCAAGCCATCCCCGCCCCGTTCGCGGTGCCACAGTGGGGCTGGCCTGGGCGCCGGATTCCGCGCGCCTGCTGCCGACCGATCCGGATTTCCCCAATCTCTGACGCAATCACCAATAGGGAGCTACCAGAAGAATGACGCGCAAACTGCATCTGAACCGTCGCGCCTTTGCAAAAGGTCTCGGCCTGACCGGGCTGGCACTTGCCGCCCCCGCCGTCTTCACCGGCCGGGCGCAGGCCGCGGACACCACGATCACCGTCACCTCCTGGGGCGGCACTTATCACGACATGGTGCAGAAGGTCTTCGTCGACCCCTTCACCGCCGAGACCGGCATTGCGGTCCAGTTGGTCGACAATGGCGACATGGCCAAGGTCAAGGCGCAGGTGATGAGCAATTCCGTCACTTGGGACGTGATCGATGCCCCCGCCGGTTTCGCCACCTCGGGCGCGAAAGAAGGGCTGTGGGAGCAGCTTGATCCATCATTGTCGGGCATGAGCGGCCTCGTGCAGGCGCCGAACGAATTCTACATGCCGATCTATCTCTACAGCGGTGGTGTTCTCTGGAATGAGGAGCGCAATCCGGGCGATACCCATCCGGTCGATTTCGCGGGCTTCTTCGATACCGAGAAATTCCCCGGCCGCCGTTGCATGCGTTCGCTTGCACAGGAAACGTTGGAAATGGCGCTGATCGCCGATGGCGTGGCGCCGAAGGACCTGTATCCGCTGGATGTCGAGCGCGCATTCGCGAAGCTCGACCAGCTGAAGCCGTTCATCTCGAAATTCGCAAGCACCACCCCGGAGCAGGTCAGCTCGGTTGCGCAGAACGAGGCGGATTTCTCCTACAGCTACTACAACCGCGTGAAAGCGGCCCAGGACGGCGGCACTCCCCTCGACTTCTCGTTCGAGCAGACCAACAACGCGCTCGATTTCTTCGCTGTTCCCAAGGGGTCGAAGAACAAGGAGGCGGCCCAGCGGTACATCGAGTTCAGCCTGCGTCCCGAACAGCAGAAGACCTGGGCGCTGGCAGGTTTCTACATGCCGAACTATGCCGAAACACTGGCCGAACTGCGCGCCAGCCCCGAAGGCAGCTATCTGCCCGATCTGGAAAACGGCAAGAACGCGATCATTGATCCGGTCTGGTGGGGCGACAACCTGACCGAGGTGCAGCGCCGCTATTCGGAATGGATGATCTCCTGATCCCGGCTCCTGTCCGCTGATCATTCCCCCCGCGCCCGAGGCCGGCGCGGGGGGTTCCCTCCGCCCCTTCCCGATCGCGACCATGACATACGACCCCACTCTTCTGTCCCGTCTTGCCGCCATTGCCGGCGAGAAACATGTGCTGACGACGCCCGATCGGATCGCGGGATTCCTGATCGACGTGCGGCGCAGCTATGAGGGGCAGGCGATCTGCATCGTCGAGCCAGGCTCGACCGAGGAAGTTGCCGCCATAATGCGGCTTTGCACCGAACTGAAGCAGCCCGTTACCCCGATTGGCGGCAATACAGGGCTGGTCGGCGGTGCCGCCGTGCGCGGTTTTGCGGATGAAAACGGCGTCGAGACTCCCGGCCTGGGCCTGTCGTTGCGCCGGATGAACCGGATCCGTGAGATTTCGCCGCTGGAAGGAACGATCACGGTCGAGGCGGGCTGCATCCTGCAATCCGTTCAGGACGCCGCTAAGGAACGGGGGCTTTATTTCCCGCTCAGCCTTAGCGCCGAAGGAAGCTGCCAGATCGGTGGCAATATCGCGACCAACGCAGGCGGCACCGCTGCGCTGCGCTATGGAGTGACCCGCCAGCTGGTCATGGGACTTGAGGTCGTGCTGCCCACCGGCGAGGTGCTGGATGGTCTGGCCCCCTTGCGGAAGGACAACACAGGCTATGACATCCGCCAGTTGTTCATCGGGTCCGAGGGAACTTTGGGCGTTATTACGGCAGCCGTGATGCGGGTACTGCCAGAGCAGCGCTCGACCGCGACTGCCATGGTGGCGCTTGCCTCGGTCGAGGAGGCGCTGGAATTGCTGCGCCGGATGCATGAAACCTTCGGCGAAAGGGTCAACTCTGCCGAGATCACCGAAGCCGATTATATGCGGCTGGTGCTGGAGCGCTGCGCGGGCACCCGGCTTCCCTTTGCTGAATTGCCGGAATGGTCGCTGCTTCTGGAAGTTGCCGAAAGCCGCGAGGGCCGGAATCTGCGCGATCCCCTGGAGGCGGTGCTGGCGCGGGCGTTCGAGGATGGCCTCATCTCGGATGCGGTGATCGCCCGGAATGAAGCGCAGGCCAAGGAGTTCTGGCACCTGCGTCATGGCGTTTCCGAAGCGATCCGCCATGCCCCGAACATGTCGCATGACAGTTCGGTCCCGCTGCTGAAGCAGGGGGAATATGTCCGGCTGACGCGGCAGCGCATCTTGGCCCGCTTTCCGAACGCGCGCACGCTCTACGTGGGTCACATGGGCGACGGCAACATGCACCTCGTCGTGCTTTTCACACCCGACACTTTTGCCGATCGTGCGGCTTTCCTTGCCGTCTCGGCCGAGCTTGATCTGATCATCGACGATGTGGTGATCGAACTCGGCGGCAGCATCACTGCCGAACATGGCATAGGGATCAGCTATCGCAAGCGTCTGGCCCGCGCCACCAACCCAGCCGAAATGCGACTGATGCGCGGTATCAAGGCCGTGTTCGATCCGGCCGGGATCATGAACCCCGGCAAGTTGTTTCTGCCGGAATAGGATCTGCGCCATGGAGTTTCTGGACTTCGCCGAGGCGCGGGCCATGGCGCGCCGCCGCCTGCCGCGGGGTATATTCGAGTATATCGATCGTGGCACCGAGGCGGAAACCGCATTGTCGCGCAATCGTGCGGCACTGGATGCCTTCACGCTGGTGCCCCGGGTGCTGACCGGCTCGCCGCCCGATCCGGCGGTGGTATTGTTCGGCCGGCGCCTGCCGCTGCCCCTGATCATTGCACCGACCGCATTCGCCGGACTCGTGCGTCATCGTGGCGATATCCTGCTTGCCCGTGCCGCACGGTCGGCGGGCGTACCCTTTTCGGTCGCCACCGAAAGCGTGGTTTCGGTCGAAGATGTCGCACATGAGGCAGGCGGCGCCCTGTGGTTCCAGCTTTATATGTGGCAGGGGCAGGAGAACTGGCAGCGCCTGCTCGACAGGGTATTGGCCTGCGGAATCGACACCCTGCTGTTCACGGTAGACACGCCGGTCTATGCCAAGAAGGTCTTCAACATCCGCAATGGCTTTGGCTTGCCGATGAAGTTCGGCCTGCGCAATGTGATGGATGTGGCACGCCACCCCCGATGGGCGGCAGATGTGATGGGTCGGTCGCTGCTTGCTGGCGGACTGCCGCGCTTCGCCCATTACCCGCCGGCGGCGCGCCGTTCGATCCTTGGGCGCGGTGGCCCGTCGCTGCGTCATCAGCCGGGGCTGAACTGGGATCATGCCCGCACCTTGCGCGATCGTTGGCCGGGAACGCTGATCCTGAAAGGCCTGCTGCATCCCGAAGATGCGGTCATGGCCCGAGAAATCGGTGCGGATGGTGTCGTGGTTTCAAGCCATGGAATGCGGAATTTCGATAGCACCATTGCACCCATTGACGTGCTGCCCGCGATCCGCGCAGCGGTAGGATCGGAATTTCCGCTGCTCGCCGACAGCGGGGTTCAGTCCGGCAGCGATGTGCTGAAGCTGTTGATTGCCGGGGCGGATGCGGTGCTGCTGGGCCGCGCCATGCTTTATGCGCTGGCCGCAGATGGACAAGCAGGTGCCGCACGAATGATTGCTCTGATTGCGTCAGAGCTTTCAGCCGCACAAAGCTTTTCGCCCCACCGGATGGAGGGGTCCATAGTGCCCATCCGTTGACGGCGTCTCACTGCGGCTGAAATCCCATATCAACAGGCCAGACTGAGACAAACCATCATCCGCAGACCGCCCGGTACCGTTATCATCCCCATGACACCCCTCAGCGTCATACCTGTTTATATTGATCGAACCACCTCTCCGGTCTGCGCCGCGAGCGCGCGGTCAGAGCGAGCAGGTCGACTGGCCTCAATCCTCAGAAGACCGAAATCGACAATCGGGCTAGGCCGTGAACTCATAAACGGGATTCCTGCCGGCTTTGGGGTGTGATTCACTTCCTGTGACGGAGGTGACCATG
>JBDHSO010000040.1:0-23580 GCA_039808125.1 Rhodobacter sp. | reverse complement strand
AACCCCGACACCCCGCAGACCCCGCCACAATCCCGGTGCAACCGAAACCACATGCCAATCCCGCCAGACCCGGACCACCGCCCCGGCGGGCGATGGGGAGATTCAATCGGGGATGACAGCGGTGGCGTCGATTTCCACCAGCCAGTCCGGGCGGGCCAGGGCGGTGACGACGACGCCGGTCGAAACCGGGTGCACGCCCCGGATATATTCGCCCACGGTCCGGTAGACCGCCTCGCGATGGCGCACATCGGTCAGGTAGACCACGACCTTGCAGAGATGTTCCATCGACCCGCCGCATTCCTCGATCAGCTGGCGGATGTTCTGCATCACCTTGTGGGTCTGCTCCACCGGATCGTGGCTGTCGATGTTCCGCGCCGTATCCAGATCCTGCGGGCACTGGCCACGCAGGAAGATCGTCGTCCCGCGCGCGACGACCGCCTGCGCCAGATCGTTGTCGAGCCGCTGCTCTGGATAGGTATCCTTGGTGTTGAACTTGCGGTGGCGCGTATGGGCCATGATTGTCCTTTCGGGGCGGGTGAGGCGGGCGGTCAGGCCACGCCGGGCATGCGCGAGGCGATCCAGACCGCGAAATCGTAGTTCGGCCGTTCGAGGTGGCTGAGCGCGCCGGGGGCCGAGAGGCCAGCCTTCAGCCCCTGGAACACCTTCTCGACGCAGCCCTTGTCTTCGACATTCACCTCGTCGAGCAGGACACGCAGCTCTGCCAGATGGGTTTCCGCGTCGGGATCGGCGCACCAGTCCGCGCTCATCCCGCCGCCGAACAGCACCTTGACATGGCCCGGTCCGTCCGGCGTCAGGCAGAGATACCAGAAATACCCCGGTGTCAGGGTGATCAGCATCGACGGATAGATCGACAGCAGCCAGGTCACACGGCGCTGGTCGCCGACGAGCCGGGTGTTCGAGGGATGCGCCAGCGACAGGGGCAGCGAATCGTTCTTGACGATCCAGTGGTAATTGAACGCCGACAGCCCCTCGGGGCAGGTCATCTGCAACAGGTCGACCGTGCCGCCGATGGTGCCGGAATGACAGACCGGCAGATGATAGCTTTCCATGAAATTCTCGGCCAGCACCTTCCAGTTGGTGTGCCAGCGGAACTCCTGCCGGAAATGTTCGCGATAGCCGGCCATGTCGAGATAGCCGACCAGATCCTCGACCTCTTGCAGCACCTCCTGCGGTTCGGGCGCGTCAGGGTTCAGCGTGACCAGGATCCAGCCCAGCCAGTCGCGCACGCGGATCTGCGGCAGCGCCACGTCGGACTTGCAGAAGCTCTCGTTCAGCGCCATCGCCGGTGCGCCGCGCAGGGTGCCGTCGAGATTGTAGGTCCAGGCATGGTAGGGGCAGACGATGCTGCGCACATTGCCGCGGCCTTCGAGCAGCGTGCTCATCCGGTGACGGCAGACGTTCGACAGGCCGCGCAGCTTCCCCTCGCGATCGCGCAGAATGATGACGGGTTCGCCGGCGATTTCCATCGTCAGATAATCGCCCGGGTTCTGCAACGCATCGGCACGGCCTGCGCAGAGCCATTCCCGGGCGAACAGATGGGTTTCCTCAAGCCGGGCGAATTCCTCGGAAACATAGACCGACTTCGGCATGGCCTGCGCGTTCTGAAACGGCAGGGCGACATTGGCACGAAGTTCCTGAAGCGCTGTCAGGCCAGAATCGTGGCGGGTCATCGCGTGCCTCCTGTGTCGGGTCCGGAAAAGACATTGCCGGGACTCATCTTCAGGAAAAAGTAATGGATCACAGATCGCGGGATAGGGAAATCCTAATCAGGAGAGTTGCTCGGCGATGATGGCGGCGAAGGCGCGGGCCAGCGCCGGGTTGGCAGGTGCATCGTAATGGATGCCATCGACGGGCGAAACCTGGACAATCTCGCCTGCATCAAGAAACGGCAGGCCGTTGCGACGGGCCATGGCGCCAATCCGATCAGCCAGATGCAGCGATTTTTCGGCACCGCCGGCAAAGATCTCTGCGAGGCAGCCGGTTTCCATGATCGGCGGCGGCGCGACGACCAGAATCTGCGGCGCGGCACCCATCGGACCGGTACCGGAGGCGCGGATGTCGCGCACCAGCCCCTCCAGCGACAGGGCTATGTCACCGGCATTCACGCCGAACCTGAATTTCAGGTCATTGGTGCCCAGCATCAGCAGGACGGCATCCAGCGGCCGGTGCGTTTCGAGAATCGCCGGCAGCACGCGGCGCCCGTTGCGGTGCAGGCCTTCGACCGGGTCGTCATGCAGGGTGGTGCGGCCGGGATGGCCCTCGGCGATCACCTCCCACGACGGCAGCGCCTCCTGCAGCAAGGTGGTCCAGCGGTGCTGGCGCGAATAGCGGCCGATGGCGCCGAGGTCGTGCATCGGCATCGTGCCGTGGGTGTTCGAATCGCCAAAGCAGAGCAGCGTGCGGGTCATTCCGATCCGTCTCCGGGTGGTTGCCGCGCCAGTCTAGCCACGGGTCGGGGAAGGACGCAACGTCAGCTGTCCCTCCGGCGCCCCGCGGCGCTAATGTGGTGCGGAAACCGGCCCCGGGAGAGCGCCATGACCGATATCTTCATCCTTTCCGCCGCGCGCACAGCCATCGGCGCCTTCGGCGGCGCCTTGTCGGGGTTGCCGCCCGTCGACATCGCCACCGTGGCGGCCAAGGCCGCCATCGACCGCGCGGGGATTCCCGCCGATGCGGTGGGCACCGTCGTCATGGGCCATGTGATCAATACCGAGCCGCGCGACATGTATCTGTCCCGCGTGGCGGCGAAGCAGGCCGGCGTGCCCGACACGTCGCCTGCGATGAACGTGAACCGGCTTTGCGGCTCGGGCGCGCAGGCCATCGTCACGGCGACGCAGATGCTGATGCTGGGCGATGCGGCGATTGCGCTGGCGGGCGGGGCGGAGTGCATGAGCCGGTCGCCCTATGCGCTGACCTCGGCGCGCTGGGGGCAGAAGATGGGGGACACGACGGTCCTCGACATGATGACGGGCGCGCTGACCTGCCCCTTCGGGACCGGCCACATGGGCGTGACGGCCGAGAACGTGGCCGCCGCCGCCGCGATCAGCCGCGCCGATCAGGACGCCTTCGCGCTGGAAAGCCAGGCGCGGGCGGCGCGGGCGATTGCCGAGGGGCGGTTCCGCGACCAGATCGCGCCAGTCGAGATGCGGGGCCGCAAGGGCGCGGTTGTCTTCGACACCGACGAGCATCCGAAACCGACGACAGCCGAGGGGCTGGCCAGGCTGAAACCCGCCTTCCAGAGGGACGGAACGGTCACGGCGGGAAATGCCAGCGGCCTCAACGACGGGGCGGCGGCGCTGGTGCTGGCGCGGGGCGATGCGCTGGAGGCGCGCACGCCGCGGGCCCGCATCATGGGCTGGGCGGTGGCCGGCGTCGATCCGAAGGTGATGGGCATCGGCCCGATCCCGGCGGTTCGCGCGCTTTGCGCAAAGCTTGGCATCAGCCCGCAGAGCTTCGACATCGTGGAATCGAACGAGGCCTTCGCATCGCAGGCGCTGGCCGTCTCTCTCGCGCTGGATCTCGATCCGGCGAAGGTCAATCCCAACGGCGGCGCCATCGCGCTTGGCCATCCGGTTGGCGCGACCGGCGCGATCCTGACGGTCAAGGCCTTGTACGAGCTGGAGCGGACCAGCGGACGCACGGCGCTTATCACCATGTGCATCGGCGGCGGCCAGGGCATCGCGCTGGCCATCGAGCGGGCGTGACTACCGGACCCGCACATGCGACCGGGCCGAGCGGCCCTCGGCGTCGATCACGCTGAGGGTCACGAAGCCGATTCCGGGCAGGTCGAGAAGAGCCTCGCGTTCGCCCTGCCCCACGGCGAGCGGCACGCCGTCCGCCAGCCAGGTGAAGGGCGCGGTCCCGCCGGTGACCTTCACCTTCAGCCGGCGCGACAGAAGCTCCACCTCGGCGCCGTCCGGCGGGAAGGCGACCTGCGGCGCGTTCTCCACCGCAAAGGCGGCATTCCGCGGCCGGAAGCTTTGCAGCGGCGGCGGCAATTCGGCATTGGAGACCAGCAGCGTGGCCGGCGGCGCCGGCGGCTGCGGATCGAGCGCGGGTTTCAACCGGCTGAAGGCCTGAAACAGCACTGGCGCGGCCAGATCCGCCCCGAATGCGCCCGGCACCGGCGTGCCATCGGCGCGGCCCATCCAGATGCCGATCACATGGCGCCCGTCATAGCCGATGGCCCAGGCGTCGCGATGGCCGTAGCTGGTGCCGGTCTTGTAGGCCAGCCGGTTTTCCGGCGCGCCGGGCGGCGGTGCAAGGCCGGCGAGGATATCGCCCACCTCCCAGGCCGCGACGGCGGAAACCACCCGCTGCCCCTCAGCCCGGTCGGTCCCCTGCCGCCAGATCAGCGGCAAGGCCACACCGCCCCGGGCAAGCGCAGCATAAAGCTGCACCATATCCTGCAAGGTGACGCCGATCCCGCCCAGCGCCACCGCCAGCCCCGGCTGATCGCCGGGGATTTCATGGCGCACCCCGGCCCGGTCCAGCGCCGTGATCAGTTTCGCGGGGCCCAAAGCATCGGTCAGCATCACGGCGGGAATGTTCAGCGACAGTTGCAGCGCCTCGCGCAGGCGGATTTCGCCGTGATACTGCCGGTCGAAATTCTGCGGGGCATAGGTGCCGAAGATCGTCGGGCGATCGTCGACCCTGGTTTCGGGATGCGCCAGCCCCTGATCGAAGGCCAACCCATAGATCAGCGGCTTCAGCGTCGACCCCGGCGAGCGCAACGCCACCGTCATGTCGACAAAGCCCTGCCGGGCATCGGCCTGAAATCCGGCCGATCCGACCGAGGCCAGGATTTCGCCCGAGGCATGGTCCGCCACCAGGATGGCGATCTGCAGCCGGTCGCCCCTGCCGTGCACCGTCGCGGCGGCCAGCGCCTCCATCTTCTTCTGCAGGCCCAGATCCAGCGTCAGCCGCACCACATCGGCCGCGGGGTCTTCGGCGCGGGCGCGGTCCGCCAGATGCGGCGCCCAGGCCGGGAAGGGCAGGCGCCGGTCCGGCACCGTCTCGCGCCGGCCGGCGGCAGCCTCCTCGGCATCGACCACGCCGAAGCGCACGGCGCGGGCCAGCACCCGATCCCGCGCGGCCGCGGCAAGATCCGCGGCCCGGTCGGGGCGACGACGTTCGGGGCTTTGCGGAACGGCCACCAGCAGCGCCGCCTCGGCCGGCGTCAGCCGCAGAGGTTCCTTGCCGAAATAGGACAGGGAGGCCGCCCGCACCCCTTCGAGATTGCCGCCGAACGGCGCCAGCAACAGATAGAGCGACAGGATTTCATCCTTGGACAGCCGCCGTTCCAGCGCCAGCGCAACCCGCATCTGCCGCAGCTTGCCCGCGACCTCGCCGGTCGTTCCTTCCTCCAGCAGCCGCGCCACCTGCATCGTCAGCGTCGACCCGCCCGAGACGATATGCCCGTTCAGCGCCGCCTGCGCCGCCGCCCGAAGCATCGCCTGCGGATCGACGCCGGCATGGTCGTAGAAGCGGCGGTCCTCGTAATTCAGCAGCATGGCGACATAGCGCGGATCGACACCCGCCAGATCGACCTTCAGCCGCCACCGCCCATCGGCCACGGTATAGGCGCGCAGCAGCCGGCCATCGCGGTCCAGCACCTCGGCCGAGGTCGACAGGATCAGGGGCGGCAGTTCGGTCGCGTCGATCCAGCGGTCGAACCTGTCACGCCCGGCGGCGGCCAGCCACAGGCCGACCGCCAGAACCAGAAGCCAGCGTGCCCGCATTGGCCTATTTCGCCGCGACCGTCACCATGCCCGTTTCGCTGCGGGCAAGGAAATCGGGACGGTACATGTCTTCGACCGAGGCCGCGGGATGGTGGAACACCCCGGGCGAGACGGCGCGGACGATATAGGCCAGCCGGAACCGGCCCGAGGACTGCCAGTCCACCGCCGTGATGAAACGGTCCTGCCGGAACTCGGAATGGGCAACGTCCTGCACCGCGTCAAGCCAGTCCAACTGTGCCGTCGATCCTCCCCAGATCAGGTTCGGATTGTCGATCTCGAACCCCGCAGGCAGCGGATCCGTCACCATGAGCCGCGCCTCGGAATAGCCGAAGGGCGCGACCTCCAGCACCACGACCAGCCGGTCGCCCTGCGTCACCCGATCGGGCGACACCGGATCGCCGTCCATGGTGTAATAGGTGCGGGTGATGGCATAGCCATTGCCGCCGGCAGGCTCTGGCGTCGCGGGAACGCCGTAGGTCGTGACCGTGACCGTGGTGTCCGGCCCGTCGTTCGTGACCGTCATCGCCGGATCGCCCGAGGTCAGCACCCGCACCGGCGCGCCGGCCGCCGGCTGGCCGTCGATCTTCAGATCCTGCACCCCGGCCCCGTCGATCAGCGCCCGGGCCGCCATCAGCGCCCAGGTGGCCTCCTGGGTCGAGAGGTGCCGGCCCTGCCGGGCAACGCGGTCGGTCAGTTCCTCGCGGTCGACGGCATTCGACCGGGCTTCCGTCGCCAGCGCCAGAAGGGCGGCGGCATCACGGTAGTTCGTGCCGTAATCGGCCCGCCAGATCTGCGCGCCGCTGTCATCGGGCAGGGCCGCCAGCCTTGCCGCCGCCTTGGCGAACATCGCATCGGCCCGGGTCTGGTCGCCGTAATAGGCCAGCGCCGAACCGAGCTGTGCGAGCGCCAGCGGGGTTGCGAAGTCGCCGGCCTTCACATCGGCATAATAGCGCAGATCGCCGATCGCCGCCGCGCCCTCGCGCGCCAGAACCATCAGCGCATAGGCCAGCGCCGTGCCGCCGCCGTTGGTTCCGGCGTCGAATTCGGGCGCATAGTTCACCTGGTTGCGCAGGTTCGACAATGCGTTGCGGAAGGCCAGATCCGGCACCGCATAGCCTTGCGCCCGCGCCCGGCTGAGGAAGTCGGTCACATAGGCATCGAGCCACAGGTCGCCCGAACCGGGTTGCCACAGGCCGAAACTGCCCTCGGCGCCCTGATTGGTCAGGATGTTCTCGATGGCATCCTCGATCCGGCCGCGCAGGTCGTCCGCATCCTTCAGATCCATCGCCCGCGCGATATCGTCGAAATAGACCAGCGGCATGGCCACCGAGACCAGTTGCTCCGTGCAGCCATAGGGATAGCGGTCCAGCGCGCCCAGCAGCCCCGGCGCGTTCAGGCGCGCCAGCGGGCCGACCGTCATCACCGACTTGCCCGACCCGGGCACGAGGCCCGAGAAGACAGAGGCGTCGAAGGTGAGGGTCTGGCCCGTCTTCAGGTCGATCCGGCTGACCTGCACGGTTTCGGGATCGTTCACTTCCACCGGGACGGCAAGATCCTTGGTCAGGACCCTGCCGTCGGGCGTGGTCAGCGAGACCGTGATTCCGTCGATCCCCGGCAGGTTCGCCGTCACCGGCACCTCCACGACGGCCTTGCCCTTTTCGGCCAGCGTCACGTCGGCAGGCACGGCCCCCAGCGTCAGCGTGTCCGAGGTGACGGACAGGGCCATCTTGCCGGCCGGCCCGGTGGCATGGACGATTTCAAGCAGAAGCCGGCTTTCATCCCCGGGGGCAAGGAAGCGCGGCAGGCTGGCCGTCACCACCACAGGATCGCGGACCAGAACATCCGCCTGCGCCTGGCCCACGCCGGTCTTCGACCAGGCCACCGCCATCACCTTGACCGTGCCGTTGAATGCCGGCAGGTCGAAGGTCGTGCGGGCATAGCCGTCCGCGCCCACCTCCAGCGGGCCGGTGAAATAGGCCACCAGTTCCTCGGTCGGAGGCGGGGCCTGCAGCCGCGCCTGCGCGCCCGCGTCCCCGCCCGAACGCACGCTGCCCTCGGCGCCGTTCAGCCCGTCGATCAGCCGGCCGTAAAGGTCTCGGATGCCGACGCCCAGCTTGCGCTGGCCGAAGTAATAGCCCTGCGGATCTGGCGCGGTGAACCCCGTCAGGTTCAGGATGCCCTGATCCACCGCAGCAATGGTGACATGCGCCGTCTCGCCGGCGGTCACGCCCTCGACCCTGACCGCAATCTCCATCGGGCCGCGCGGGGCGGTTTCGGCGGCGGTTTCCACCGTGGCCTTCAACGCATGCGCCCCCGGGTCGATGCTGGCATAGGAGAGCCCCATCGCGCGCGAGGGATTGCGGCCGGCGGCCACATCCATCGGCCGCAGGACCGAGGCGGTGACATAGACGCCCGCGCCCCAGTCGGCGGTGACGTCGAGCGGGATCAGGTTTTCGCCCTCTGCCACCTCGACGGCCTTCATCGTGACCAGCCGGTTGGACAGCACCGTCACCAACGCCGTCCCCGCCATCCGCGGCACGATCCGCAGTTGCGCGGTATCGCCCGGCTTGTAGGCCGGCCTGTCGAGCGAAAGCTCCAGCGTGTCCGGCGTGGCCGAGACATCGGCGGGCGCATACCAGCCGGCCCAGAAGGTCGTGGTGGTCTCGGCCGGCGGACCTTCGGCGCGCGTGACCTTCAGCTCGTATTCGCCCCAGGTGACGGCAGCTTCGACCGCGGCCGGCGCATCGCCCAGCCGGGCCTCGCCCGAAGCGACAGGCGTACGGTAGGTCACGGGCTCCCAGAACCAGCTGCCATAGCTCTGATACCACTGGTAGTCGGTCTCGATCCGGGTCAGTTCCCATTTCACCGCCATCGGTGCGGGTTTCAGGTCCGGACCAACACCGATCACCTCGAACGCGGCCTTGGACCCCTCGCCCACCACGCCGTTGAACAGCGGCTTCACGCCGATCATGGCCGAGACCGGCGCCAGGTCGCGGGTGATGCGGCGCTCGACTGGCCGGCCCGACCCTTCGGCGACGCGGATGGTGACGGTGGCGGTCAGCGGGCGGCCGGGATCGGCGATCTGCGGCAGGGCAACGTCGATCACGGCCCGGCCATCCTCCAGCGTCTCGGCCGCCGGCAAGGGTTCCATCACGGCATTGAAGGGCTGGTCGGCACGGCCGAAAACATAGCCGGGCCAGGCCTTCAGCCCGCCGGCCGCCTTCAGCAGCACCTCGCCCTCGACGGCCAGCCCCGCCCCGGGGGCGCTGAACAGGTATTTCGCGTCGACCGTCAGCGGATAGGCCGCCTCGCCATAGGTCAGCGGCTGGTCGCCGTCGCCCATCGCCAGGGTGAAGTCGATCCGCTCGGGCAGGAAATCCTCGACGAGAAAGGTCTTGCTGGCCAGGGGCGGCGCCTTGGGATCGGCCAGAATCTCCAGCGTCCAGACCCCGCGCGGCGCGGTGCCGGCCACCGGCATCTCGAACACATATCCGCCGGCGCCGGCGTCGGGCACCTGCTGGCGGGAGTATTCCACCCCGTCGGGGCGGCGCAGCAGTGCGGTCATCGGCAGGCCTTCCACGGCCTCGGCCGAGGGGTCGCGCGCCAGCGCCGTGGCATAGACCGTTTCCCCGGCACGATAGGCGCCGCGGTCGGTCGTCAGGAACACATCCACCGGGCCGGCGGCCTCGCGCCCCTCGACGCCGCGGTCCGACAGGTCGAATTCGGGATCGGTCAGCGACAGGAAGGCGATGTCGTCGTCGCCCTCCCTCACCACGACCAGCGCCGGCGCCGAGGCGCCGTTGCCGCGCGTCAGCCCGGCATCGAACCGGGCATAGCCCTGATCGTCGGTCTTGGCGGTTCCCAGAACGGCATTGGCCCGGTTCAGCAGTTCGACCGTCACCCCGGCTTTCGCGCCGGCGGTCGACAGGCTGCGGACGAAGACATGCAGCCCGTCCACCCCGCTCATCGTGGTCAGGCCAAGGTCGGAGACCACGAACCATTGCCAGCCCGACGGAACCACCGAAGGATCGACGCCCGGCACCGTCGCCCGAAGCGCGTAGACCCCGGCCGGATGACCCTCCAGCGCCTCGGCCATCGGCAGGCGGGTGGTGACATCCTTGTTCACCTCCTGCGCCACGCTGGCGGTGCCGTGCCAGATTTCCTCGCCCACCTCGTCGCTGAAATAGCTTTCGTCGTAATAGTAGATCGGCGTGCCGAAATAATTGTTCTGGATCGCGCGCAGAAGGTTGCGGTCGGTAACGGCGAACAGCGTGAGATCAAGCTTTTCGGTGTTCACGGTCTGCACGGGAAGGGCCGCGCCCTCGCCCCTGGGCAGGACATAGCCGCGCCCGGGAAAGCTGACGCCCGGATTGCGGTCGCGGACATAAAGCGTCAGCGTCACATCCTTGGCCAGCGTCTGGCCATCGGCGGCGGGCAGGCCTTCGCGGAAGGTGATGGAATAGCGCTGGCCATGGGTCAGGCCGGCCACGCAAAGCTCGCGATATCCGCCGTTTTCGACGGACAGGCCGGATTCCGGCAGCTTGACATACATCGAATAATCGACGCCCGACGCCACCAGATCCTCGGTGAATGTCGCGCAGATCCGCGGGCGGGCAAGATCGGCCTGAACGCTGTTCTCGCTGATGCGGAAGCCGTATTTGCCGATCGCATCCTCAAGCAGCAGCGCCGTATCGTCGCGCGGCTGGATCGCCTGGGCCAGCCGCAAGGCCGCCACCATGTCGCGGCCACGGCCGAGCGCTTCGAGTTCGGGCGCCATCTGGACCAGGATCGAATGGCGCAGCCCCGGATTTTCGGCGCGCAGATAGGCGTTGATCGCCGCGTAATAGGCACGGTTCAGATACCAGTAGGTGTCGTTGCCCGGCTGTTTCGACGCCTCATAGGCGCGGCGGGAATAGTCGAGCCAGAGATCGGCCCGGTCCTCGCGATTCAGCGCGGCACCGGTGAAGGCCGTCGCCATCACCCAGTCGCCCTGGGATTCGCGACCTGATGCGGATTTCAGATGCTCGTCGGCCGACCAGGGGCCGGTGGTATGGGTGCGGCCCAGGGTCTGTGCCATCTCGGTCGCCGAGGTCAGATCCCAGTCCGGCACAAAGGTCAGATCCTTCCGCCGGGTTTCGGCCAGCGCCTCGGCCCCCGGGACGGCCCTTGCCACCACACCCGAATCGGCCCCCTGGAAGAAGGTACTTTCTCCGGGCTTGTCCTTTAGAAAGCAACTGCCGTTGCGGCTGTTGAACGTATAGGCGGTGCAGGCGCGATTGGTGGCGCAGGCCGTCTCGCAGGCCTCATGCGTGGTGTCGAACATCGAGGCGATGTCGCCGCCCGGCAGGTCGGCGTCTTCGGTAACGACAAACCGTTTCTGCGGAATCAGCGGATCGGCCATGACCGGAACGGACAGAAACAGTGCCGCAATCACGGCCCCCGCGAAAATGCGCATGAAATGCCCTCCTGTCGGATTTCGGCAGTTTTGCACGCCGGGCCCGGTCGGGGCAAGCGGCGACCGATCTTGATCACGTTAAGTCTTGGTTCATCTGATGCCGCGAAGGTAGTCGCGAAAACCAGATGTTGCGGGAATCGCGGCGAAGGTCGGCGGCAGGATGCGGCAAGGCAAGGCATGGATCTGACGGAAAGACTGGCGCGGGAACGGCGGGCGCGTCTGGCCGCCGAACGCCTGCTGGAGCAGAAGACGCGGGAGCTGTTCGCGGCCAACGAAAAGCTTGCGCTGCACGCGCGCGCGCTGTCCGACCAGATCGTAGAGCAGCGCGAAATGGCGCGTTTTGCGCAGGATGAGGCGGAAACCCTGAAGGGGCAGAACAGCCGCTATCTGACCGATCTGACCCGCGCCCATACCGCCGCCGTCATGGCAGAGCGGCGGCTGTGGGATTCGATCAACACCATTCGCGACGGCTTTGCCGTCTTCGGCGGCGATCTGCGCCTTCTGACCGCCAACCGATCCTGGACCCGCGCCTTCGGCAATTTCGAGGTGAAGACCGGTGTCAGCTATGCCGATCTGCTTCAGGCCCTCGTCGATGGCGATCTGGTCCATACCGGCGGCGCCAGCGGGGCCGACTGGGTGGCCCGGATGCTGGCGCGGCTAGACGCCGATCCGATCCCGTCCGAGACCCTGCGGTTCAACAACGGCATCTGGGTCCGGCTGGTCGACCGCCGCTCTCGCGATGGCGATCTGGTCAGCCTTGCCATCGACACCACCGAGCAGATGCGCATCTGGGCCGCGATCGAGGCGCTGCCGGACGGATTTGTGCTCTTCGACAGGGAGGAACGACTCTTGGCCTGCAATCAGCGTTACCGCGACATGTTCCCCGACAGCGCCGCCGCGGCCGTGCCCGGCACCACCTTCGAAGACCTGCTGCGCTACGGATTGAGCGCGGGGCACGTCCCGTCGGTCAAGGGGCATGAGGAGGACTGGCTTCAGGCCCGCCTGCGCCAGATGCGCGAGGCGCGCGAGGCCAGCGAATGCCAGCTGGCCGATGGCCGATGGATCCGCGAACGCGACCATGCCACGCCGGACGGCGGCCGCGTCGGATTGCGCAGCGATGTCAGCGAGTTGCACGAGCAGAGCGCCGCACTTGAAGCGGCGCGAAGCGCGGCCGAGGCTGCAAACCGCGCGAAATCGGCCTTTCTTGCCAATATGTCGCATGAAATCCGGACACCGATGAACGGCGTCGTCGGCATGGCCGAATTGCTCTGCGACACGCCGCTCAGCGACGAACAGCGGCTTTTCGCCGAAACCATCCGCTCCTCGGGCGAGGCGCTTCTCGTCATCATCAACGACATCCTCGACTATTCCAAGCTTGAGGCGGAACGGATGGCCCTGCATCCCGAACCCTTCGACCTCGAACGCACGATCCATGAGGTGATGATGCTCCTGCAACCGCGGGCGCGGGCCAAGGGGATCGACCTGATGATCGACTACGATGTCCTCCTGCCCACCCGCTATATCGGCGACCCCGGGCGGCTGCGGCAGGTGCTGACCAACCTTGTCGGCAATGCAGTGAAATTCACCGAAAGTGGCCATGTCCTGACCCGCGTGGTCGGGCTGGAGGTCGAGGACGGGCGCCAGCAACTGCATGTCACGGTCGAGGATACCGGGATCGGCATAGCGGCCGAACATCTCGACCACATCTTCGGCGAATTCAATCAGGTCGAGGACGAGCGCAACCGCAAGTACGAGGGCACGGGCCTTGGCCTTGCCATCACCCGCCGGCTGATCGAACGGATGGGCGGCGCCGTCTGGGTCGACAGCGAGCCGGGCAAGGGATCGGTCTTCGGGTTCCGCGTCACGTTGCAGGTCGCCGAATCGGCGCGGCCTGCCCATCCGCCGATCCGGGTCGAACGGGCGCTGGTGGTGGACGACCGTTTCATCAACCGCACCATCCTGGAGCGCCAGCTTGCCCCCTGCGGCATCGCGGTCACGCTCTGCCGCTCGGGCGCAGAGGCGCTCGCGGCGCTGGCCGCGGATGCCGGCTATGACGTGGTGCTGACCGATCATGAAATGCCCGAGATGGATGGCCTGACGCTCGCCCGGCAGATTCGGGCCGGGGGCCACCGGATGCCGATCCTGCTCCTGTCCTCGAATCCGGCGGCCGCGCGCGAACACGAGGCGGCGCGGAATCTGGATGCGATCCTGCAAAAGCCGGTCCTGCGCGCCGAACTCCACGCCCGCCTCTCCGGCCTGACCGAAAGCGCCGCCCCGGCCCCGCCGCCCCCGCCCCGGCCCGAGCCGGGCTCGGCACGGCAGATGCGGGTGCTGGCGGCAGAGGACAACAAGACCAACCAGCTGGTCTTTCAGAAGATGGTGCGCGGGCTGGAGATCGTTCTGGTCTTTGCCGAAAACGGCCGGCAGGCCGTCGATCTGTGGCAAAGCTTCCGCCCCGACCTGATCTTCATGGATATCTCGATGCCGGTGATGGACGGGAAGGAGGCCGCCCGTGCCATACGCGCCGCGGAAGGGCCGGACGCCCATGTGCCGATCATCGCGCTGACGGCCCATGCGATGGAGGGCGATGCCGAGGCGATCCTTGCCGCCGGGATCGACCGCTACCTGACCAAGCCGCTGCGCAAGACGGCGATCCTCGAGGTGCTGGCACAGAACTGCCCGCCCGGGGCAGTGCCGGTGACGCAGATGTCGGAATCAGCGGCCTGATCCTCAGGTGGCAACGGGCAGGTGCCCCGCGCTCATATGACGCTTGCCGGCAAAACCGGGTTGGCGATGCACATGGAAACCCGCCGCCGCCAGACCGCGGCGCACGGCACCGGCCGCCGAATAGGTGGCAAAACTGCCGCCCTGCCGGGTGTGGCGGGCCACCTCGGCCATCAGCGCCTCGCCCCACATCTCGGGGTTCTTCGCCGGGGAAAATCCGTCCAGAAACCAGGCATCCGCCCGGCCGTCCCATGGCGGAAGCGTCTGCCGCACATCGCCCAGAACCAGCCGGACACGGATGCCGGGCAAGGCGATCTCGTCCGCCCCCGCCGACCATTGCGCCAGCAGCGGCGCCGCGACCGCTGCCGCCTCGGGGAACTGCGCCAGCGCGCGGGCCATGTCGGCGGCAGCCATCGGGAAGGCCTCGAACGTCGTGTAATGCAGCAGGCCGGGCCGGCCACAGGCCTGCCACATCAGCGTCAGCGCCAACAGGTTGAGCCCGGTGCCGAAGCCGAGTTCGGCGACGTGAAACCCGTCGCAGAGCCGGTCTGGCAGGCCGTTTCCGGCAAGAAACACATGGCGCGTCTCTGCCAGCCCGCCGGCAAGGCTGAAATAGGGGTCGTCGAAGGCCCGGGCCACCGGGATCGCGCCATCCTTCCAGTCGAGTTCGGGTTGTGTCGGGCGGTGCATCGGCCTAGTCCTCGGGCATTCCATGCAGGAGGCCGGGGACAATGACAAGCGTCGACGTCACGGTGCGCGGCGGCGGGGCCTTCGGGCTGGCCTGCGCCTGGGCCTGCGCGCGACGCGGCGCGCGGGTGCGGCTGATCGAATGGCGGAGGATCGGCGCGGGGGCATCCGGCGGCCTGGTCGGCGCATTGGCGCCGCACGCCCCGGAAGGCTGGAACACGCTGAAGGCATTCCAGTTCGACAGCCTGCTGATGGCCGGCGACTGGTGGGATGCGGTGCGGTCGGCCGGCGGCGTCGATCCGGGCTATCTGCGGTCGGGCCGGCTGCAACCGCTGGCCGATGCCGCGGCCGTGGCCCTGGCGCGGACACGGGCGGAAGCCGCCCGGTCGCTGTGGCAGGGCCGGGCGGAGTGGCGGATCGTCCCCGCAGGCCGCCACCGATGGGAGCCGGCAAGCCCCTCCGGCTGGCTGGTTCACGACACGTTGACGGCGCGAATGTCGCCCCGCCGCGCCGGCGCCGCGCTGGTGGCGGCGCTGCATGCTGCGGGGGCCGAGGTTTTGGAGCGGGACGCCGGAGAGGCCGGCGCGGTGATCCATGCCACCGGCTGGCGCGGGCTGGAGGATCTATCTCTGGCCTTTGGCCGCAAGATCGGCGGCGGGGTGAAGGGTCAGGCCGCACTTCTGGACTACGACGCCCGCGATCAGCCCCAGATCTATGGCGGCGGCCTGCATGTGGTGCCGCATGCCGACGGAACCGTCGCCATCGGCTCGACCAGCGAGCCGGACTGGACCTCGGAAGCCCCCGACCGGCTGGTCGAAGCGCTGATCGAACGGGCGCGCAAGGTGTTGCCGATCTTGCAGGCGGCCCCGGTGCTCGAACGCTGGGCGGGGATTCGTCCGCGGGCCACGACCCGCAGTCCGGTCCTGGGTGCGTGGCCCGGGCGGCCGGGCCATTTCATCGCGAACGGCGGCTTCAAGATCGGCTTCGGCCTTGCGCCCCTTGTCGCCGAGCGAATGGCCGATCTGGTGCTGGACGGGCGGGACGATCTGCCCAAGGCGTTCCATCCGGAAACTCTTCTCGCCGGATCAGGGCCCTGAAGGCGACCCGGCAATGAAAAGGGGCCGCCTGCATGGGCGGCCCCCGATCCTGTCGATGCCCTGATTATTCCGCCGCGCCGGGCGCGCTGAAATCGTAGCCCGAAATGCCCTTGGGTTCGAGAAACTCTTCCAGGCCCCAGATGCCGCCTTCGCGCGCGCGGCCCGACTGCTTGACGCCGCCGAAGAACGAACCCGCCCCGCGCGGCTTGCCGTTCACCTCGACCATGCCGGAGCGCAACTGCCGCCCCAGCCGGTTCGCCCGCACCGGATCGCCCGACTGGACATAGTTCGTCAGGCCATAGGGCGTGTCGTTGGCGATGCGGACCGCCTCGTCCTCGGTCTCGAAGGGGACGATCGACAGGACCGGGCCGAAGATTTCCTCGCGCTCGATGGTCATGCCTGGCGCCACATCGGCAAAGATCGTCGGCTTCACGTAATAGCCGCGGTTGAACCCGTCCGGCAGGCCCGGGCCGCCGGTGACGAGACGCGCGCCTTCGCCGATGCCGATCTGGATATAGCGCTGGATCTGATCCCACTGCCGCTTGTTCACCACCGGGCCGATATGGGCCCCGTGCTCCAGGGCGGGGCCGACCTTGATCGAATCCGCCACCGCCGCCGCCTTGGCGACGGTTTCGTCATAGACCGACCGTTCGACCAGCAGGCGCGAGGGCGCGTTGCAGCTTTGCCCGGTGTTTTCCATCATCCGGCGCACGCTCCGCTCGACCGCCTTGGCGTCGGCATCGGCGAAGAGCACGTTCGCGCCCTTGCCGCCAAGTTCCAGCGTGACGCGCTTCAGCGTCTGTGCGGCGGCAACCGAAATCGCCCGGCCCGCCCGGGTCGAGCCGGTGAACGAGATCATCTCGATATCGGGATGCGACGAAAGCTGCGATCCGACGCCGGCACCATCGCCGTTCACCAGGTTGAACACCCCGGCCGGAATACCGGCATCGTGGCAGAATTCGGCGAACATCATGCCGTTCAGCGGTGCTTCTTCCGACGGCTTCAGCACGCAGGTGCAGCCGGCCAGCATGGCGGGAATGGCCTTCAGCGCAATCTGGTTCACCGGCCAGTTCCACGGTGTGATCAGGCCGACCACGCCGATCGGCTCCATCGCGACGGCGGGCTGGGGCTGGTCGGCGGGCAGCGAAGGGTCCAGCGGGCGAATCCAGTCGATCCGGTCGAAAGCCTTGAGGAAATTCGATGTGTGCCACGGCAGGCAGGGCGCCTGATCGGACAGCGCAAAGTCGATAGGGGCGCCCATCTCCATCGCGATGACCTCGGCAAATTCCTGCAACCGGGCATTGTACTGGTCGATGATCCGCGCCACCAGGCGCGCGCGCTCCTGCGGCGGCGTGGCGGCCCAGGCAGGGAAGGCGGCCTTGGCGGCGGCCACGGCGGCATCGGTATCGGCCTTGTCGCCGAGCGAGATCACCGCGCACGGCTCCTCGGTCGAGGGGTTGATCACCTCATGATCGCGGGGGGTGGCAGGGGCGACCCACTTGCCGTTGATATAGAACTCGCGCTTGATCAGCATGACGGACCTCGGGGGGGTTGGGGGATTTGATCAAACATTGCCCCGGACCGGAGCAAGGTGCAAGTAACGTTCCGTAACGCCGTCGCGGCAATTGCCGGCAGAATAGCCGGTGTCCACACAGGCCGCCAGCGGGACAGACCGCAGCGGACCTGTCTCAGCGGGACAGTCCGGCCGGCAGCGTCGGCACATCCAGCGCCGAGAAGCCGTAGTTCCGCAGCCAGCGCAGATCGGATTCGAAGAACGCCCGCAGGTCGGGGATGCCGTATTTCAGCATGGCGATCCGGTCGATGCCCATGCCGAAGGCGAAGCCCTGCCATTGCGTGGGATCCACCCCCGCCGCCGCCAGCACCTTGGGATGCACCATGCCCGAGCCGAGGATCTCCATCCACTTGTCGCCCTCGCCGATGCGGAGCTGCCCGCCGACGTTGGAATAGCGGATGTCGACCTCGGCCGAGGGTTCGGTGAAGGGGAAATGGCTGGCGCGGAACCGCAGTTCCACCGATGGCACCTCGAAGAAGGCCCGGCAGAATTCCTCCAGCGTCCACTTGAGGTTGGCCATCGAGATGTCGCGGTCGATGGCCAGCCCCTCGACCTGATGGAACATCGGCGTATGGGTCTGGTCCATGTCCATCCGGTAGACCCGGCCCGGGGCGATGACGCGGATCGGCGCGCCCTGTCCGGTCATCGCGCGGATCTGCACCGGCGAGGTATGGGTGCGCAGCACATGCGGCGGCCGGTCGTCGCCGGGGGCACGATGCATGAAGAACGTGTCATGCTCCTGCCGGGCGGGATGTTCGGGCGGGATGTTCAGCGCATCGAAGTTGTACCAGTCGCTTTCGACCTGAGGTCCTTCGGCGACCGAGAACCCCATGTCGGCGAAGATCGCGGTCAGCTCTTCCATCACCTGGCTGACGGGGTGGATGGTGCCGGCACGGCGCGGACGGCCGGGCAGCGTGACATCCAGCCATTCCGCGCGCAGCCGCTCGTCCAGTGCGGCATCGCCAAGCGCGGTCTTCCTTGCCCGCAGCGCGGCGTCGATCTCGTCCTTCAGGGCATTCAGTTCAGCGCCTGCGGTCTTGCGCTCTTCCGGGGCCATCTTGCCCAGCGTGGCCATCAGGGCGCTGACTTCGCCCTTCTTGCCAAGGGCCGCCACGCGCACCTCTTCCAGCGCGGCTTCGCCCGCAGCGCCGGCGACAGCCGCAAGATATTTGCCACGGATTTCGGTCAAATCCATCGGAACCTCCGCCAGAATGCGGGTCCGGGGTTAGCGGCGCAATCGTCCGATTGCAAGGGGCGGGGTTCAACCCGCGTGGCGCAGCGGCATCGCCGGCGGATAGAGCCGGCCGGCGACATGCGCGGCCGGCGCCACGACCCCGGCCCGGCCGAAGGTCAGCGGCGGCAGCGGCAGCGACCCCTGCGGTCCGAGTTCGCGGTGAACGAGTTGCAGCGCCGAAGCGGACAGCCCGAACCGCGCGACGGCAAACCTGCCGGCCGCAAGATCGGCGTGCAGCCGGCGGGTAAAGGCCTGCGCGGCGCCGGCGTCGAAACCCGCAGGCACCTCGCCGCGATGAAACCCGGCCGCGCCGGCACGGGCAAGGATCAATGCTGCGGTGGCACGATCGCAATCGGGGCGGCCGGTGATCGCATCGGCGGCGAGAAGAAGGTCGATCGTTGCGCCGGGCGCCCCCCAGTCCAGCGTCTGCGCAAAGTCGTGCCACATCGCCGGCCCCAGGGGCAGCAGGGCCGCCGTCAGGCCTTCGTCCATTGGCAGCGCATCCGATCTGCGATTCATCTCCAGCTTCCCCCTAAAACCCGTTTCCCTCGTCACATCTCGGGTTTCATTGAGGATTCTGTCAGGATTGCGGCAAAAGGGCGGGATTGTCGGGATTGGCGCGACAATCCCGCCGGCCCCGCCACCGATCCCGCCGGCGCCCCTTGTGCGCCGTTCCGCAAAACAAGACCCCCGCGCCGGTCCGGCGCGGGGGTCGGGATTTCCAGGCGATGCCTTCGGCCTCAGGCGGCCAGGGCGGCGCGAGCCTTGTCGGCGATGGCGTTGAACGCCTCGGGCTCATGCACGGCGAGATCGGCCAGAACCTTGCGGTCGACTTCGATCCCGGCCTTCGACAGGCCGTTGATCAGGCGCGAATAGGTCAGCGACGGGTCGAACAGGCGGACAGCGGCATTGATGCGCTGGATCCACAGGGCACGGAACTGGCCCTTCTTGGCCTTGCGGTCGCGGGTCGCGTATTGCTGGGCCTTGTCGACGGCCTGGGTCGCGGTGCGGAAATTGGTCGAGCGGGCGGCGTAATAGCCCTTGGCCTTGGCAATCACCTTGCGGTGACGGGCATGCGTGACCTTACCGGATTTGACGCGGGACATTTCTCTGACCTCTCCTTAGCGGTTGTACGGCATGTATTTCTTGACGATGCCCTCGTCCGGCGTGCTCAGGATCATGGTCCCGGTCGCCTGGCGGACGAACTTCGTCGTGCGCTTGATCATGCCGTGGCGCTTGCCGGCCACACCGGCCTTCACATGGCCGTTGGCCGTGAAGGTGAACCGCTTTTTCGCGGCGGATTTGGTCTTCATCTTGGGCATTTCACACTCCAGTGTTTCGCGCGCGACTCGGCATGCCACATCCGCCGGCCCCGCGGTTCTTCCGAAGGCGCCCGTATAGGCGGGCACCCGATGAAGGGCAAGCGAAAACCTTGGCGGCCTGGCGGCGGCCTATTGGTGCAGCAGCCGGCCGACCACGCCCAGCATCACATGCGGCACCTCGGAAAGGGCATAGCCGCCCGGATGGCGCATCACCGCCACAACCACGAGGCCAAGCCCCGCAACCAGGAGAATCGCGCCCACACGCGGGGCGCGACCATCGCTCCAGGCCGAAAGAATGGAGGGCAGTGACAGGATCGAGACCACGATGCCGACGGTCAGAAAAAGATCGCTGTCCATTCCACCCCTGTCTGCAACCAGCCTGCGACCGCCGGCGCTGGCATCAAGGTTAGCCGGGGTCGACCTTTGAAATCAATCGTTCGTCGCAGGGCGCGACACGCAGGATGTTGGTTGTGCCCTGCACGTTGAACGGCACGCCGGCAACGACGACGATATGATCGGTCTCCAGGGCGAACCCATCCGACCGCGCGGCGCGGATCGCCGACAGGACGGCGCCCTTGAACCGCTCCTGCTCGGGGACGATCACGCAATGCGCGCCCCAGGTCAGCGCCATGCGGCGGGCGGTTTCCACCAGCGGCGTCAGCGCGATCACCGGGATGCGCGGCCGTTCGCGCGCCACGAGGCTGACGGTCGTTCCGGACTGGCTGAAGCAGCAGATCGCCTTGATATCGGTCGATTCCGCGATCTCGCGCGCGGCGGCGACGATGCCGTCGGCGACGGTGGCGCGTTTGGCCACCCGGCTGGCGTCGATGATCGAGCGATAGGTCGGATCGCTTTCGACCGAGCGGGCAACATTGTCCATCGTCGTCACCGCCTCGACCGGGAACTTGCCGGCCGCACTTTCGGCCGACAGCATCACCGCATCGGCGCCCTCATAGATCGCGGTGGCGACGTCGGACACCTCGGCCCGGGTCGGCATCGGATTCTCGATCATCGATTCCAGCATCTGCGTCGCGACGATCACCGGCTTTGCCGCGGCGCGGGCGCTGCGGACCAGCCGCTTCTGGATCGGCGGGACGGAATAGACCGGCAGTTCCACGCCAAGATCGCCGCGTGCCACCATGATTCCGTCGGAGACCTTGAGGATCTCGTCATAGGCTTTCACCGCCGCCGGCTTCTCGATCTTGGACAGGATCGCGGCCCGGCCCCTCGCCAGCGCGCGAGCCTCGGTCACGTCCTCGGGGCGCTGCACGAACGAAAGGGCCAGCCAGTCGACACCCAGTTCGCAGGCGAATTCCAGGTCGTTGCGGTCCTTTTCCGACAGCGCGGCCAGCGGCAGCACCACATCGGGCACGTTCACGCCCTTGCGGTTGGAAATCGCGCCGCCGACGATCACGGTGCAATCGGCATGGTCGGCGCTGCAATCGTCGACCCGCAGGCGAAGCTTGCCGTCGTTCACCAGCAGCATCGCGCCGGGAACGAGGGCGGCAAAGATCTCGGGGTGGGGAAGCTGGACGCGGGTGGCATCGCCCGGCGTCGGATCGAGGTCGAGGCGGAACCTGTCACCCTCTGCCAGATCATGCGCGCCGGCCGCAAAGGTGCCGACACGCAGCTTCGGCCCCTGCAGGTCGGCCAGGATGCCGATCGGCCGGCCGAGGTCGCGTTCCACCTCGCGGATGATGCGATGCCGCTCGCGCAGATCGTCATGGGTGCCGTGGCTCATGTTCAGGCGGAACACGTCGGCCCCGGCCACGAACAATTCGCAGATCATGTCATAGGTGCTGGAAGACGGCCCGAGCGTGGCCACAATCTTCACTTTGCGGTGGCGGCGCATGCCATCCTCCTTTGTGCAATGTCGTGTTCCATCGTGGGCCGTGCGCCTTATGGCGCAAAGCGTGCCCGCTCGCAACCGGCGGATTTGTGACAGGACGGCTTTTGACGGCGCGCGGGGGATCGGATAACCCGCAGGAACCGGCGGAAAAGGAGGGGCGTGCGATTGGGCAATCCGTATCAGATCGAGGGCGAGGACCGCCCCGGCCGCTGGCTGATCACCTGCGATCATGCGACGAACCGGGTGCCGGACTGGGTGGCGGGCGGCGATCTGGGCCTGCCGGCAGCTGACATGGCGCGCCACATCGCCTATGACCTCGGGGCATTGGGGGTGGCCCGCGCGCTGGGACGGCATCTCGACAGCCCGGTGATCTGGTCCGATTTCTCGCGCCTCGTCATCGACCCGAACCGCGGCGAGGACGATCCGACGCTGGTGATGCGGCTCTACGACGGCTCGATCGTTCCCGCCAACCGCAGGATCGACGCGGCGGGGATCGCGGCGCGGCTTGACCGGCTGTATCGGCCCTATCATGCGGCCTATGCGGCACTGGCCGCGCGGCGCGGGAATACTGCGATCTGTGCGGTTCATTCCTTCACGCCCGGGCTGAAGGGACGCAAGCCGCGGCCCTGGCAGGTCGGCGTCCTGCATTCCCATCTGGACGAGCGCCTGTCCCGGCCGCTGATCGCGCGGCTTTCGGCCGATCCCGCGCTTTGCGTCGGCGACAACGAGCCCTATTCCGGCCATCTGCCCGGAGATTCGATCGACCGGCATGCCCTTGCGAAAGGCCGGCAGAATACCCTGATCGAGGTGAGAAACGACCTGATCGGCGATGCGGCGGCGCAGGAGGCCTGGGCCGCGCGGCTGGCGCCGGTCCTGCAAGCCGCATTGGAGGATGCCGATGGATGACGCAACCCGTACCGAACTTGAAGCCGCGGCCTTCCGCGCGCTGGTCGATCACCTGATGGTCCGGCGCCCCGAGGTCCAGAACATCGACCTGATGACTCTGGGCGGCTTCTGCCGCAACTGCCTCAGCCGCTGGTATCAGGAGGCCGCCGCCGAGCGCGGCATTGCGCTCGACAAGGATCAGGCGCGGGAGATCGTCTACGGCATGCCCTATGCCGACTGGGTGGCCCGGCATCAGACCGAAGCCAGTGCCGAACAGAAGGCAGCCTTCGAAAGGGCCTATGCCGAGAATGTCGGCCGGAAGGACTGACAGGATTGTCTTTCAACCGGCGCCAATCGGTGCGCTGATGCCAGATCGTTGACGCCCTCCACTTTTGAGCGCGCGTGGCGAACAGGCAAAGATTGACAAGGGGTTAACGGGTTCCAAACTGGGACAAAGAAGCGCGATTCTCGAATCGCGGCGGTTTTTCCCAGTCGAACCCGAAAGGACGCCCCATGGAGTTGCTGTATTTTCTGCCGGCATTGCTGGTGGGCGGCCTGCTTATCGACCTGTTCTCCGATGATGATGACGACAAGGACAACGACGACGGGGGGCCGGAACCCGGCCCGATCGATGCCGTCGGCTCGGCGGGGGATGATACGATCGAGGGCAGCGACCTCGCCGATACGATCGCGGGCGAAGGCGGTAACGATGTGATCTCGGGCCTTGGCGACGACGATCAGCTGTTCGGTGACGATGGCGACGACAGTCTGTGGGCCGGTGCGGGTGACGACAGCCTGCGGGGCGGCGCCGGCGACGACCGGATGCTCGGCCAGGGCGGCAACGACACCGTTTCCGGCGACACCGGCGACGACTGGCTGCATGGCGGCGCGGGGGCGGACGAGGTTTACGGCGGCACCGGCGACGATACCCTTCGGGGCGGCGGCGACAACGACCTGCTGGTCGGCCTTGATGGCGACGACTGGATGGTGGG
>JBDHSO010000039.1:0-23829 GCA_039808125.1 Rhodobacter sp. | reverse complement strand
GCCGCGTCGAAATCGTCTGCTACCGCTGGTGAGGGGGACAACCATGACTCTGAAACTCACGGTCGCGCTTCTGGGATCTGCGCTGCTGGCCGGATGCGTCGGCGAAGGCTTCGAAGGCACGAGGGGCTATTACGGGCCGAACTCGGTCATCGCGACCGGCGTCGACAAGGGGATCGACACCGGCATCCTGATCAATGGCCAGGCCGCCATCGCCTATAACCCCGACGGCTGCCAGAACTGGATCATGGACGACGGCCTCGAAGGCTATTCGACGCCGCGCTATGACCCGGCGTCCGGCCTGCCGGTCTGCAACAACAAGTATCCGCCCGGCACGGTGATCGCCAACCCGGCCAGCGGCACCTACCAGACCGGCACCGAAGGGATCGAGGATCGCGTTCCCGGCACCGGCCGCCGGACGGTGGTCGTGCGCCGCTGATCTGCGCGGGCCGCGGCGCGCCGCGGCATCGGACAGACCCCTGGGCCGCGGTTCCGACCGCGGCCCTTTGTCGTTCCGCGCCGCCCGGTCTTGAATCCGGCGCCATCCGGGGTCATCTGCACGATTGTGGGCGCGAATGTCACATGACCTTCACGGCGGGACGCTAGATATGGTGGCAGGAAGAATTCTTCTTGCCATGGATCGGCGGCCGTCCCACCATCCCCGCAGGGACCTCTGACACAGGAGAGCGTATTGGGCATCAGCGCGCTGACCCCCCCGACCAAACCCCAGGACGTGATCGAAACATTTGTCGAATTTCCCGATAACCGGCTCCTGATCGAGCTTTGCGGCGAATACGACAGGAATCTGGCACAGATCGAACACCAGCTTGGCGTTCACATCCTGCGGCGCGGAAACCGGCTTACGATCGTGGGGGAAAAGGGCGCGCGGGATCAGGCGGCGGCCGTGCTGCGCGCGCTTTATGCCCGGCTCGAATCGGGGCGGCATGTGGTTGCCGGCGACATCGACGGCGCGCTGCGCATGGGGCGCCCGGTCGCGGCCACCACGCCCGAGGGCGAGCAGATCGAGATGTTCTCGCCCGGGGTGGAACTCCGGACCCGCAAGAAGCCGATCGAGCCCCGGACCGAGGCGCAGAAGGCCTATGTCGCCAACCTGTTCTCGCATGAACTGGGCTTCGGCATCGGCCCGGCCGGCACCGGCAAGACCTATCTTGCCGTCGCCGTGGGGGTGACGATGTTCATCACCGGCGCGGTCGAGAAGATCGTCCTGTCACGCCCCGCCGTCGAGGCGGGCGAGCGTCTTGGCTTCCTTCCCGGCGACATGAAGGAGAAGGTCGATCCCTACATGCAGCCGCTTTACGACGCGCTGAACGATTTCCTGCCGGCCAAGCAGGTCGAAAAGCTGATGCAGGAAAAGCGGATCGAGATCGCGCCGCTGGCCTTCATGCGCGGCCGCACGCTGTCCAATGCCTTCGTCGTGCTGGACGAGGCGCAAAACGCCACCGGCATGCAGATGAAGATGTTCCTCACCCGTCTGGGCGAGGGCAGCCGCATGGTCGTGACCGGCGACCGGACCCAGGTCGACCTGCCGCGCGGCGTGCCGTCGGGTCTGGCCGAGGCGGAGCGCATCCTGCGGGATGTGAGGGGCGTGACCTTCAACTATTTCACCGCGAAGGACGTGGTGCGCCACCCGCTGGTCGGCCGCATCATCGACGCCTATGACGCGGACGATGCAAGGGCCGGGGGCTGACCGCCGCCGTCCCTTCGCGCGCGCCATCCAGACATGCCGCCCCGGCCGCCCCTCAGCGCGGCCGGTGGACATGGGCGCTTTGCACGAGGCCGAAGCCCACCAGAATCACCAGCATCGCCGATCCGCCATAGGACATCAGCGGCAGCGGCACGCCCACGACCGGCGCCATGCCCATGACCATCGACAGGTTGACCATGATGTAGAAGAAGAAGTTCGCCGCCACGCCGACGATCAGCAGCGAGGAGAAGCGGTCCCGGTTCTGGATCGCCGCCACCAGGCAGAAGCCCAGGATCAGCGCGTAAAGAACCAGAAGCGAGAAGGCCCCGACAAAGCCGAATTCCTCGGCAAGCGTGGTGAAGATGAAGTCGGTCTGCTTTTCGGGCAGGAAGTTCAGCCGGCTTTGCGTGCCCTGCATGAAACCCTTGCCCGACCAGCCGCCCGATCCCAGCGCGATCTTGGCCTGGATGATGTTGTAGCCCGCGCCCAGCGGGTCGGCCGAGGGGTTCAGGAAGGTGTCGATCCGGCTGTACTGGTAATCGTGCAGAAGCTGCCATGGCGTGCCCCGGCTCAGGAACACCGCCGCCACCGCGCCCGTCACCAGAATGCCCACGGCCACGAAATACCACAGGCTTACGCCTGCGGCGAACATCACCGTGGCGCCGGCCATGATCAGCATCAGCGATGTGCCGAGGTTCGGCTGCATCAGGACAAGGATCGTCGGCAGCACGGTGATCAGCACCGGCAGCAGAACCCAGAGTGGCCGCGACACCTTCCTGACATCCAGCCAGTCGTAATAGGCCGCAAGCAGCATCACCAGCGCGAATTTCATCATCTCGGAGGGCTGGAACTGGAGGAAGCCGAAGTCGATCCAGCGTTGCGCGCCCTTGTTCGTCTCGCCGGCAAATTCGACATAGACGAGAAGGAGGAAGGCCACGAGATAGGCGATCCCCGACATGCTGCGCCAGAACCAGATCGGCACCAGCGCCACGAAGAACATCAGCCCCATGCCGACGATGAAGACCTGGGTCTGCCGCCGGGCCCAGACGTCGAAATCGCCGCCGGCGATCGACCAGAGCATCAGCACCCCGACCGAGGCGACCGCCGTCACCAGCACGACCAGCGGCCAGTTGATGAAAAGCACCTTGCGCGGCCCGGTCGGAACCTGTTTCAGGCGGTTCTCGAAAAACGCCATGCCGGCCCCCTATGCCCGTTCCGTCGTCGGCGCCGCGCCGGTCGCGGGATCGCGCAGCGGCAGTTCCTTCAGCATGCTTTCGATCCGGCCGCGCTGCGCCTTGGGATAGGCGTCGAGCGCGGGAACCCCGTCCGACATCGCATAGAGGATCGCGTCGCGCGCGATGGGCGCTGCCACGGCCGACCCGCCACCGCCATGTTCCACCACCACGGATACGGCATAGCGCGGGTTGTCATATGGCGCGAAACCTACGAACAGCGCATGATCGCGACGGTTCCAGGGCAGATCGTCGTTCGACACCACGCCGCGCTCGCGCTCTGCCTTGGTGATGTTGCGGACCTGGCTGGTGCCGGTCTTGCCCGCGAAGACCATGGTCGGATCGACGATCTTCGACCCTTTCGCCGTTCCGCGCTCGGCATTCACCACATCATGCATGCCCTTTCGCATCGCTTGCAGATGCACCGGGTCGACGGGCAGGGCCGGGGCAGGGGCGACGGGCTGCTCCTGCCCGTCGATCATCCGGATCAGCCGCGGCACCACCGAGGTGCCGCTGGCGATCCGCGCCGTCATCACCGCGAGTTGCAGGGGCGAGGCCAGAACATAACCCTGCCCGATCGAGGCGTTGATCGTGTCGCCGATCCGCCAGTCCTGCTTGTGGCGTTCCTGTTTCCAGACCTTCGTCGGCATGTTGCCTTCGGTTATGGCCGACATCGGCAGGTCGTGCCGCTCGCCCAGGCCCAGGATGCGGCCCATTTCGGCGATCTTGTCGATGCCCACCTTCTGCGCCACGTCGTAATAATAGACGTCGCAACTCCAGGTCAGCGAATTCGTCAGGCTGACGGTCCCATGTCCGCCCCGGCTCCAGCAGTGAAAGCGGCGGCCGCCGAATTCCAGGTAGCCCGGGCAGCGGACCTTGTAGCCCTCGTCGATGGAGCCGGCAGTCAGCGCGGCCAGACCCGTCACCACCTTGAAGGTCGATCCCGGCGGATAGGCGCCCGAGACGCTCTTGTTGGCGAGGGGGCGGTGATCGTTCTCGGTCAGGCTGGCATATTCGGTATGGCTGATGCCGCGGACGAAGAGGTTCGGATCGAAGGATGGCGACGAGACACAGCACAGGATATCGCCGTTCGTCACGTCGACCACGACCACCGCCGCGCTTTCGTTGCCCAGCCGCGCCTGAACGAAGTTCTGCAGATCGGCGTTGATGGTCAGGCGGATATCGGCGCCGGGGGTACCTTCCTCCCGTTCCAGTTCGCGCATCACCCGCCCGACCGCATTCACCTCGATCTTCTTGGTGCCGGCGGTGCCGCGCAGCGTCGCCTCCATGAAGCGTTCGACGCCGATCTTGCCGACCTGGAATTTCGGCAGCCGCAGCACCGGATCGGGATCGGTCTCTCCTTCGAGATCCTGGTCGGACACGGCGCCGACATAGCCCACGACATGCGCGAAATCGGTGTCGCGCGGGTAAAGCCGCGACAGGCCGACCTCGGGGGCCACGCCGGGCAGCGCGGGGGCGTTGATCGAGACCTTCGAAAAATCCGCCCAGCTGAGCCGGTCCTTCACGATCACCGGCACGAAGGAGGAGTGCTTCTTCACCGCGACGATGGTGTCGTCCAGCTCCTCGGCCGTCATCGGAATCAGCGAGGCCAGCCGTCGCATCACCAGATCGACATCCCCCGCCTCGTCGCGGGTGATGATGATGCGGTAGTTCTGCTCGTTCCCTGCGATCAGCTTGCCGTTCCGGTCCTGGATCATGCCGCGGGTGGGCGGGATCAGCCGGATGTTGATGCGGTTTTCCTCGGCCAGCAGGCGGAATTCATCGGCCTGGTCCACCTGAAGATAGCGCATCCGCGCGCCAAGCGCGGCGACCATGGCCGCCATGGCGCCGCCCAGCATCAGGCTGCGGCGGGTGATCATGCGGCTGCTGTCCTCGACTTCGCGCTGGGTGCGTCTCACAGGCGTCTCCCGTAGTCGTCGATCTCTCCGGTCGCGGGCTTGCGCAGGTCGAATGCCAGTCGCGACAGGCCGACCACCAGCGGATAGACAAGGATCGACCAGATCACCTGAACCACCGCGAATCCGAAGGGCGGTTGTGGCAACAGGGCAAGCATGAACACCAGCCGATAGGCAAGTAACATCCCGATCATCAGCCCCGAGGCGAACAGCCATTCGGCCATGAAGTTCAGTTCCCGCGTCAGCGCGGTGCGCGAGCGCAGGAATTCGGTCGCCAGCACAACGATGGCGGTCCACAGGCCGGGCGGGCGCATCAGGACAAGATCGTCCATCAGCGTGACCGCGACGATCAGCCAGACCGGCAGGAAATCCGGGCGGCGCATCATCCATGCCAGCGTCAGGCACAGCATGACATCCGGTCCGGGCAGGCTGCCGGCGGCATTGCCCAGGGGCAGCAGCCGCACGAACAGCAGGGCCGCCGCAAGGCCCAGGAACACCAGGCGATAGCCCCAGGGATCGGCCCGCAGCAGGCTAGCCATCCGCGCCTCCGCTGGCCGACAAACCGCCGCCCTCGGCATCGCCCGATCCCTGATCGGCCACGCTGCCGCCACCCTGCGCGGGGGGGGCGGCCGCCTCGCTTTCGGCGTCGACCTCGGGGACGGGGACCGAGGGCAGCAGCGGCGGCGCGATCAGCCCGCCGGGATCGCTGATCGTCTCGATCTCATGGCTGCGCAGCACGCGCAGGAACTCCAGCCGCTGATAATCCGCCGCCAGCGCCACGCGCAGGCGCCGGTCGCTGCCCATCACCACCTGTCCGACCAGCAGCCCGGCCGGAAAGACCCCGCCGTCGCCCGAGGTCACGACCCGGTCGCCGGGCCGCACCTCGTCATCGTCCTCGATGAAGTCGAGCGGTGGCAGCGGCGAGTTGTCGCCGGAGAGAATCGCCTTCTGCCCCGAGGGCTGGATCGTCACTGGAATGCGGCTTGAGGTGTCGGTGACAAGGATCACCCGGCTGGTGCGGTTGCCCACGCCCGAGATGCGGCCGACCAGGCCGATGCCGTCCATCGTGGCCCAGCCGTCGCGGATGCCGTCGCGGGCGCCGACGTTCAGCAGCACCGATTGCCGGAACGGGCTGCCCGAATCGGCCATCACCACGCCGGTGACATGGGTCAGCTTCGGATCGAGCCGCACCTGATTCAGGTCAAGCAGCCGGGCGTTCTTCTGCTCCAGCTGCAGTGCGGCCTCTTTCCAGGCCTTCATCTGCTGCAACTCGCGCTTCAGCTCCTGATTCTGCTCGTAGATGCGGGTGTAGGACTGAAAGTTGTCGATCATCGCCATGGCATGCGTGACCGGCGCCAGCGCCCAGTCCATGTTGGGCACCACTGCATCGACCAGCGCGGCGCGAAAACGCTCGACCCGCGGGCTGTCGATCCGCCACAGGACGAACAGCCCCAGCAGCAGGACGACCAGAATGCCCACAAGCAGCCGCCGGATCGGGCGGCTGTACTTCTCTGGGCCGTTGGTGCGGATCTTGGCCAAGTGAGCCTCGTGTCGGGGACATGGCCCGGGGGCCGGGCGGCCCCGGACCTCAGCTGTCGTAATCGATCACATGACGGAGTTGCTTTTCATATTCCAGCGCCTTGCCGGTGCCGAGCGCAACACAGTTGAGCGATTCGTTGGCGACCGAGATCGACAGGCCGGTCTGCTCGCGCAGCGACAGGTCAAGATCGCCCAGAAGCGCGCCGCCGCCCGTCAGCATCACGCCGCGATCGACGATATCGGCGGCCAGGTCGGGCGGCGTCGCCTCCAGCGCCTGCATCACCGCATCGCAGATCTGCTGCACGGGTTCGGCCAGCGCCTCGGCCACCTGGGCCTGATTGATCTCGGTTTCCTTCGGCACGCCGTTCAAGAGGTCGCGGCCGCGGATCTGCATGCTGGCGCCGCGCCCATCGTCGGGCATGCGGGCCGTGCCGATCGAGGTCTTGATCCGTTCCGCCGTCGATTCGCCGATCAGCAGGTTCTGGTGGCGGCGCAGATAGGCGATGATCGCCTCGTCCATCCGGTCGCCGCCGACACGGACCGACCGGGCATAGACGATGTCGCCCAGCGACAGCACCGCCACCTCGGTCGTGCCGCCGCCGATGTCGACGACCATGTTGCCGGTGGGTTCGGTGATCGGCATGCCCGCCCCGATGGCGGCCGCGATCGGCTCGGCGATCAGCCCGGCGCGGCGGGCACCTGCCTGCAGCACCGAATTGCGGATCGCCCGCTTTTCCACGGGGGTCGCGCCATGCGGCACGCAGACGATGATCTTCGGCTTGGCAAAGGTCGTACGCTTGTGGACCTTGCGGATGAAATGCTTGATCATTTCCTCCGCGGCCTCGAAATCGGCGATGACGCCATCGCGCATCGGCCGGATCGCCTCGATGCTGCCGGGCGTGCGGCCGAGCATCAGCTTGGCATCCTCGCCCACGGCCAGCACGCCCTTCTTGCCGTCCTTGTTGTGATAGGCGACGACCGAAGGTTCGTTCAGCACTATTCCCTTGCCGCGGATATAGACCAAAGTGTTCGCCGTGCCGAGGTCGATGGCCATGTCGGAGGAAAAGAGGCCGGGAATGAGCGACATGCGAACTGCGTCCTTCGTAAGGGGCCGGTCTGGGGCCGGTTGGGCAACGTATCCAGAACCCCGCGACTCAGATGTGGCTCTGACGAGGCGCCTCCATATAAGGAGGTGTACAGGAAACCGGAAGGGCATGGGCGGCGCGGGGGCGCAATTCCGCGTGTCCCCCGCGTGTCGGCCCTGAATCGGGCTCAGTGGCGGCCGGCAGGCTTGACGCCGTGGCCGGCTTCCGCAGTCTGATGGCCAAAGGGCACGGGGGCAGGGGCGAATGGCGGGCGTGGCAGGACGGGTGGCCCTGGTGACGGGGGTGGGGGCGCCGGGCGGAATCGGCTTTGCCATTGCGCAGGCGCTGGTGTCGGGCGGCGCGCGGGTCTGCGTAACCGCCACTACCGACCGCATCCGCGCCCGCGGGGCCGAACTGGGCTGCATGTCGCATGTGGCCGATCTGACCGATACGGCACAGGTGGCGGGGCTGTTTGCGGCGGTGACGGACCGGATCGGCCCGGTGGAGGTGCTGGTCAACAACGCCGGCATGGTGCAATCCGGCCGGCGGGTCCGGCGCCAGCTGCTCGCCGGCTGGTCGGATGCCGACTGGGCGCATCACATGGCGCTGAACATCGGAACCGCCTTCCATTGCTGCCGCGCCGTCCTGCCCGGCATGGCGGCGCGCGGCTTCGGGCGGATCGTCAACATCTCCTCCGTCACCGGACCCATGGTCGCCATCGAAGGCAGTTCGGCCTATGCCACCGCCAAGGCCGGGATCACCGGCCTGACGCGCTCGATCGCGCTGGAATACGGGCGGCAAGGCATCACCTGCAACGCGGTGTTGCCGGGCTGGATCGGGACGGAAAGTTCCAGCCCCAAAGAGATCCGCGCCGGCCGCGCCACGCCTGTGGGCCGCGCCGGCACGCCCGCCGAAGTGGCCGCCTGCGCGCTGTTTCTGGCCTCCGACGAGGCGTCCTATGTCACCGGCGCGATGCTGGTCGTCGATGGCGGCAATACCTTGCAGGAGATGAAGGGCGCATAGGGCGGATGCCCCGGGGGCCGGTCAGCCGCTCAGTCGGGGATGTCGGGTTCCACCAGACGGGCCAGCTTTTGCAGCGATTCCTGCCAGCCGAGATAGCAGGCCTCCAGCGGGATCACATCGGGAATGCCCTCCTGCGCGATCCGCAGATCGGTGCCGCAGGAGACGGCCGTCATCTCCACCGTCACCATCATCTCGCCGGGCAACCCGGGATCGTCGAACCTGTCGGAATGGCGGATGCGCTTTCCCGGAACCAGTTCCAGATATTCGCCGCCGAAGCTGTGCTCATGCCCGGTGGTGAAGTTGCGGAAGGTCATGTGAAAGCCGCCGCCGACGCGCGCCTCCATCCGGTTTACCCGGGCGGTGAAGCCGAACGGCGGCAGCCAGGCGGCATAGGCGTCGGCGTCGGTGAAAGCGCGAAAGATCTTTTCGGGCGGGCAGGCAAGGACGCGGTGCAGGCGAACGGTTCCGGGCATCGGGGGCCTCATCGGGGATGGCATGGGCGCCGCCACAGCTTGCGCCCCGCGCGGGCCGGGTCAAGCCCGAAGACCGGCCGCTGTGGCCCAGGGGGTGTCGGCGCCCCGCCTTTCGGGGGGCGCCAGCGTCTCATTCGCCGTGATAGGTGACGGTCTTCACGTCCTCGCCCGGTGCCGTCTTCTGCCGCCGCACGATCAGCCGGTTCAGCGCGTTGATATAGGCCCGGGTCGAGGCGACGATCGTGTCGGTATCGGCCGAAGATCCGGTGACGATGCGGCCATCCTCCTCCAGCCGGACCGAGACGGTTGCCTGCGCATCCGTCCCCTCGGTCACGGCATGCACCTGATAGACCTGCAACCGCGCCTTGTGCGGGAACAGCATCTTGACGCACATGAAGGCCGCATCGACCGGCCCGTCGCCGGTGGCGTCGATATGATGATCCTTGCCGTCGATCGACAGGATCATGTCGGCCTCCTGCGGGCCTTCCGTCCCGCAGACCACCCGCAGTTTCTTCAGTTGCAGATATTCATAGGCGTCGTTGGTCTGCTCGTCCGAGACCAGCGCGATCAGGTCGTCGTCATAGACCTCCTTCTTGCGGTCGGCCAGAGACTTGAAGCGCACGAAGACATCGTTCAGCTGGTTGTCGGCCAGATCGAAGCCCAGCTCGTGCAGCTTGGAGCGCAGCGCGGCGCGGCCCGAATGCTTGCCCATGGCGATGTTCTTCTGCGTCAGCCCGATATCCTCGGGCCGCATGATCTCGAAGGTCTGGACGTTTTTCAGCACGCCGTCCTGGTGGATGCCGCTTTCGTGCAGGAAGGCGTTCTTGCCGACGATGGCCTTGTTGAACTGCACCGGAAAGCCCGAAACCTGCGAGACCCGGCGGCTGAGGTTCATGATCTTGGAGGTGTCGATCCCGGTCGAATAGGGCAGGATATCGTTCCTGACCCGCATCGCCATCACCACCTCTTCCAGCGCGGTATTGCCGGCACGTTCGCCCAGCCCGTTGATCGTGCATTCGATCTGCCGCGCGCCCGCCTCGACCGCCGCCAGCGAATTCGCCGTCGCCATGCCCAGGTCGTTGTGGCAATGGGTGGCGAAGACGATGCTGTCGGCGCCGGGCACGCGCTCCAGCAGCATGGCGATGAGCTTCGCGCTTTCGAACGGGTAGGTGTAGCCCACGGTGTCGGGAATGTTGATCGTGGTGGCGCCGGCCCTGATGGCGATCTCGACCACGCGGCACAGGTAGTCGTGTTCCGTCCGCGTCGCATCCATCGGCGACCATTGCACGTTGTCGCACAGGTTGCGGGCATGGGTCACGGTGTCGTGGATGCGCTCCGCCATCTGGTCCATGTCCAGGTTGGGAATGGCGCGGTGCAAGGGCGAGGTGCCGATGAAGGTGTGGATGCGCGGCGAGCGCGCATGTTTCACCGCCTCCCAGCAGCGGTCGATATCCTTGAAATTCGCCCGCGCCAGGCCGCAGATCGTGGCGTTTTTCGCCCGTTTCGCGATCTCGCTGACAGCGGTGAAATCGCCGTCAGAGGCGATGGGGAAACCCGCCTCGATGATGTCGACCCCCATCTCGTCGAGCAGCTGGGCGATCTCCAGCTTTTCCTCATGGGTCATGGTGGCGCCGGGCGATTGCTCGCCGTCGCGCAGCGTGGTGTCGAAGATGACGACGCGGGGGTGCTGGTCGGTCTGTGCCATGGAAGAGGTCCTTGATGTCTTAGCCGTCTTGGTGCGATTCGGGCGCTGTTCACCTCCGAGCGGTCGCGCCCTCGGGCACGCTCAGAGGCGGCTAAGAAGGAGAAGGCCAAGGGGAAGCACGCGGGCAAAACGCCCGGCATGGCTGGCAGCGATGATCTGCGGTCCCTTGCTCATGGGTTTTCGTTACACGATGCGGGGGGGCGATGAAAAGCGCTTTCTTGTTCCCGCGCGCCACCCCCAACCCCCGCGCACCATTCGCCCCGGCCGCCGCCGGACCGCCTTCGGCCCCTTCTTCTCTGCCAAATATCCTGGGGGGTCCGGGGGGTCAGCCCCCCGGCCGCGCACCCCAGAGGATGACGCCGGCGCCGATCAGCGCCAGTGCGGCCCCGGCCAGATCGGTGGGGTGCGGAATCTGGCCCTCGACCGCCCAGAGCCACAGGAGCGACGCGGCGATATAGACCCCGCCATAGGCGGCATAGCTGCGCCCGGCCTGATCGGGCGGGGTCAGTGCCAGGAGGACGGCGAAAAGGCCGAGCGCGGCGGCGCCGGGGATCAGCCACAGCGCCGATGCGCCGGCGCGCCACCACGCCCAGACGGTGAAACAGCCGGCGATCTCGGCCAAAGCGGCGGCGGGGTAAAGGAGCGCGGTCATCCCGCCCGGCCCCTTACGCCCCCGATCCGTCGCGCCAGCGCATGGCGATGGGATAGCGGCGGTCCAGCCAGAAGGCCTTCTGCGTCAGCCGCGTGCCGGGGGCCGACTGGTGGCGCTTGTATTCGGCGAGATAGAGCAGATGCTCGATCTTCTTCACCGTCGCGCGCTCGAACCCTTCGGCCACCAGATCTGCGACCGAGGCCTCGCGCTCGACCAGACCCTCGAGGATCGCATCCAGCACCTCATAGGGCGGCAGGCTGTCCTGATCGGTCTGGTTCGCGCGCAGTTCGGCACTGGGCGGCTTTGCGATGATCCGCGCGGGGATCACCTCGCCCGCGGGGCCCTTCATCCAGGGCCGGTGGTTCTCATTGCGCCATTTCGCGGTCAGGAACATCCGGGTCTTGTACATGTCCTTGACCGGATTGTAGCCGCCGTTCATGTCGCCGTAGATCGTGCAATAGCCGACCGCCATTTCCGACTTGTTGCCGGTGGTCAGCAGCATCTCGCCGAACTTGTTCGACAGCGCCATCAGCAGAAGCCCGCGGATGCGGCTTTGCAGGTTTTCCTCGGTGACGCCGGGGTCGGTACCGGCGAAAAGCGGTGCCAGCGTCTCGGTCGCGGCCTGCTGCGTGGCGGTGATCGGCAGCGTGTCCAGCCGGCAGCCCAGCCGGGCGGCGGCCGCGCGCGCATCCTCCAGCGAATGGGCGCTGGTGAATTCGGACGGCAGCATGACGCAGCGCAGATTCTCGGACCCCAGCGCATCGCAGGCCATGGCGGCGACGATGGCGCTGTCGATCCCGCCCGACAGGCCGAGGACGGCCTTGCGGAACCCGGTCTTGCGCATGTAGTCGGCCAGGCCCATCACGCAGGCGCGGTAATCGGCCTCGCCGATCGGCGGGACGGCGGCCTTCTCGCCCTCGTCGGCCCGCCAGCCCTCCGCCGTGCGGCGAAAGGTGACAAGCGTGCTGCATTCGTCGAACTGCGGCATCTGCAGGGCCAGGCGCCCGCCCGGGTTCAGCACCATGGAAGAGCCGTCGAACACCTGGTCGTCCTGCCCGCCCACCATGTTCAGATAGACCAGCGGCAGCCCGGTCTCGACCACGCGCGACACCATCAGGTTCAGCCGCAGGTTGGGCTTGCCGCGGTGATAGGGGCTGCCGTTCGGCACCAGAAGGATTTCGGCCCCGGTTTCGGCCAGGGTTTCGGTCACATCGGCATGCCAGGCATCCTCGCAGATCGGCGTGCCGATACGGACGCCGTTCACCACATAGGGCCCGGTCACATCGGCCGCGGCGAAGACGCGCTTTTCGTCGAAGACCGCATCGTTCGGCAGGTGATGCTTCAGGACGCGGGCATGCATGCCGCCGCCTTGCAGGATCCAGAAGGCATTGAAAAGCTGCCCGTCCAGCAGCGCCGGCCCGCCGATCCCTATTGCCGGACCATCGGCGCAATCGGCTGCCAGCGCCTCGATGCCGCGGATCGCGGCGTCACGGAAGGCGGGTTTCAGGATCAGGTCCCGGGTCTGGTAGCCGGTCACGAACATCTCCGTCAGCGCCACCATGTCGGCGCCGGCGGCCTTCGCCTCGGCCCAGGCGGCGCGCGCCTTGTCGAGGTTGCCGGCAATGTCGCCCAGAATCGGATTGGCCTGCACCAGCATCAGGCGGAAGGTCTCGGTCATCGCGCGCTCCCAGACGGGTTTCGGAGGGGTCCAGGGGATCCCGGTCCGGTTCTAGCCGTATCGCAAAGGCCGCGAAAGCCTGCCGGCGACCGATCTGCGCATGACTGGACAGACAAGGCGCCGGCCGCTTAGGCTTCGGCTCGGAATCCCAACCGGAGAACAGGCGATGCGCACCCTTCCGGCCCCCCTGGTCGCGGCCGTCCTGGCCCTTGGCCTGATCCAGGCCGCCCCCGCCCCGGCCCCGGCGCAGTCCGAGGACGAGGTGCAGACCAAGCTTTACGACGACGGTTCGTTCTACGAGGGCACGTTCCGCAACGGCCGCCAGCACGGTTTCGGCAAATACACCCTGCCCAGCGGCTATGAATACGAAGGCAACTGGGTCGACGGCCAGATCGAGGGGCAGGGCCGCGCAAGCTATCCCAACGGCTCGGTCTACGAAGGGACCTTTGCCAGGGGCCAGCCGAACGGCCGGGGGCGGATCGTCTTTGCCGATGGCGGCAGCTATGACGGCGACTGGATCGAAGGCAAGATGACGGGCGAGGGCACGGCCACCTATCCCAATGGCGCGGTCTATACCGGCAGCTTCCTGAACGGCCAGCACAACGGCAAGGGCGTGCTGCAGAACCCGGGCGGCTACCGCTATGACGGCGACTGGGTGGCCGGCGAAAAGGACGGGCAGGGCAGGATCACCTATGCCGATGGCACCACCTATGACGGCGGCATGGTCCGGGGTCAGCGATCCGGGCAGGGCACGCTGGTCTTGCAGGACGGGCTGACCTATGTCGGCGAATGGGCCGAGGGCCAGATCAACGGCACGGGCAAGCTGACCCAGCCCAATGGCGATGTCTACGAGGGCCAGTTCGTCAATGGCCAGCGCGACGGGCGCGGCAAGACCACCCATGCCGGCGGCGACACCTACGAGGGCGAGTTCAAGGCCGACCGGCGCCAGGGCCAGGGCATCTTCGTCGCCGGCGACGGCTTTCGCTACGAGGGTTCCTGGGTCGAGGGCCGGATGGAGGGGACGGGCACCGTCACCTATCCCGACGGCTCGGTCTATGTCGGCGCCATGAAGGCCGATCAGGCCGAGGGGCAGGGTGCCATCACCTATCCCGATGGCAGCACCTATCAGGGCGGCTGGATCGCCGGGGTGATACAGGGCAAGGGCCGCGCGACCTATCTCAAGGGTCAGGTCTACGAGGGCGATTTCGTCGATGCGCGGCCGCAGGGCCAGGGCGCCATGACCTATCCCGACGGTTATCGCTACGAAGGCGACTGGAATGCCGGCGTGCGCGAAGGCGTGGGCACGGCCATCTATCCCGATGGCACGGTCTACAAGGGCGGCTTCCGCGCCGGCCAGCGCGATGGCAAGGGCGAACTGACCATGTCGGACGGATTCCACTACATCGGCGACTGGAAGGCGGGAGAGATCGACGGCCAGGGCGTCGCCACCTATGTCTCGGGCGATATCTACGAGGGCAGCTTCGTCGCCAGCAAGCGCGAGGGGCAGGGCCGGATGACCTACAAGACCGGCCAGGTGGCCGAAGGCATCTGGAAGGAGGGCATCCTGACCGCCCGCACCGAACCCGCCCCCGCCCCGGCGGGCGAGGCGGAAGCTGCGGCCGGCACCCCCTGATCCCCCGCCGCCCTGCGGGCGGTCGCCGGGCGGGTGCGATGGGGCACTGGCCTGGCGAACAGGAGCATGGGCGCGAATATGCGGGCGGTCCGCGGGGCGCCTGCGACGGGCACCCCAGCCCCGCACCGGCGGCCACGGGGCGCGGCAGGGCCATCGGACCACAGTCGCATTGGGCAGATGCCCGGGGTCGTGCTAGGCTGCCGCGAACCCGCACATCCTGAGGATTGTCCCATGCGCGCCGCTGCATCGCTGACCGCCGCCCTTGCCCTCCTGTCGCCACTGGCCAACCCGGCCGCCGCGGAAACCACGCTGCGGGTGATGAGTTTCAATATCTGGGGCGGCGGCGCGAACGCGGGAAAGGACGTGTCCGAAACCGTCGCAGCCATCCGCGCTGCCGGTGCCGATATCGTTGGCCTGCAGGAAACCCGGACCGAACCCGCCGATTGTACCGCCGAGGCCTGCGCCGCCACCGGCCCATCGGTCGCCGGCGAGATTGCCCGCGCGCTTGGCTGGCAGGTGCAGGAGCAGACCGCGGACAGTCCCGCGCTCTGGGCCAATGCGGTGATCTCGCGCTTTCCGATCACCGCGACCAGCCCCGGGGGCCTGGGCGTCGGCCTCGACGTGGACGGCCGCCCGGTCTGGCTGTTCAACATCCACCTCGACGATGAGCCCTATCAGCCCTACCAGCTTCTCGGGATCGAATACGGGCCGGCGCCCTTCGTGACCACGGGGGCTGAGGCCGCCGACTGGGCGCGGCGGACCCGCGGCCCGGCGATCGACCTGCTGGAGGCCGACATGAAGGCGGCCGAAGGCGCGGCGGCGGTCTTCGTTACCGGCGATTTCAATGAACCGGGCTATCTCGACTGGACCGAGGCCGCGGTGGCGAAGGGCACCCATCCGGTGGTGGTGGATTGGCCGACGACGCATCGCCTGGCCGATCTGGGCTTTGTCGATGCCTATCGCGCCGCGCATCCCGATCCGGTGGCAAAGCCCGCCTTCACCTGGACGCCGACCTATGACGAAGCCGCGACCGACGACCATCCCGACCGCATAGATTTCGTCTTTGCCCGCGGGACGGGGCTGACGGTCAAGGACGCCTGGATCGTGGGCGAGGACGGTCCGCGCAGCGATATCGTGGTCATGCCCTGGCCCTCGGATCATCGCGCGGTGGTGGTCGAAATCGGCTTCTGAAACCAGGCGCGGGCAATCCGCCGCCCCGGCCCGCCTGCCCCGGTTCGCCTGTCACGGCCTCTCTGTCGCGCCGCCGGTGGCAACAGGGCGCCGCCGTCCGTTTCGGCGTATGCAACGGGAAATCGTCGCGCGCCGGCGGGTGGGTAAGGGCGTGCGGCCCTTGGTCCCCCCCGGGGGGGGGGCGTCAGATCGCGCCGACGCGGGTGGCGGGCAGCAGGCGCATCACATCCTCGGGCCGGCACAGATGGGTGGCGTCGGTCGTGACCGCGGCGGCGGCGGCGGCACTGGCCAGCGCCAGCGCCTCGTCGTCCGACTGTCCGCGCGCCATCGCCAGCACCAGCCCCGCGACGAAACTGTCGCCCGCCCCCACGGCCGAGCGGACCTCGACCCGGGGCGAGGCGGCGAAGATCCGCCGCTCTGCCGTGACCAGCAGATTGCCCTCGGCACCGCGCGCGATCACCACCTTTCGTGCCACGCCCTGCCGCACCAGTTCCGCGGCGAAATTCGCTGTGGCCTCGCGCGATTCCAGCGGGGCGCCGGTCAGGCTCTCGGCCTCTTCGCCGTCCATCCGCAGCACCTCCAGGCCGGGAATCGGCCGGCGCACCGCCTGCATCAGCGGCTTGCCCGAAATGTCCAGCACCACGCGGCAGCCGGGCATCGAGGCCGCCAGTTGCGCGGGAAAGTCGAGCGGCATGCCCGGCGGCTGGCTGCCCGAGATCACCGACAGCCCGCCGGGCTGGGCGGTGGCGCGCAACAGCGTGAAGACATGGCCGCGGTCGGCCTCCGACCAGACCGGGCCGGGCAGCATGAAGCGGTACTGCCGCCCGGTGGAGGTTTCGCCGACCGACAGCGAAAGCCGCGTCTCGCCCGGGCCGAGGATCGACAGGAAGGTGATGCCGCTGTCGCGGATCAGCCCGGCAAGCCGGTCGCCGGTCAGCCCGCCCAGGGCCACCAGCGCCAGGCTTTCGCCGCCAAGCGCGCGGATGGCGCGGCTGACGTTCAGCCCGCCGCCGCCGGGATCGAGCAGCGGCTCGCCGCAGCGCAGCTTGTGGCCGGGAATGATCTCCTCGACCTCGGTTGCCATGTCGAGCGCGGGGTTGAGTGTCAGCGTGAGAATCGGTCTGGGGTGCGTCATCGACGGGCTCCGGTCTGTCGGGCGCCACCATAGGGTGCGGTTCGGTCATGGGAAACCCTGCGCGCGGGCCTTGCCGGCCGGCGACATGCCCGGGGCCGTTGTCTGTCAGGTCAGGTCTGTCCGCCCCCCGCCGCGGGGCCGGCCTCAGCCGTTGAGGAGCATCTGGTAGCTGTGGGGCACGAAGCGGAAGCCGGCATCGCGCACCTCGGCAAACCCCAGCGCGGGGAAGGGCATGTGGTAGCCGATGAAGGGGATGCGGTCCGCGGCGATCTGGCCGAACAGGGTCTTGCGCGTCGTTGCCGCCATCGCCTTGTCGGTGTCGAAGCGCACCTCCCAGTCGGGATATTGCAGCGACCAGACGTAATGGTTCGCGGTATCGGCGGTCAGCATCAGCCGCCGGCCGGCGCTTTCGATATGATAGGCCATGTGCCCCGGCGTATGGCCAGGCGCCAGGATCGCGGTGATCCCCGACACCGGCGCGCCGCCATCGGCCAGGAAGGTCATCCTGTCGGCCAGCGGGCGGACGTTCTTCTCGAACCCCTCGTTGCCCTGCGCCGCCCAATGGTCGAATTCGATCTGGCCGGTCGCGTAGCGGGCATTGGGGTAGAAGGGCGTCACCCCGTCCGCCGCCATCAGCCCGCCGATATGGTCGCCGTGCATATGCGTCAGCACCACGACATCGACCTGCGCCGGGTCGATCCCGGCCACGGCCAGCGCGGCGCCGGTGCCTTCGGCCGAAAGCCCGGTGTCGAACAGGATCAGTTCCGCCCCGGTGTTCACCGCGACCGGGGTAAAGTGGTTGCGCGTGCGGTCGGCCGGGATGAAGGCCGCGGCCGAAGCGGCGGCAAAGGCCTCGGGCGAGGCATTCAGGCCGAAGGTCTCCTGCGGCTTGTCGGTCACGCGCGCGCCGGCAAGAAGCGCCGTCACCTCGAAGCCGCCCAGCGGAAAGCGGAAGGCGGGGGTTTGCAGGGCGCCCAGGGGCGGGGCGCCGGCGGCGGCCTGGCGGGCCGGCAGGGCGGCGGCCAGGGGAAGTGTGGCACAGGCGGTCAGGGCGTCACGGCGGGTCAGTTTGCGCGTCATTCGGTCCTCCGTCGGTCGGTTGATCCCGGAAGGATACCCCGAAACGATGCCACGGCCCGATCACGGAGACGTCATGCGCCTGCATGCGCACGGCGCGCGCGCGGTGTGCGGGGTCATTCCCACCAGCGGTCGATGGCCGCGATCTCGTCATCGGTCCAGCCGAAATGATGCGCCAGTTCATGGATCACCACATGCGTCACCAGCTCGCCGATCGCGACATCGCCGCGCTCCGCCCATTCGTCGAGGATCGGTCGGCGGAACAGCCAGACCATATCGGGGTGCATCGGCTGATGGCTGACCGATTTTTCCGTCAGCGGGATGCCTTCGTACAGGCCGGTCAGGTCGAACGGATCGTCGAGATCCAGCGCCTCGACCATTTCGTCGCTGGGAAAATCCTCCACCCGCAGCAAGACCTGTATCGCCGGGCTGCGCCAGGGCTCTGGCAGGGTGGCGACAGCCTCGCGGGCCAGTTGCTCGATCAGATCGAGAGAGGGGGCGATGGCGTCGGGCGATGGGTTCGTCATGGCGCGAGGATAGACGCAGAATGCCCCGGCCGGAAGGGGCGTCAGCCCGGCCGTCCGGCCTTTGGCGGCAGATCCAGCCACAGGCGGCCGTCGCGATAGCCGCCGCGGACCAGCCGGCCCGGCGCGAGCAGGGCGGGAAAGTCGTCGATCCGGTCGCGGAAACGGTCGTTCGAGACCACAGCCGCCCCGGTTTTCTGCGCAAAGCCAAGCAGATAGGGATCCGCCTGCATCCCCTTGGGCACCACCGTCACCCGTGCCCGCCGCAGCCCGGATTGCCGCTCGAACGCCTCGTCATGCATGTATTTGCCGTTGAGGAGATAGCCCGCATTGGCGTCGAACATCACGCCGGCCTCGTAACCGGCGGCCCGCAGGGCGGCAATGACCTCGGCCACCGGCTCCAGCGAGGGGGTGCCGGTCTTCCAGTACATCACGTTCGACCCGTCGATCACCGCAAGCCCGCGCCGCGTCCGCCGGCGCAGCCAGGCGAGAGCCGCCAGCAGGATCGCCGCCAGCGCCATGGGCAAAAGCAGCAGGAACCCGTCGGCCATGGCCGGTCAGGCCTTCTTCCGGCCGATCTTCGGCTCTGTCCCCGCCTTGATGCGGGCCAGGTTGGCGGCGTGGCGGATGTAGACGAGGATCGTCAGGATCACGACCAGAAACAGCATCTGCCCGTCCCTGAACACCACCAGCCAGACCGAGGCCGAGGCCGCCGCAATCAGCGCCGCGGCCGAAGACATCCGGGTCAGCAGAGCCGCCGCAAGCCAGGTCAGGCAACAGGCCAGCCCCACCGGCCAGGACAGCGCCAGCAGGGTGCCGAGAAAGGTCGCCACACCCTTGCCGCCGCGGAACCCCAGCCAGATCGGGAAAAGATGGCCCAGAAAGGCCGCCAGCGCCGCCACCTGCGCGGCATCCTCGGCCCCGGTCATGGCGCGGGCCACCAGAACCGCCACCGCGCCCTTGGCCCCGTCCAGAAGCAGCGTTGCGAGCGCCGCGGCCTTGTTGCCGGTCCGCAGCACATTCGTCGCGCCGATGTTGCCCGAGCCGATCCGGCGCAAATCGCCCAGACCCAGCATCCGGGTGATGACGACGCCGAAGGGGATCGATCCCAGCAGATAGGACAGGACCGCAATCAGGATCAGCGTGTTGGTTCCCGTGACCAGTTCCGGCATGATCACTCCTCTGCCCGAAAGACTTCGCTGCCACCGACCCAGGTTGCCAGCACCCGCCCTTCCATCCGCGCGCCGTCGAACGGCGTGTTCTTCGATTTGGAGCGCAGGCGGAAGCGGTCCATCAGGAAGGGGGCATCGGGGTCGAACAGCACCAGGTCGCCGGGCGCGCCTTCGGACAGCCGTCCCTGCGGCAGGCCGAGGCGGTTCGCCGGATTGAGCGCCATCGCACGGAACAACTGCGGCAGCGAAAGGTGCCCGCCATGGTACAGCCGCATCGCCGCGGGCAGGATCGTCTCCAGCGCGACGGCGCCGGCTGCCGCCTCGTCGAAGGGCAGGCGCTTCGATTCCTCGTCGGCCGGGGTGTGGAAACTGCCCACCACGTCGATCAGCCCATCGGCCAGCGCCGCGATCACCGCCTGCCGGTCGTCTTCCGACCGCAGGGGCGGCGTCAGCTTGAAGAAGGTGCGGTAATCGCCCAGGTCGAATTCGTTCAGCGTCAGGTGATGGATCGAGGTGCCGGCGGTGACATCGAAGCCCGCCGCCTTGGCCCGGGCGAGCGCGGGTAGTGCCGCCGCCGTGGTGATCTGGTCGGCGTGGTAGCGCGCCCGCGTCATCTCGACCAGCGTCAGGTCGCGCTCCAGCCCCATGCGTTCGGCCAGGGGGGAGACATCGGGCAGGCCGCGCAGGCTGGCGAACTTGCCCCGGGTGGCGGCGGCCCCGGCCGAGAGGCCCGGATCCTGCGGATGACCGACGACCAGCGCACCGAGTGAGCGCGCATAGGTCAGCGCGCGGCTGAGCGCCTTGTTATGGGTCGAGACATGAAAGACATCGGTGAAGGCCACGGCGCCGGCGTCCAGCAGGAAGCCGATCTCCGTCATCTCCTGCCCCTGGCGCCCCTTGGTCAGCGCGGCCATGTGGCGGATGCGGACCGGGCTTGCGCCGGCGGCGCGGCGGGTGACGAATTCCAGCACCTCGGGCGTGTCGATCGAGGGCAGCGTGTCGGGCCGCGCGATCACCGTCGTCACGCCCCCTGCCGCGGCCGCCAGCCCCGCCGAGCGAAAGCTTTCACGGTGGCGTTCGCCGGGCTCGCCGATCTTCACCCCCCAGTCGACGATGCCGGGGGCTAGGCACTTGCCGCCGCAGTCGATCACCGTCGCCCCTTTCGGCGGCCGGGCCGAGGGGCCGGCAATGATTCCTTCGCGCAGGGTCAGGCTGCCGGGTGCATCGGTGCCGGCCTCGGGGTCGATCAGGCGGGCGTTGGTGAAATGCAGGATCATGCGTCCTCGGTCCGGGTCGTGGTGCTGCGGGTGTAGGGCGCGGATCCGGCGCTGTCTACGGCCGGCGCGGCGATCATTGCGACGATCATGACGATCATTCCGGCGTCTCCTCCGGGTCCGGCCGGGGCAGCGCCGCCAGCGCCTCGCGGAACATGCCGTAGACCCGCCGCGCTTCGGCGATCCGGACAAAGCCGATCCGCTTGCGCTCGACATAGCGGCGGCTGCCGCCGCGCCGCGCGCCGAAGCCCGTTCTCTGAAAGCCGCCGGCCGGGCCGGGAATGCCGATCCCGCCGCCGTCGCGGGGCGAGGGATCGCGGAAGGTCCGCACATGCTCCTCCACCGCGAACCAGACCGTCCCGGGGGTGCCGTCCTCCAGCGTCAGCCGCATGTCGGGGCCAAGGGGGTAGCGTTCCAGATTGCGCCGCCCGAAAAGCTCGGTCGCGACGAAGCCGGCCCGGTCGGTCAGGGTGTAATGGGTGCGGGCGCGGGCATGGGCCTCCCACAGCAGCCGGCCGAATGCGAGGTAGAGGCCGACCAGCAGGAACGGCAGGCCGAACAGTGGAAACAGCGACAGGACGCCGCCGTCGTCGCCGGTCATCCTGCGCGCCATGGTGATCCAGAACAGCGCGAAACCGGCAAAGATCAGGCCGAAGGGCGTCCGACCGTCCCAGAGGCTGCGCCAGTCGATGCCGGCGACGGGGCGGCCCTGCCAGAGGATGGTCTCCCCGGGGGCAAGCAGGCCCTCCCAGCCCGTGGATGCGGGGGTCTCGGCCATCTAGCCGCCGATCCAGACGAACAGGGCGGTAAAGACAGCCAGCGTCACCAGCACGATCGCGGCGACCCGGCCGGACATCCGCATGTCTTCCCTGGTGGGTTTGCGCTCCGGCTCGGTCATGTGTCGCTCCGGTCGGGGCCGGCCGGGGTTGCATCGGTCGGGGTGGTATCGGTGCGGCCAGCATCGGTGCGGGCCGCGTCGATCCGGGCCAGGGCGGCGGGACCCTCGGCCAGATATTTCATCAGATGCTTGTCGCCGGCGCGGGTGATCAGCAGGACATCGCCGAAGAACAGCTTCACCTCGGCCAGCGACGACAGCGGCACGATCCGCCCCCCGGGGCCGAGAAGGCGGGTTTTCGTCAGCCGCCAGGTGTCGCCCATCACCTCGGACCGCAGGTAGAGCGCCCGGACCCCGACGGCCAGGACCGCGGCCAGCGGGCCGGTCCAGGGAAAGGGATTGCCGATAAACCAGAGCACGCCATAGGCCAGAACGGCAAAGACCGCCGCCAGAATGGTGTTGTTCTTCCAGTAGATGGCAGGATCGGCCCGCCATTCGGCGAGGATCTCCTCGCCATCCCCCGCCGCGACGGGGCGGCCGATGACCGGATCGGGGGCTATCGTCGCCGGGGGCTTTCTAGACATCGGCCTCTACCAGTCTGCGCCCGCGCTCGGCCCGCAGGTTCCGCGCCAGCAGATCCATGCAGGCCATCCGCACCGCGACGCCCATTTCCACCTGATCCTGAATGACGCTGCGGTTGATGTCGTCGGCGATCTCGCCGTCGATCTCGATGCCGCGATTCATCGGGCCGGGATGCATCACGATGGCATCGGGCTTCGCGACCGAAAGCTTGTCGGCGTCCAGCCCGTAACGGTGGTAATATTCCCGCATCGACGGCACGAAACCGCCGTCCATCCGTTCGCGCTGCAACCGCAGCATCATCACCACATCGGCGTCCTTCAGACCCGCGCGCATGTCGTCATAGACTTCGCAACCCAGGTCGTCAAAGCCGGGGGGCATCAGCGTCGGCGGCCCGATCAGGCGCAGGCGATTCTCCATCTTGCCCAGAAGCATCAGGTTCGACCGCGCCACCCGGCTGTGCGTGATGTCGCCGCAGATCGCGATGGTCAGCCGTTGCAGCCGCCCCTTGGCCCGCCGGATCGTCAGCGCGTCGAGCAGCGCCTGCGTCGGATGTTCGTGCCGCCCGTCGCCGGCGTTCAGGACGGCGCAGTTGACCTTGGACGCCAGCAGGTTCACCGCCCCCGAGGACGGATGCCGCACCACCAGCAGGTCGGGATGCATCGCGTTCAGCGTCATCGCGGTGTCGATCAGCGTCTCGCCCTTCTTCACGCTCGACTGGGCGACGGCCATGCTCATGACATCGGCGCCCAGCCGCTTGCCCGCCAGTTCGAAACTGGCCTGGGTGCGGGTGGAATTCTCGAAGAACATGTTGATCTGAGTCATCCCCGCCAATGCGTCCGAGGATTTCACCGTCCGCCGGTTCAGGTCGACATACCGCTCGGCCAGGTCGAGGATCGTGGTGATTTCCAGCGGGGCGAGCGGTTCGATGCCCAGAAGGTGACGGGCGCGGAAGGTCATGGGCGGCTCCCTTCGGTTTCGGCCCTCTATGGCAAAGGGTGGCGCGCGGGGCAAGCGGGGATGGCCCTGCCGCGCATTTCCGCCGCGGGCGGGGCCATGGCGCAGGACGCGGGCCGGCGGCGGAGGAGGCCGGCGGAGAAGATGATGCGCTCCGGGCTGGTCCGCCGTGCGGCAAGGGCCTAATCTCCCCGCCATGGGAATCGCCGCCGAAATTCTGGCCGACTGGGAAGCCGCGCTGGCCGCGCTGGAATGGCAGCTCGACTGCGGCGCCGACGAGACGCTGGCCGAGACGCCGGTCGACCGTTATGCGCTGGCCCGGGCCGATGCCGCCCGGCGGGCCGAGACGCCGGAGCGGCAGGCATCGCCCCCGCCCGTAGCGGGCGCGCCGGCCTCTGCCGCCCCGCCACCGCATGAGCCGCCGCCCGGTCCCGATCCCGTCGCCGA
>JBDHSO010000038.1:0-24472 GCA_039808125.1 Rhodobacter sp. | reverse complement strand
CCTAGCGCCTGTCGGTTTCACGCCGCCGCCGGTCGCGGCCGGGTTCTTCGGGCCGCAGCGGTTGCATCCGTGCGGCGATGAGGAGGGCTTCGGCGAAGATGCTGAACATTTCTTTCCCCTTCTTGGCTGAGGTGATAGGATTTTCTATCTGAATCGGCTTGGTTTTCCGAGTCAGCAATTCTTTCCATCTGTAAGATGAACTGACAGATGCAGATCGACTGGGCCCATCTTCCCTCTCTGACGGCCCTGCGCGCCTTTCAGGCCGTCGCGGCGCTGGGCGGATTGTCGGCGGCGGCTCGGGCGCTGAACGTGACCCATGCGGCAGTGGCCCAGCAGATCCGCGGACTGGAGGCATATCTGGGCGTGGCGCTGGTGCATCGCGCGGGCCGCGGGCTTGCGTTGACCGCCGAAGGCGCGGAACTGGCGCGCGCGCTGGACGACGGCTTTGCCACAATCGCCGCGGCGGTCGGAACCCTGCGCGCGGGCGGTGCAGACCGGCCGGTCCGGATCACGCTGACCCCGAGTTTTGCCGCGCAATGGCTGATGCCGCGGCTGAAGGATTTCTGGGAACGCCACCCCGACATCGCCCTGACGCTGCACCCTGATGCAAGGCTCCTCGACCTCCGGCGGGACGGCATGGATCTGGGCCTGCGCTACGGCAATGGCGACTGGCCCGGTGTCGACGCCGAATATCTGGCCTCGGCGCGGATGGCCATAGCAGCCGCGCCGGCGCTGCTGGCCAGCCGGCCCGGGCTGACCGCGGCCGAGATGCAGGCCATGGAATGGCTGCTGGCGCATGATTGGCCGGAACAGGACAATTATCTGGCCAGCCTGGGCCTCGACCCGTCACGGCTGCACCGGACCGAATTCCCGGGCGAGGATCTGTCCCTGGCGGCGGCGCGGCAGGGGCTTGGGCTGATCGTCGAAAGCCTGGCGCTGATGGAGGACGATATCGCCGATGGCCGGCTGGTGCTGATGCACGACAGCCGGGACCATCTGCCCGCCTATTTCATCGTCACCGCGCCGGGGCCGAAACGGGCGCCGGTCCGCACCTTTCTGAAATGGCTGAAGGCGGCTGCATGAACGCGCCGGCCAAGGCGCCCGGAACCTTGCCGCGGCAGGCGTCCGGATGTCAGCGCCGGCGCAGATAGACGTAATAGGCCCCGGCGCCGCCATGTTTCAGATGCGCCTCGGCCACCTGCAACACGGCCTGCGACAGCGGCGGCAGGCGCAGCCAGTGCGGCACCTGATGGCGCAGCGCGCCTGTCGGGCGCGGGATCGGGTCGTGCATCGCGCGGCCCTTGCCGGTAATCACCAGGACCAGCCGCAGCCCGTCCGCCTGCGCATTCATCAGAAAGCGGATCAGTTCGGGATGCGCCTCGGCCAGCGTCATCCCGTGCAGGTCGATCCGCGCGTCGGGCACCAGCTTGCCGCGTGTCATCCGGCCGTGGGTCTTGGCATCCATCCGCAGCGGGGCCTGCGCCAGCGTCGGCGCCAGATCGTGCCCGCGGGCGGGCGAGCTCTTTTCGCCCAGACGAAAATGCGGCAGGGCCGGGCGGGCGGAGGGCTTCACCTCTTCCGCCGCGGCGGGCGGCGCCTCTGCCGGGGCTGACCCTTCCGGCCGCGACCGCAGGTTCTGTCCGGCATGCAGCGGGCGGGCGGTCCGGGCAACCGCGTGCCAAAGCTCCAGCTCGTCGGGGCGAAGGGTCCGGCGGCGGGCCATCAGTCCTCGGTCAGCATCGCATAGGCGCGGTCGATCGGCAGCAGCAGCACCATCCGTCCGCCGTCCTTCACCGTGCTGGCTGCTTCGCCGGCGGCCGCCCCGCTGCCGTAGAAGATATCCGCCCGCTGCCGCCCCTTGATCGCGCCGCCGGTGTCCTGCGCCACCATCAGCTGCCGCAAGGGGGCGTCGCCGTCCTTCTCGATCCAGACCGGCGCGCCCAGCGGCGTATAGGCCGGGTCGATGGCGACCGACCGCAGCGGCGTGATCGACCGGCCCATCGCGCCCACCGGCCCCTTGTCGGCGGGCAGATCCGGCAGGCGGCGGAAGAAGACATAGGACGGGTTGTGATTCAGGATCTCTGCCCCCGCCACGGGATTGCGGCGGACCCAGCTGGCAATGACCTGGGCGGAAACCTCGTGAATGGTGAAGATGCCGCGGCGCACCAGTTCCTTCCCGACCGAGCGGTAGGGATGGCCGTTCTTCGCCGCATAGCCGACGCGCAGCACCGACCCGTCTGTCATCCTGATCCGGCCGGAGCCCTGGATATGCAGGAAGAACACCTCGACCGGATCATCGAGCCAGGCAATCTCAAGCCCGCGCCCGCGCAACGCACCGCCTTCGATGCTGGCGCGCGACAGGTAGGCCGCGCCGTCCCGCAACTCGGGCGGCGGGGCATAGATCGGCCAGGCAAAGCGGGGGGTGCGGACGGGCGATCCGTCAAGCTCCGGCTCGTAATAGCCAGTGAAGAGCGCCGGCGGCGCACCCACCATCACCGGGCGGAACAGGAGTTCGAAAAAGGCGCGGGCCGAGACATCGTCGGGCGGAACGTCGGCCGCAAGGGCGCAGATCGGCCGCCAGTCCGGCGCATCAAGCCGGTCGCAGGTCACAAGAAAAGCAGCCAGCGCCTCGGCCTGGCCGCCTTCGGCCCATCCCTCCAGCGCCTCGAACTCCAGAACCTGCGCAGAGGCTGACAGCGCCGACATCAGCGTTGCCAGCACAAGGGCAAGACCGGAGCGCCATGCCATCGCACGGACTCAGTCGCCGGTGGCGACCAGTTGCCAGTTCGGATCGGCCGCGCCCATCTTGCGGGCGAAGGTCCAGACGTCGCGCTGGCGCTTGATCGACTTGGTGTCACCCTCAATGATGGTGCCCGCCTTGTTGCGTACGACCGAAGTCAGTTCGCCGACGAAGCGGACCGTGATCTCGCCCATGCCCGAGGCACGGTCGAAGGTCGCCTCGTCCAGCGCCATTTCCTTCAACCCGACGAAATTCGCCTCAATGGTCAGCCCGTCGCGCTCGCGCTGGTCGATGACCTCGGCGAAGCTTGCCTCCACATCGTCCGACAGGAACGAACGTATGCGGTCAAGTTCGCCCTTTTCGAAAGCCATCAGGATCATCTCATAGGCCTGACGCGCGCCCTGCAGGAAAGGCGTCACCGCAAAGGATGGCTCGGCCCGCTTCATTTCGGCCAGGGCCAGTGCCGACGCGCTGCCCTCGGGCACATGATCGGTGATGTCGCGATCAGGCCCGCCCTCGATCACCTCGAACTCGCGGCGCGTGGGCTGCGGGCGCAGATCCTCAACCGGCATGGGGGGCTTTTCAAACCCCTCGCGCGTACCAAGCACCGAGCGCAGCTTCAGGATCAGGAAGATCGCGATCCCGGCCAGCACGAGAAGTTGGATCAGAGACGAGCTCATCGGACATCCTGTCAAAGTCGAAACCCGGCTTGGGCCGGGACCTTTCCCTTCCTATGTAGGTGTGCGGGGGTGGCAAGTAAACCATGCCGCCCCGTTCCGACGAAAGGAGATAGCAGGAATGTGGCGCCTCTTGGCCTTTCTGGCCTGGCCTCTGGTGGAAATCGGCCTGTTCGTGGCCATCGGCGGGCGCATCGGCGTCTGGCCCACGCTGGCATGGGTGGTGATCAGTGCCGTGATCGGCATCGCGCTGCTGCGGGCCGAAGTGGCGCGCGGCGCGGTGATGCTGCGGCAGGGGCCGGGGCGCGTGGGCTTGCGCGAAGGCGCGTCGGTCTCGGCGCTCTTCCGGGCGTTGGCGGCGGTGTTGCTGATCCTGCCCGGGTTCCTGACGGACGCCATCGGCCTTGTCCTGCTGCTGCCGCCGGTCCAGCACCTGCTTTCGGCAGCCGTGCTGCGCCGGGTCCGGGTCGTCAAGGCCGGTATGCGGCGGGCCGATGCGGCCGATGTCATCGAAGGCGAATGGATCGAGGTGCCGCCCTCGGCGCGGCGCGGGCGCTCTGGCTGGACCGATGAGGGCGCGGGCGGCGCAGGCAGCAAGGGCGACTGAAGTCCCTGCGCGCCGCTGACCATTGAGCGCGGGCGGTCCCTCTGCTAGGCACGATGCCGAGGAAAACCGGGCCGCCGCCCACCGGCTGCCGGCCCCCCGCAAGGAGAATGCCCATGTCCGACGAAACCCCGGCCGCCGGCAACGGCGGTGCTGCCGCAGCCGCACCCCAGGTCCGTTTCCAGGTTCTTGCCCAGTATATCCGGGACCTGAGCTTTGAGAATGCCGTCGTGCAGAAAGGCATCAGCGGCGAGATTCAGCCCGACATCCAGGTTGCCGTCAGCCTTGATGCGCGCAAGCGGCAGGTCGATCATCAGTACGAGGTGATCACGAAGTACAAGATCACATCGAAGAACCGCAACGGCGGCGAGACGCTGTTCCTGATGGAACTGGACTATGGCGGCACCTTCCTGATCGACGGCGTGCCCGAAGAGCAGCTGCACGCCTTCCTGATGATCGAATGCCCGCGCATGCTGTTCCCCTTCGTGCGCCGCATCGTCTCGGACGTGACGCGCGATGGCGGCTTCCCGCCCCTCAACCTCGACACCGTGGATTTCGTGGCGCTTTACCGGCAGGAATTGCAGCGCCGCACCCAGACCACCCAGGGCGCCCCCGCCGCGAACTGACCCAAGATGTTGCGGGGTGTCCGGGCTCAACCCGGGCGCCCCCGAGACTGCCGGACCGCGGCTTTCCTGCCACAATGATCGACGCGCGCATCCGCCGGCCGCATGCCGGAACCGCGATGCCCCGGGGGAGCGAAATCTAGCGGAAGCGGGCGACGGTCCCGGCCGCAGGCCACAAGCTGTAGTCCCGCCGACCGCCGCCTTGCGATCCCGCCGGCCGAGCCGAATGGCCGCCCCGCCAGCCGCCAGAGGGGGAAAATCGGCCTTCCTGCATCAAGGTCGCCCCATACCCACTAGAAATTGCGGCGAAACCTCGTTATGAAAGTGTTCAATAGGGGGCGGTTCAGATCCCCATGAAAACGGTCCGGGCAAAGATCCGGCGTATCGAGGCGGAGTAGTACTATGGTCAAGGCGATTGATTTCGCCGTCCGCAATTCTGCGGGCGGTGTTGCGCAGGGTTCCGTTGCCGGAACCACGGGCAGCAATTTCATCAAGATGGGTGTCGGCGACGAAATCTCGCTGAATCTCGCGCAGGCCAGCGTCGTGTCCTACGTCCAGAAGGGCGACGATCTGGTGATTACGCTGATCGACGGGCGGCAGATCGTCCTCGACGGCTATTTCAATTCCGTGGGCGAACCGAACCAGCTTTACCTCTCGCAGGACGGGCAGGTGATCGGGGTTGAATTCCAGCCCGGATCGAATGGAACGCTGTTCGCCTCTTACGGCCAGGCCAGCGGCTGGGACAAGTTCTCGACCATCGATGACCTGCGCTTTGCCGCGGCGGACGATCTGGCGATGTCCGGCGGCGCCGTCGAGGATCAGGCGACCATGGGCGCCTTCGTGCCCGGCCTTGTCGGCCTGGGCGGTCTGGGCGCCGGTCTGGCCGGCCTCGGCCTTGTCGCGGCGGTTGCCGGCGGCGGTGGCGGTGGCGGTGGCGGCGGTGGGCCGGCGGCCCCCACGGTTGACCATCCCGAAAGCGTCAGCACCATCACCACCAACACGACCGATCCTTCGCTGGTCATCACCGGCACGGGCGAGCCGGGCGATGCCGTGACCGTGAACGTCGGCCCCGAGGTCCAGACCACGACAATCGGCCCCGACGGGATCTGGTCCGTCACCTTCCCGCCGACCAGCCTGCCGCCGGATGGCACCTACGAATCGACCGCCGTCTTCACCCATGACGGCGATACCACCACGCTTGATGGCCCCGGTTTCATCATCGACCTGACGCCGCCCTCGGTGGTCATCACCGCCGGCGCATTGAGCACGCATGATGTCGAGAACGGCACCGAATATACCGATGGCGTCTCGATCTCGGGCACCAGCGACGACACCGGCGCGACCATCGTCGTCACCATCAATGGCCACAGCCAGACCACGACCGTCACCTCGACCGGAACCTGGACCGTCACCTTCCCGACGACCCAGATCCCGCCGGGCGAATACCAGATCGGCATGACCGTGACGGCGACGGATATCCATGGCAACGTCACCCGGATCACCGACACGCTGGTCGTCGATACCGTGGCCAATCCGATCACCTTCGATTCCGTCACCGCCGACAATGTGGTGAACCTGACGGAAAGCGGCGGCTATCAGATCACCGGAACCTCGATCGCCGGCGCGGTGCTGACCGTCACCGTCGGCGGCATCAGCCAGACCGTGACCGCCACCGCCGATGGCACCTGGAGCGCCAGCTTCGCCGCCTCGTCGATCACGACGGGCGAGCACAGCGCCACCGTCACCGCGACCTCGACCGATGCCGCGGGCAACGTGAACACCCAGACCCACACCTTCCGCGTCGACACGACCACCGCGGTTGCGGTCAATGTCGTCGCCGACAACGATGTGGTGAATGCCACCGAACAGGCAACCGGCGTCACCCTGACCGGCACCGCCGAGGCCGGCGCCACCGTTCAGGTGACATGGAACGGCGTGACCGTTCCCGCCACGGTTGCCGCCGATGGCACCTGGAGCGCGACCTATTCCGCGACCCAGATCACGACCGGCAGCTATGACAGCACCGTCACCGTGGTTTCGACCGATGCTGCCGGCAACTCGGCCACCACGACCCGGACCGTTCAGGTCGATACCGAGACCTCGGTCTCGATCAATGCCGGCCAGGCCGGCGGCGACGACGTGGTGAACGGCACCGAACACGCCGGCGCGCTGGTGCTGACCGGCCGCGCCGAGGCGGGGGCAAGTGTCGTCGTCACCTTCGCCGGCGCCTCGCAGACGGTGACGGCCAGTGCCGCCGGCGTCTGGAGCGCAACCTGGGCCGCCGGCAGCTATGCTGCGGGCACCTATGACGCGACGGTCACGGCCACGGCCACCGATGCGGCGGGCAATACCGCCACCGCTTCCCGCTCGATCCATGTCGACACCGAGGTCGTGCCGCTGGACATCGACACCACCTCGACCGGCGCCGACGACGTGCTGAACGCGACCGAGGCCGCGCTGGGCCTGACGATCACCGGCTCGGTCGAGCCGGGCTCGACGGTCATGGTCCGCCTTGCCACCGGAACGGCGGTCGCGGCGACGGTCGCGGCGGATGGAAGCTGGTCGGCGGTGATCCCCGCCAGCCAGATCCCTGCCGGCGAAACCACGGCGGCGATCAGCGTCACCGCCACCGATGCGGTCGGCAACGTCGGGACGGTCTCCGGCTCGGTCGATATCGACACCGTGGTGCGCAACTTCCACATCACGGGAGAGGTTGCGGGCGACGGGATCGTCAACGCGGCCGAGGCCGCGGCCGGCGTCACCCTGACCGGCACGGTCGAGCCGCTTTCGACCGTGGTCGTCGCCCTGTCGAACGGCACGTCGCTGTCGACCACCGCCACTGCTGAAGGGACCTGGACCGTGACCTTCGCCGCCGGCCAGTTGCCCGAAGGCACCGGCACGGCGACCGCCACCGTGACGGCCACCGATCCGGCCGGCAACGTGGCCACGCTGAGCGAGGGTTTCGCCTTCGACACCGTGGCGCCCGAGGCTCCGGCCCTGACCGATATCCTGCGCAATGCGGGCGCGGTCAGCGGTGTCATGGCGCAGGTGGATGACGGCACCGTCACCTTCCATCAGATCGCCAGCAACGGCAGCGAGAGCGATATCGCCATCACCAGCACCGCCCCCGTCGCCGGCGGCGAACTGTTCCTGTTCGGCAGCGGCGTGGCGGACGGCAGCTATCTGGTGATCGACAGCACCGATGCTGCCGGCAACGCCGCGGCAACGCTGGCCATCGTCAACAACACGACGACGGTCGAGGTCGACCTGAACCGTGCCGGGCTGGCCGATTTCGACTTTGCCTCGGTCGATCTGACCTTCGCCCCTCAGGCGAACCTGACGATCACTGCGGCGCAGTTGAATGCGCTGACGGGTGTCGACAAGGAGCTGATGATCAAGGGCGATGCCGACGATCACGTCCGGCTGGACGATGCCACGGCAACCGGCACCACCCGCGTGGTCGACGGCCATACCTACGACGTCTACGACCTCGGCACCGGAATGGTGCTCGTCGACGAGGACATCCAGACCCAGATCGTCTGAGATCGGGTCCCGGAGGGCCGTGATGAAGTTCCCCTGTCGCGCAAAAGCCAGGGCCGGGCAGTTTTTCCCGGTTCTGGCGCTGGCCTCGGCTTGTCTTCTGGCGGGCTGCTTTGGCGGGGACGAGGCGTCGAAATCCGCCTCGGACCCGAGCCGGGCGCCCGTGCTGGACGGCAAGGGCCAGGTCGTTTCGCCGCTGATCGGGGAACTGCGCCAGCGCCGGACGATCCTTGCCCCGGGCACCGCCTTTTCCGCGGTGGCCGAGGCGATCCTGACCGCCGGCGCCTCGTCCGCGGAATCGGAACTGCGGGTCAAGCGCCTGACGGCGAGGGCCCGGTCGAAGAACTGGCTGCCCAGCATCGGCCCGGATGTCAGCCTGACCTCGCTGGGCGATCTGGCGGCGCGCATGCTGCTGGACCAGACCCTTTTCGACAACGGCCGGCGCAGGGCCGAACGCGACTTCGCCGCGGCCGATGTCGAGGTGGCGGCGGTTTCGCTGGCGACGGAACTGAACCAGCAGGTGCATGACGGGCTGAAGCTCTATCTCGAGGCGCGGCGCGCGACGGAGCTGGCGGCGATCACCGAAACCGCACTGATCCGCATGGCCGATTTCGAACGCATCATGCGCATCCGCCATCAGGGCGGGCTGGCCGACGGATCCGACTATCGCGTGATCACCCAGAAGCAGGCTGAAATGCAGGCTACGCTGTCATCGCAGCGCGAGGGCGCGGCCTCGGCCTGGGCGGAACTGGCGGCGATGACGAAACGTCCGATGGAGGGCATCACCGGCCTGTCCGATCTGCCCGCCGACCGGGGCCAGCCGCAGCCGCTTTCGGTGCTTTTGGCCCGGGGCGAGGCTGCGCGCACCGAGGCCGAGGTGCGGGTCGCCCGCGCCGGGCTGTTCCTCGGGCTGGGCGCCAAGGCCTCGCTCGAACGGGACGGCGGGCTGGATGCCGGCCTGACGCTGGATGGCAACGGTTTCGGCTTCGGCCGCGGCGACAACATGAAGGCGCTGGCCGAGACCGAAGAGGCCGCCCGCCGCAAGGTCGACGAGGCGGCCCGTGACGCCGACCGCCGGATCGTGGCGCTGGGCCGCGAGATCGCCGAGCTGCATGCGGAACAGGCGCAGAACGCGAAGATCCTCGCCGAAATGGAGGCGAACCTTACCCTCTTCACCGAGCAGTACCGCGCCGGCGGGCGCAGTCTGATCGATCTTGTCGACCAGTTCGAGGCCGTGGTTGCCATGAAGCGCAACCATGCATCGCTGAAATACCAGATCGCGCAGGCGCGGCTGGATATCGCACTCCTTCGGGGCGTGCTAGTGGACGGAGCGCAGATGTGACAGCGGACCGGATCGTCTCTTTCGACATGAATGCGGCCCGGGCTGTTCCCGCCCGGCCGGTGCCCGCGCAGCAGCCGGTGCCGCCGCGTTATTCCAACCGGGCGCAGAACCGGGCGCAGCTTGCCTCGGTCTATGCCGGAATCCTCGGCGCCGAAATCCCGGCGAGCGATCTTCTGGACCATATCCAGCTTGCCGCCGATGCCAGCGGCGGCCGCGTGGGGCTGATCGAGATGGCCAAGGCGCTGCGGGCCGGCGGGATGGTGGTGAAACTGCGCAGCGCCGAAAGGCTGGACCCCGAGGCGCTGCCGGCGCTGGCGGAAATGACCGGCGGACAGGTCGTGCTTGTCCTCTGTCTGGGCGGCAACGGCCCCGAGATCTTCGATTCCACCGCTCCCGACCATCGCGCCGAAGTGCCGATGGCGGATTTCATGAAGGTCTACGAGGGGCGCCTCCTGCAGGCCCGCCCCTCGCTTGCCGATCTGGAACATCGCCATATCGACGCCAAGGCCGCGCGGCACTGGTTCTGGGGCGAGTTCCGGCATTTCCGCCGGCCCTTCGTCGAGATCTCGGCCGCCTCCATGGTGGCCAGCGTGCTGGCGGTGGCCGTCTCGCTGTTCTCGATGCAGATCTATGACCGTGTCATCCCCTACCAGTCGGAGCCGACGCTCTGGGTGCTGGCGCTCGGCGTCGGTCTGGCGGTGATCTTCGAGGCGGTGCTGAAACTCGCCCGTGCGGCATTGATGGATACGACCGGCCGCAAGGTGGAGCTTGCCATCCAGAACCGGCTGATGGCGCGGCTGCTGGGCATGAAGATGGCACCGGGAGAGCGCAAGCCCTCCGAGGTCTTTGCCGCAATGCGCGATTTCGCCTCGGTGCGCGAATTCTTCACCGCATCGACCGTTGGCACGCTTGCCGACATCCCTTTCCTGATCGTCTTCCTGCTGCTGGTGGCCTCGATCGGCGGCAATCTGGTCTGGGTTCTGGTGATCGGTGGCGTGCTGATGGTGCTGCCCGGCCTTCTGTTCCAGCGCCGCATGCTGGCCCTGACGGCCAAGTCGCAGGGCGCCACGATCAGGTCGGCGAAACTCCTTTATGAATCGGTGTTCGAACACGAGACGATCACCACGCAGCGCGGCGAGGATCGTGTCCGCAGGCTGTGGTCGGAACTGGTGACGCTGAATGCCGTCACCGGCAGCGAACAGCGCGAACTCACCTCCCGGCTGACGACCTGGGCCGCGGCGGTGCAGCAGGCGACCTATGTCGCCGCCGTGGTCGCCGGGACCTATCTGGTATTCGCCGGCCAGTTCACGGTGGGGACCATCATTGCCATCGGCCTTCTGACCGGGCGAACCTTGGGGCCGCTGGCACAGATCTCGTCGATGCTGGCGCGGTGGAGCCAGGTCAAGATCGCGATGGCGGCGCTGGATCAGGTGGCGAACGCCCGCCAGGCCGAGGAAGCCGGCCGCCGTTACCTGCGCCGCGAACAACTGGCGGGCTCGTTCGAATTGCTGCAGGTGGAATTCCGCTACGATGACAAGGCTGCGCCCTCGGTCGAGATCGCCGCGCTGGCCATTCCGGCTGGGCAGCGGGTCGCGGTTCTGGGAACCAACGGCTCGGGCAAATCCACGCTGCTGCGCCTTCTTGCCGGGCTTTACGAACCGGGTCGGGGCCGCGTCCTTCTCGACGGGATCGACATGGGCCAGATCCATCCGCGCGATTTGCGCCGCGGGATCGGCTATCTGGGCCAGGATGTGCGGCTGATCGCCGGCACCATTCGCGACAACCTCAACATGAACCAGTTGGAGCGCGACGACGACCGGCTTCTGGCCGCGCTGGACTTTGCCGGCCTCGGCCCCTTCGTGCGCAATCACCCCCGCGGGCTGGATCTGGAAATCCGTGAACTGGGCGAGGGGCTTTCGGTCGGGCAACGCCAATCCATCGGCTGGGCGCGACTCTGGCTGCAAAACCCGCCGGTGGTGATCCTTGACGAGCCGACCGCGGCCCTGGACCAGACGCTGGAACAGACGCTGGTCAGCCGGCTGCACGGCTGGCTGGAGGGGCGGACGGCGATCATCGCGACGCATCGCGTGCCAATCCTGGCGCTGACAACGCGAACGCTGATCCTGCAGAACGGCCGGCCGGCGGTGGACGGGCCGAAGGATGCGGTGCTGGCGCATCTGGCAAGGGCGGCACAGGGGGGCGGGGCATGACGGCGGTCTGGTCGGAAGAATTCGAAACCCGCGCGCGCCGGCCTTCGGTCGTGGTCTGGGCGATCGCGACAGCGCTCGCCGTGTTCCTGCTCTGGGCCGCGGTGGCCTGGGTGGACGAGATCGTCCGCGCGCAGGGGACGGTGGTCTCCTCTTCGCGCCCGCAGATCATCCAGAACCTCGAAGGTGGAATCCTCGCCGAACTGGATGTGGCCGAAGGTGATGTGGTGGAACCGGGGCAGGTGCTCGGGCGCCTGCAGGGCACGCAATATCAGTCCGCCGTGGACGATCTGTCCGACCAGATCGCCGGGCTGGAAATCCGCAAGCTGCGGATCGAGGCCGAGATGCGCGGCGACAGCCGGTTCTCGGTGCCCAGGGATCTGGCGCAGCGGGTGCCCGAAACGGTCGCCACGGAAGCCACGCTTCTGCTGGCGCGGGCCGAGGATTTTGTCGCGCGAAAGACCGGCGCCGAAGCTGTGGCCGAACAAGCCCACAAGGAACGCGACATCATGGAGCGGATGCATGCGCAGGACGTGGCGCCGCTGATCGAGGTGACGCGGGCAACGAAGGCCGCAAGCGATGCCGACAACCGGCTGTCCGACATCGTGACCCAGACCGAGCTGGACCGCGCCAAGGAATATTCCGACACGCAGGCCGAACTGAGCACATTGACGCAGAAGCTGAAGATCGCCCAAGATCAACTGTCACGCACCACGCTGGTGGCGCCGATGCGGGGCGTGGTGAACAAGATCGCGATTTCCACCATCGGCGGCGTGGTCCGGCCGGGGGAGGAGATCCTGCAAATCATCCCGCTGGACGAGGAACTTTATATTGATGCCAAGGTGAAACCGCGCGACATCGCGGCCGTCCGGCAGGGCCAGACGGCCATGATCAAGCTGTCGGCCTATGACTACACGATCTGGGGCAATCTGAAGGGTGAGGTCACATTCGTGTCGGCCGACACGTTCACAGACGAACGCTCGCGCGCCGCGGATGGCGATCCGCATTACATCGTGACGCTGAAGGTCGATCTAGCGCAGTTGACGGATCGCCAGAAGGGTCTGGAGATTCGCCCCGGGATGCAGGCCGATGTCGAGCTGGAAACCGGCGGCAAGACCGTTCTCACCTATCTGCTGAAGCCACTCTACAAGTCGAACGAGGCCCTGCGCGAAAGATAGGTGCAGATCCGGAGTTTTTGAAAACTCCGGGCCGGAGCCTTGAAAGGCTCCGGTTCGATTTCTTCGAAGAAATCGAACCCGGCGTCAGCGCGTCCTCTGCGGAACACCGGGCAGGACGCAGAGCATTTCATAAAGCAGGTTCGCTCCGATCAGGGCGGTATTCCCCGAGGGATCGTAGGGCGGCGAGACCTCGACCAGATCACCGCCGATGATGTTCAATCCCGCGCATCCCCGCACGATCTCCAATCCCTGCCAGATCGTCAGGCCGCCCGGTTCCACTGTACCCGTGCCGGGGGCAAAGGCCGGGTCCAGGCTGTCGATGTCATAGGAGAGATAGACCGGCGCTTCCCCGATCTTTGCGCGGATCTCGGCCATCAGCGGCGCAAGCGACTTGTGCCAACATGCCTCGGCCTGCACCACGGCCCAGCCCTTGTCGCGGCCCCAGTCGAAGTCGTCGGGGCCATAGCCTGTTCCGCGCAGTCCGATCTGGAACACCTTGTTGTTCTGCAGCAGGCCCTCTTCCCAGGCGCGGCGGAACGGGCAGCCATGGGCGACTTTCTCGCCGAACATCGTGTCGTTGATATCGGCATGCGCGTCGACATGGATCAGCGCCACGGGGCCATGCTTGCGGGCAATGGCGCGCAGGATCGGCCAGGTCAGCGTATGGTCGCCGCCCATCGTCAGCGGAACCGCGCCATGCGCCAGAATTTCGTGATAGGCCGCCTCGATGATTCCGACCGATTTCTTCAGATCGAAGGTGTTGATCGCCACATCGCCGATATCGGCGCATTGCAGATGATCGAAGGGTGCGGCGCCGGTTGCCATGTTGTAGGGGCGCAGCATCCGGCTTTCGTCGCGGATCTGCCGCGGGCCGAGGCGTGTTCCGGGTCGATTAGAGGTGCCGATGTCCATCGGAATGCCGCTGAAAGCGACGTCCAGCCCTTCGGCCGTGGTTTGCGCGGGCAGGCGCATGAAGGTGACGGGGCCGCCGAAGCGCGGCATCTCGTTTCCGCCGAGGGGCTGGTTGAGCGGCATGGACGAACCTCCTGTCTGTCGCATCAGGCTGCAACGGCCCGGGGGCGGCGCCAAGGGCCAGTCACCGGGACGTCAGGGTTGATAGCTTCGCACCAGTGCTGCGGCAAGCAGGCTCCACCCGTCGGCCACCACGAAGAACGCCAACTTGAAGGGCAGCGAGACCACCGCGGGCGGCACCATCATCATCCCCATCGACATCAGGATCGCCGAAACCACCAGGTCGATGATCAGGAAGGGCAGGAAGATCAGGAAACCGATCTCGAAGGCGCGCTGGATTTCGGACAGCAGGAACGACGGCACCAGCAGCGACAGCGGCGCATCGACGGGGGCCGAGGGCGCGCGCGGGCGAAGTGCATCGAGCGTGGCGAAGGTATCGGGGTCCAGCCGCGCCGCCATGAACACCCGAAACGGCTGCGACGCAGCGGCAAAGGCGGTCGAAATGTCGATCTCGTTACGGGTGAAGGGGCCGATTCCGGTTGTCCAGGCCTCGGTGAAAACCGGGTCCATGACGAACCAGGTCAGAAACATCGCCAGGCTGACGATCAGCATGTTGGGCGGCGCCTGCTGCAGCCCGATCCCTTGCCGCAGGATCGACAGCACGGTGACGATGAAGGGAAAGCACGTCACCATCACCGCAAGGCCGGGCACGACCGACAGGACCGTGACCAGCAGCAAGAGCTGGATCGAGCGTCCGGCGAGGCTGTCACCGGCGCCCGAACCGAAATCGAGCGTCAGTTCCTGGGCCGCCGCCATGTGTGGGCCGACAAGCAGCGCCAGAGCCAGTGCCGCAAGGATGATCTTTTTCACAACCCTGCCTTCAGGTTGGCGACTTCGGTCAGGCGCACTGCCAGCTGGCCGGCATTCTCGCCGTCGAGTTCGGTCAGTTCGCCCCGTGCGATGAGCCGGTCGCCGACGTAGAGTTCGACCGGATCGTCGACGCGCCGGTCGAGCGCCAGCACCGCATCGCGGCCAAGGCGGAGCAGTTCCTTTACCGGCGGCCGGGCACGACCGACCGAAACGATGATCTCGATCGGAACCTGGGCGAAGGGACTCGGGTCAGAGGTTTCACTCATGGGGCGGGGTCTCCTGCGACAGGCTGAAGAAGGCATGCACGGCCGCCGCGATTTCGGCGGAGGCGCGGGTGAGGTCGACCTTGGCTTCCGCCGCGCCCAGGCGCAGATAGGCCTGGCTTTCGGCCAGCGTCGGCTCTTCGACGATGCAGAGCGGCAGGCCGGTCGCCCGGGTGACAAGCTCCTCCACCGCCACGCGCGAGGAGGGGTTCAGGAGCAGATGCACCGGCTGGTCGCCCAGTTTTTCGGCCATGGGCATCAGCTTTTCCAGCACCAGGGGCGCCAGCGTCTCACGCGCGGTTTCGGGCAGCATCCGCCCGACCATCTCGGTCATCAGCGGCTCAAGACCGCTGAGGATATGGGCGCGGGCCTCCTGATAGGTGAAGGACAGCGCCTGGAGATTTCGCGCCAGATCGGCCGCGATCCCGGCCTGATCGGCGGATCGCGCCGCGGCGGCATCGTCCCATCCGGCCTGGTAGCCCTGTTCATAGGCGGCCAGCTTCGCCTCCTCAAAGGCGGAAACCTCGGTCGTGATCACCGCGGGACTGCGCGGCTCGGGTGTGTCCGTCTCGAACACTTCCAGCCGGGGCAGCGGCATCAGGCGGCCCCCTCTTCAGGCTCCAGCCAGCCGCGCAGGATCTCGATCGATTCGGCCTGCCGTTCCGCGATCAGGCGGCGCAGGCGCGCGGCCGGGTCCTCGGCGGCCGCAGCCGCTCCGTCCGATCCGACGAGCGGCATCGCGGCCGGCAGGATGCCATCGTCGATCTCCCCCGTCAGCGCCTCGATTGCAGGGGGGAGGCCCAGCGGAACGCCGGGGGGCGGCGGGATCTCGACGCGGCGGCCGGCAAGGATCGGGCGCAGAACGAAAAGGCCGAGAATCAGCGCCACGATGGCAAAAACCGCGATCTGGACCACCGACAGGATGTCGATCGGGCCGATCGGCGGAAGCAGGCTCGCCTGTGCTTCGGTCCCTTCCAATCCAAGCGGCTGGAACTCGAGCGATTTCAGCGTCAGGACGTCGCCCCGTGCCTCATCCAGGCCAACCGCCGACCCGACCAGTTCGCGCAGGGCGGCAAGTTCTTCCTCGCTTCGGGGCGACCAGACCGACGTGCCGTTCGCATCTGGCGCCGTCACCCCGTCGACCAGGACGGCCACGGTCATCCGGCGAATACCGCCCGGTGCCCGCGTCAGGTCGCGCCGGGTTTCCGAAACCTCGTAATTCACCCGCTCCCGCGTTTCGCTGCTTTGCGACTTGCCCGCGGCACCCGCCGCCGTGTCCCCTTCCGGCAGGTTGGAGGCCACGGTCACATCGCCGCCGGGTTCGGTGCTGGATTTCGAGGTCTCGGCCGTGTCCGACGAGATTGCGACGCGCCCCTGCGGATCGATCTTGCGTTCGCTGATCTGCTCCGATTCGGTCACGAGATCGACGGCCACCTCCACCACGGCCTTGCCCATGCCCACCCGGGCCGCGAGCAACCGCTCGACCCGGCTGCGAATTTCGGCCGCGCGGTCGCTGGCGGCACCGCCGGACAGCGCGCGATCCTCAGGTGCGGCGATCAGCCCGCCCACGGTGTCTATGATCTGAACGTCCTCGGGCCGCATGCCCGAGACGGCCGAGGCGATCAGGTGTTTCAGCGCGCGGGCCTGTTCGTCGGACAGCGTGCCCGATACCGTGGTGACGGTGACGCTTGCCGTGGGCTGCACCTCGCGGCGGAACGGATCCTCCGGCCCCTGAGAGATATGGACACGGGCGGCTTTCACGTCGGGCAGGGCAAGGATGGTGCGCGCCAGCTCACCCTCTTTCGCGCGCCAGTAGGCGGCGTCGAACATCTGCGAGGTCGTACCGAAACCGGAAAGCGAATCGAGCAGTTCATATCCCTGACCGCCGGCGGAGGGCAGACCTTCGCCGGCCAGCGTCATGCGCAGACTGTCGCGCATGGTGGCATCGACATAGATCGAATCGCCCCGTACTTCATAGGCGACCCCGCGGGTATCTAGTGCCGCGACCACCTCGCCCGCGCTGCGCCCGTCCAGCCCCGCATAGAGCAGATCCATCCGCGGCGCCCCGGCCAGGCGCGCAAGACCCAGAACCGCAAGGAAAACCGCGATCGTCGCGCCGACCACGACAATCCTGCGGCGCAGTGTCAGGGTGGACCAGATCGACAATACGTTCTGCAAGGCGACACCTCCGGTCGAACTTCGCTCGGTGCCGTCATCCTTGAAGGGCGGCGATTAACAATCGGTTAGTGACATGCGGTCTACATTTGGCCCGAGCCTTTCGAATGGAGGTTTTTGTGGCTGAACCCGCTGAGGCGCCGGAAGACGCGCCAAAGAAGAGATCGAAACTGCCGCTGCTGATCGGGCTGGTGCTGTTTCTTACCCTGGGGGGCGGGGCGTTCTATGCCGTCTGGTCGGGCCTGATCCTCGGGCCGGCAGAAGGCGCCGCCGATGCCGGGGGTGAGACGGGGGCGGAAAAGGGCGCCCTGCCGGACCTGGCCTTCGTGCCGGTCGATCCGGTGGTGATCTCGCTCGGGCCGGAAGCGGGCGGGCGGCACCTGCGCTTTTCCTCACAACTTGAAGTGGCGAAGGACAGCGTGTCGGAGGTGACGCTGCTGATGCCGCGTATCCTCGATGTGCTGAACAGCTATCTGCGCGCCATTTCGGTCCGCGATGTCGAAAACCCGAGCGCGATGGCGAAGCTGCGGGCGCAGATGCTGCGCCGCGTGCAGATCGTGACCGGAGAGGGCCGCGTGCGCGATCTTCTCGTCACCGAATTCGTGCTGAACTGAGGCGCCGTCATGAACCTTATTTCGGATGTCATCCTTTTTGCCGCCACCGTGGGGGCGGCGGTCTATTGTTACGTACTGGCGGCGCGGTTGCGGCGCTTCACCACGCTTGAATCGGGGATGGGCGGGGCGATCGCGGTGCTGTCCGCACAGGTCGACGACATGACCCGCGCGCTGGAAAAGGCGCAGGGCGTGGCCAGCAATTCGGAAACGCGGCTGGAGGATCTGACCGCGCGTGCCGATACGCTGGCTCGGCAGCTTGAACTGCTGGTCGCCTCGCTGCACGACCTGCCCGAAGCGCCGCCATCCCGTACCGAAGCCGAACCCGAGGAGGACTCCCGCCGCGCGCGCTTCGTGCGTCGCCGCGCAAATCGCGACACGATGGAGGCGGCCGAATGACGCGAAGGGTCGGGCGGGGGGCGCTGGTCGCAATCGCCCTGATGTTTGCCTCGTCGGCCGCGCTGAGGCTGGGCGACGGGCTCGGCGTGTCGCTGGCCCGCGCGTCGGGCAGCGACGCCGCCGCGCCCGCGGCCGACGCCGGTTGCAAGCTGCCGACGGAACTCTCGGCGGCCCTGGCGGAGCGGGAGGCGCGGATTCTCGCCCAGGAGGCGGCCCTGTCCGATAAGGCGGCGGCGCTGACGCTGGCCGAGGATGCGCTGCGCGGCAAGCTGGAGGAAATGCGCGCCGCCGAGGCCGAATTGCGCAAGACGATCGCCATCGCCGATGGTGCCGCAGAGGACGATCTCGCGCGCCTGACCACCGTCTATGAGACGATGAAGCCAAAGCAGGCGGCCGCGCTTTTCGACGCGATGGAGCCCAATTTCGCCGCCGGTTTCCTGGGACGGATGCGGCCAGATGCCGCCGCGGCCGTTCTGGCCGGCATGTCGCCGGAAAAGGCCTATGCGGCCAGCGCCATTCTTGCGGGGCGCAACGCGCTGGCCCCCAGGAACTGAATTGGCGGAATCTTAACCCCTGACCGCAAGAATGACGGGCGACTCTTCTGGGGGCGTTGGAATGTTCGGTCTGATCGGTATCGTGGTGATTCTGGTAATGGTCTTCGGCGGCTATGTCGCCGCGGGCGGCAAGCTGCACATCATTCTCAAGGCACTTCCCTTCGAATTGATCATGATCGGCGGCGCCGCCATCGGCGCCTTCCTGATCTCGAACGATTTCTCCGCCGTCAAACACGCCATCGCCGATATCGGCAAGGTGTTCAAGGGCCCGAAGTGGAAGCCGGCCGACTACCGCGACCTTCTCTGCCTGCTGTTCGAACTGGTGCGCCTGTCCCGGGCCAATCCCGTGGCGCTGGAGGAACATATCGAAAGCCCGGAGACCTCGGCGATATTCGGTCGATACCGCCGGATCCAGCAGGATCACGATGCCGTGGAACTGATCTGCGATACATTCCGCGCCGCCTCGATGAACTATGACGATCCGCATCAGGTGGAGGAGGTGCTCGACAAGCGGATGGAAGTGCAGATGCAGCACGCCCTGCATTCGAGCCACGCGCTGCAGATCATGGCCGACGGCCTGCCGGCGCTGGGAATCGTCGCTGCCGTCCTCGGCGTGATCAAGACCATGAGCGCGATAGACCAGCCGCCCGAGGTTCTGGGCAAGATGATCGGTGGCGCCCTGGTCGGCACCTTTCTCGGCGTCTTTCTTGCCTATGGTCTGATGGGGCCGTTTGCCGCCCGGGTGAAGACCGTGGTCGAGGAGGATGCGCATTTCTATCAGCTGATCCGCGAGGTGCTGGTGGCGAACCTGCATCGGCATCCTGCCAACATCTGCATCGAGGTCGGTCGCCAGAACACGCCGCATCACATGCGCCCCGGTTTCGGCGAACTCGAAGAGGCCTTGCGCGCCCTGAAGCAGGAGGCCGCATGATGCGTCTGACGCTTGCGCTGCTTTTGATGCTGGCCGGACCGGCAACGGCCGAGGTCGCGCGGGTCAATACGGGGGAGCATGCCGACTTCACCCGCGTCGTGGTCGAGGCACGCGCGCTGCGCGACTGGCATCTGGGCCAGGTCGCCGGAGGATACGAACTGGCCGCCGGACCCGGAGTCACGGATTTCGACCTGAGCCGGGCGTTCCGGAGGATTCCGAAGGATCGGGTCTCGGGGCTTTGGCGCGATGCCGATACCGGCGGGTTGCATATTGCGCTGGCCTGCGCCTGCCATGCCGTCGCCTTCGAACTCCGGCCGGGAATCGTCGTGGTCGACGTGAAGGCGGGTGCCCCACCGGAGGGCGGGGGTTCCCAAACCTTGTCGGATACCGTGCCAAGGGCCGAACCGCGGAATCGCTTGCGGTACAACTGGCTCGCGTTGCGCGAGGAAACCATCGCGGCACCGGCGCCCGCGGCCCTTGTGACGGAAGATATCGACTTTTCGCCGCTGCGCGACGCGCTTCTCGAACAGATTGCGCGCGGCGTGGCCGAGGGCGTGGTCGATGTCGCCCAATACCCGGACCTGGCCGGGCCGGGCGCCGATCCGGCAGAGATTCCGGGGCTGCGGATCGGTTTGGGCGAACTGCCCGGGGTCAAGGCAAGAAATCCGCACGATCCGATGGAAAGCCTGACGGCCGATGGCGGCATCTGCCTGGCGGATCGGCAATTTCAGGTCGAAACCTGGATCCTCGATGGCCCGGTGGCCGCACAGATCGGCCCCGGACGGTCGGGGCTGCTCGGGGAATTCGACATGCCGAAGACGGCCGCTGTCCTGCGTGCAGCGCGGCTTTACCTTGCCCTCGGCTTCGGGGCCGAGGCGCGCCAGCTGATCGATCTTTTGCCGGATCCGGATGACGAGGCATCTTTCCTGCGCGAGATGACATGGATTGTCGATCTTGAGTCCCCGCCCGAAAATCCTCTGGCCGGGCAGGAAAATTGCGATTCCACCTCGGCGCTCTGGGCCACCCTGGCGCTTGCGGTCGGCGGGGATGAGCCGGCGCGCCCGATCAATGCGGATGCGGTGGCGCGCAGCTTTTCAGCCCTTCCGCTACATCTGCGCCGCCAGTTGAGCCCCAACCTGACCAAGTTTTTTCTGCACCGCGGGGATACCGCGACCGCGCGCCTCCTGCGCGACGCGACCCTGCGCCCCTCCGGTGAGGCCAGCGCCTCGGTGGGTCTGATGGACGCCGGCTATCGTCTGGCGACCGGAGATGCCGGCGGCGCTGCGAAAGAGGCCATGACGGCGCTCGGCTCGGGCGGGGGTGACGGGCCGGATGCCGCGATCCTGCTGGTCGATGCAGCGCTTGCCGGCGACCGCAATGTTCCGGCGGACCTGCCCGCCACAATCGCGGCATTCGTGATCGACGCCCGGCGAACCGATCGCGAGCCGCGGCTGGCGCGCGCGCTGGTGCTTGCCTTCGCGATGTCGGGCGATTTCGAGGCGGCCTTCGACGCGCTGTCCGAAAGTCCGCAAACCGCGCCCGAGCTTTGGCAACTCGCCGCCGATGCCGCGGCGGATGACGTGCTGCTGCGCCACGCGCTGGGACCGCCGTCTGTCAGCGTCGACGACATGGCCGTCCTGCGCATCGCCGGCCGCCTTCAGGCGCTTGGCTTTCCACAACAGGCGCTGGGCTGGCTCGGTCGCGGCAGGAATCTCACGGTCGAGGCCCGGTTGGTCGCCGCCCGTGCGCATCTGGCGTTGCGCGATGCGCGGGCGGCCATCCTTGTCCTTGACGGCGACCGGAGCAAGGAAGCCGAGGATATCCGCGCCCGCGCACTCTTGCAGCTTGGCGACGCGGCTGCCGCCGCCGCGGCCTTCGACCGTGCTGATCAGACGGCAGAGGCCGATGCCGCGCGACGCGGTGCCGCCGAATGGCCGCTGGTGGCCGAGATCGGCGCAGGGCCGTGGAAGACGGCTGCGCGACTGGCTCTGCCACGGCCGCCGGCCGATCCGACCGCAGGACCCATTGCTGCGGCGATGGCGCTGTCTGACGACAGCGCGGCCGCCGTGACGGCTGCGGCTGCGCTGCTCGATGCCATCTTCCCGCCCGCCCCGTAACCCTTTCGAAAGGCCGGAGGTCCTAGCCTGATCGGGGCCGATTCGGGCCCGCCCAGCCCAGGACTGACAGAATGTCGCCCCTTTGCGTTCCGTGCCTGCTTGCCCTTTCGATTGCCTTCGCAGTGCCGGCACTTGCCTCGCCGGCCGATCTCTGCCGCGACGCAGCGAGAAAGGCTGCGGCAGAGACTGGCGTTCCCCTGCGGATCCTGATTGCGTTGTCGCTGACCGAGACAGGCCGCAAGGATATGGTGGACGGCGGGCTGGAACCCTGGCCATGGGCGCTGAACCACGCGGGGACAGGTCAATGGTTCGAGACCAGGGACCAGACGCTTCACGCTTTGGACGATATCCTGGCAGCGGGGGCAACCAATGTCGATCTTGGCTGTTTCCAGCTCAACTGGCGCTGGCACGCGGCGGCCTTTCCCTCGGCGGCGGCGATGCTCGATCCCGAGGCGAATGCAGCCTATGCCGCGCGGTTTCTCGCAGATCTTCATGGCAGGACCGGCGACTGGCGTGCCGCGGTGGCGGCTTATCATTCCGCCACACCGGAACGTGCCGAGATCTATCTGGCCCGGTTCGATCCGATCTATGACGCACTGGACGAGTCGCGCCCCACCGTCGAACTGGCGGAAGCTGCGACGCGCGAAAATGCATTCCCGCTTCTTCGCGCCGGGACCACGCTGACCCCGGCATCGCTTGTGCCGATGTCGGCCGCGGCGCGGCCGTTGTTCGGAGGGTGACATGAACCTCCGCGCGCTCTTCCGGCCGACGATCCTGCTCGCCCTCGCCCTGATGGCGGTCATCGGGATGATGATCCTGCCGATCCCCGCCGGGGTGCTCGACATCGGCCTCGCGCTCAGCTTCGCGCTGGCCATTCTTATGCTGACCGTCACGCTGTTCATCGAGCGTCCGCTCGATTTCTCTGCATTCCCGACGGTCCTGCTCGCCTCGCTTCTGCTTCGGCTCTCGCTCAACGTCTCGTCGACAAAGCTGATCATCGGCCAGGGCCACACCGGGACCGCTGCCGCCGGCCATGTGATCCAGGGGTTTGCCGATTTCATCATGGGCGGCAATATCGTCCTTGGCCTGGTGATCTTCATCGTTCTTCTGATCGTCAACTTTGTCGTCATCACCAAGGGCGCGGGTCGGATGGCGGAGGTCGGCGCGCGTTTTGCGCTGGACGGGATGCCGGGCAAGCAGATGGCGATCGACGCCGATATGTCCGCCGGCGCCATCGGCCATGAGGAGGCGAAGCGCCGGCGCGAGACCGAACTGGCCGAGACGACCTTTTTCGGCTCGCTCGACGGCGCGTCGAAATTCGTCAAGGGCGATGCCGTGGCGGGCCTGCTGATCACCGGCCTCAATCTGGTGGTCGGGCTGGTCGTCGGCATCGTTCTGCATGGGATGGATGCCGGCCGCGCCTTCGAGACCTATGCCATCCTCACCGTGGGTGACGGGCTTGTCAGCCAGATTCCCGCCGTGATCATTTCGGTCGCGGCGGCGCTGCTTCTGTCGCGGGGCGGGACAAAGGGCGCGGCGGATGTTTCCTTCTTCGCGCAGCTTGGCCGTTATCCCGCGGCGCTTGCAACCGTGGCGGGCTTGATGGCGGCCTTTGCCGTGGTGCCTGGCATGCCGTTTTTCCCCTTCATGGCGGCGGCCGTTGCGCTTGGCATCGCGGCCTGGTTCGGCGGCCGCCGGCCGGCCGAAGCCGCGCCGGCCACGGTCGAGACGCCGGCGCCGCGGCGCCAGATCGGTGATGTTCTCGATTTCGATGAGATTCATATCGAATTTGCGCCGAATCTGGTGGCCATGGCGCTTGATCCGGCCACCGGGCTGGACGGGCGCATCTCCAACATGCGCAACCATATTGCGGCCAGCTACGGGGTGATCCTGCCCGAAATTCGCCTGACGGACGAGGCAATGCTGCCCACCGGGCAGTATCGCATCCGCATCCAGGGCGTCGAACGGGTGTCGAGCCGCATTCTGCCCGACCGCGTGCTTGTCCTTCTGACCGAGGGCGTGCGTGCGCCTGAGGGCGAGGATGTGAAGGAGCCCGTCTATGGCGCCCCGGCCCGCTGGATCCGGCCCGACCTTCAGGAAGACGCCATTCTCGCCGGGCTGACGGTGGTTTCGCCGGCCGAGGTGCTGGCGACGCATCTGCTTGAAGTGCTGAAGTCGAACCTTGCCCGTCTCCTGTCGCTGCGCGGGCTACGCCGGCTTCTCGATGAGTTCACAAATCTGTCCGACCGCGCGCGGGGCGAGGCAAACAGGCGGCTGCTCGACGAACTGATCCCCGACAAGGTGCCGATGGATCTGCTGCATGCCGTCCTGCGGCTTCTGCTTGAAGAGCGGGTTTCGATCCGCAACCTGCCCCTCATCCTTGAAGCCATCGCCGAGGCACGTGGCCTCGGTTCGCCCGAGGCGGTGTCGGAACATGTCCGCCAGCGGCTGGGGTTCCAGATCGTGGCCGACTACCGCCGTGCGGACGGGATGGTGCCGCTGATCCAGCTTGCGCCGGAATGGGAACGCATGTTTCAGGCGCATCAGATCGACGGCAATCGCGACGTGGCCCTGCCGCCCGACCTGTTTTCGAAACTGGCCAATGGCATCGCTGACCGGCTGGGTCAGGCTGCTGATGCAGGGGCGATGCCGGCGCTTGTTACCTCGGC
>JBDHSO010000037.1:0-25849 GCA_039808125.1 Rhodobacter sp. | reverse complement strand
CGTCTGATCAAGATCGCCTCCGTTTTCGAACTCGAACCAGATGTCAGGACATCAGGAAATCCCCTAAATGAAGACGCCATCTAGACGCGCCCGATTTCGCGCTCTAAGTCGCGGCCTGTCGAGCCAGGTCAGGCGGACGCGGCGACCCTTTCAGGCGCTATGCCAGAATCCGACCGATACAGACAGCGGCAAGATCGGCGAAGGTTCATCGAAGGCAGCGAGAGCAGGACATGGCGCGGCGGCGGAGATGTCATCCGGGGCAATGTCCGCCGGTTCCGCCGCCATGATCCAAGCCCTTGCCTTGCGATTGGTCCACAATATACCGGCATTCTTTCTGATAATACGGAAGAAACAGGTCCCGACGGCCGCGCGGCTCTGTTCGGGCGGCCCGACCGATCAGGCGAATGGCGTTTCCGGCGACGCCGATGGTGGGCAAAACCAGCGCGGGCCGGCCTCGGTCATATAGGCGATGTCCTCCAGCCGGACGCCACATTCGCCATAGACGCAGAGCATCGGTTCGATCGAAAAGCACATGCCTGCAGCAAGGGGCATGCGGTTGCCGGCAACGATCCACGGTTCTTCATGCAGGTCGAGGCCAAGCCCGTGGCCGGTGCGGTGCGGCAGGCCGGGCACCCGGTAGCCGGGGCCGAAGCCATCGGCCACGAGCGAGGCACGGGCGGCGGCATCGACGGTCTCGCAGGCGACACCCGGGCGCGCGGCGGCGAACCCTGCCTGCTGCGCGCGATATTCGCAGGCCCAGAGGTGGCGCTGCCGGTCGGTCGCCCTGCCAAAGACATAGGTCCGGGTGATGTCGGAATGATAGCCGTGCAGGATGCCGCCCAGGTCGACCAGCACCATGTCGCCCTCGGCCAGATGCTGCTCATACGGTACGCCATGGGGATAGGCCGTCGCCTCGCCGAACTGGGCGGCGGCGAAGGCCGGTGTCAGACCCAGCGCCCCATGTGCGGCATCGATGAAATCCGTCACCTCGCGCGTGGAGATTCCACGGCGCAGGCCGGCGTGGACCGCCTTCTGCACCGCAAGGCTGGCCGTCATCGCCACTTGCAGGATCGCCAGTTCGGCGGGGGACTTGATCCGGCGCTGCGTCGCGATCAGATCGCCCGCCGAACCGACCTCTACCCCCGGCAGTGCCATCAGGCGGCTGGCAAAGCCGAAGGGCATGGCCGGATCCAGCCCGATCCGCCCATCTATCCGGCCGGCGATCAGCGCAAGGGGATCTTCCTCCTCCTCCCAGACCGCGATCTCGCCGGGCAGCCGGATCAGGGTTTCCAGCTTTGGCCGCTCGAAATTCGGGGTGACATAAACCAGCCCCCCATCGGCACGGACCAGCGCGCCATGCAACCGCTCGGACGGTCTCAGCGCCAACCCGGTATAATAGCCGAGCGAAGACGTGGCATCGAGCCAGACCGCATCCAGCCCCGCCGCCCGCATCGCGGCGCGAAGGCCGCCGATCCGGTCCGCCAGTTCGGACGGCGCGATGGCCGCCGCCTCCACCCGGGCAAACCGCGTCAGGGCCTTGTCGTAATCGGTCATCGCAGAAAGCTCCCTTGGGGTGGCGATATCACCACATCGCCACGCGGTTGCGCCGGCCCGCCTGCCGAAGCACCGGGCGGGCCCATCGCCATGCAGCAGGATCCTTCAGGCCGGCAGCGCCTGCCGGGCCGCCTTGCGTCTCGCAACCCGGGCCCGGATCGCCTCGACATCCGTGACCGGCGTCGCCGCGAACAGCGCCTTCGTATAGGGGTGCTGGGGATTGCTGAAGACCGCCTCGCGGCTGCCGGTCTCGACCGCCTCGCCCTTCGAGATCACCATTACCTCATCGGCGATATAGCGCACCACCGACAGATCATGGCTGACGAAGACATAGGTCAGCTCGAATTCGTCCTGCAGATCCGCCAGCAGGTTCAACACCTGCGCCTGCACCGACAGGTCGAGCGCCGAGACCGGCTCGTCCAGCACCAGAAGCGACGGGTTCAGCATCAGCGCCCGCGCGATGGCGATCCGCTGGCGCTGCCCGCCCGAGAACATGTGCGGATAGCGGTTGAAATGCTCGGGCTGCAATCCGACCTTCTGCAGCATCGCCTCGGCCCGGTCGCGGCGCTCCGCCGCGGGGACCTTGGTGTTGATCACCAAAGGCTCCATCAGCACATCCCCGATCTTCTGGCGCGGGTTCAGGCTGCCATAGGGGTTCTGGAACACCATCTGCACCTTGGACCGCATCTCGGGGCCGGGCCGGTGTTTCGACACATCGACCGCCTTGCCCTCGATCCGCAACTCCCCCCCCGACGGCGCGTCGATCAGCGCGATGATCCGCGCCAGCGTCGACTTGCCGGAGCCGCTTTCGCCCACGATGGCCAGCGTCTGGCCCTGTGCCACGCTGAAGTCGATTCCCTTCAGCGCCCGTACCGTCCTGCTGCCGGAAAACATGCTGCCCGGCACATGATAGTCCTGCACGATGGCCCGGCCTTCGACGACAGGAACGCTCTGGGTCATCCTGCGACCTCCTGATGGAAAAAGTCGGATACGGTGGGCAGCCGGTCGCCGGTCGCATGTTCCGGCAGGGCCGCCAGCAGCGCGCGGGTATAGGGGTTCTGCGGCGCCTCGAACAGCGACAGCACATCCGCCTCTTCCATCTTCTTGCCCTTGTACTGAACGACCACCCGGTCCGCCGTCTCGGCCACGACGCCCATGTCATGGGTGATGAGGATCAGGGCCATGCCGTAATCCTCCTGCAGCTTCATCAAGAGGTCGAGGATCTGCTTCTGGATCGTCACATCCAGCGCCGTGGTCGGCTCGTCCGCGATCAGCAGGCGGGGATTGGAGGCGATGGCCATGGCGATCATCACCCGCTGGCATTGCCCGCCCGACATCTGGTGCGGATAGGCCTTGATCTTGTCCTCCGGCTCGGGGATCCCGACCGAGCGGAACAGATCCAGCGCCTTTTCGCGGGCCTCGTGGCGGCTCATGCCCAGGTTCAGCCGCAGCACCTCCTCGATCTGGAAGCCCACGGTGAACGAGGGGTTCAGAGAGGCGACGGGTTCCTGGAAGATCATCGTGATCTCGCGGCCGATCAGCTTGCGCTTTTCGGCCTTGGACATTTTCAGCATGTCGCGCCCGTCATAGGTCATCTCGTCGGCGGTGATGGTGGCGGTATCGGGCAGAAGCCCCATCACCGCCAGCATCGACACCGACTTGCCGGAGCCGCTTTCGCCCACGATGGCCAGAACCTCGCCCCGGTCGACATGCACGTCAATCCCGTCGACCGCGGTGAAGCTGCCGGTGGCGGTGGCGAATTTGACCGTGAGGTTCTTGATGTTCAGAAGCGCCATGATCTCAGCTCCGCTTCAGCTTGGGGTCAAGCGCGTCGCGCAACCCGTCGCCCATCAGGTTGATCGCCAGCACCGAAATCAGGATGGCAAGACCGGGAAAGGTGACGACCCACCAGGCGCGCAGGATGAATTCACGCGCCTCGGCCAGCATCGTGCCCCATTCCGGCGTCGGCGGCTGGGCGCCCATGCCGAGAAACCCCAGTGCGGCCGAGTCGAGCACGGCCGAGGAGAAGGACAGCGTGGCCTGCACGATCAGGGGCGCAAGGCAATTGGGCAGGACAGTCCTGAACATCAGCCGCAGGTTGCCCGCGCCGGCCACGCGGGCGGCGGTGACATATTCCCGCTTCATCTCGCTCATCACCGCGGCGCGGGTCAGGCGGGCGAAATGCGGCTGATAGACGATGGCGATGGCGATCATCGCATTGGTCAGGCCGGGGCCCAGCACCGCCACCAGCACCAGTGCCAGCAGAAGCGAGGGGAAGGCCAGGATCACATCCATCACCCGCATGATGACGGTATCGACCCAGCCGCCGAAATATCCCGCCAGCAGCCCGAGGATCACCCCGCCGACCAGCGCGATCGCCACGACGACGACGCCGATGAACAACGAATACTGTGCTCCGTAGATCAGCCGTGAAAGCATGTCGCGCCCGACCGCATCGGTGCCGAGCAGAAATGTCGTGCGGCCGCCCTCCTGCCATGCCGGCGGCACCAGCAAGGCATCGCGATACTGCATCGTGGGATCGTGGGGCGCCAGCAGCGGCGCAAAGACCGCGATCAGAACCAGCAGGATGAAGACGGCCAGGCCGGCGACCGCGCCGCGGTTCTGGCGGAAGTAGAACCAGAACTCGGCAAGCATGCGGCGCCGGATCGCGGCATCCGACAGTCTGACGACCGGAGTGGGGGCGATATCGCTCATTTGTTGCGGATCCTCGGATTGATGAGGCCATAGGTCAGGTCAACCAGCAGGTTCACCACCATCACCAGGGCCGCGATCAGCAGAAGGCCCGATTGCACCACCGGATAGTCCCGGCGCGAGATCGAATCGATCATCCATTTGCCGATTCCCGGCCAGGAGAAGATCGTCTCGGTCAGGATCGCCCCGGCCATCAGCACGCCGATCTGCAACCCGATGGTGGTGATGACCGGGATCATCGCATTGCGCAGGGCATGGACGCCGATCACCCGGCGGGGCGGCATGCCCTTGGCGCGGGCGGTGCGGACGTAATCCTCGCCCATCACCTCCAGCATGGCGGAACGGGTCTGCCGCGCGATCACCGCCAGCGGGATCGTGGCCAGCACGATCGAGGGCAGGATCAGATGGCTGACCGCCGAGGCGAAGGCCCCCTTCTGCCCCGACAGCAGACTGTCGATCAGCATGAAGCCGGTCACGTTGGGAAAGTAATAAAGCAGGCTGATCCGCCCCGAGACCGGGGTCCAGCCCAGGATGCCGGAAAAGAAGATGATCAGCAGCAGGCCCCACCAGAAGATCGGCATGGAAAAGCCGACCAGCGCCGTCGTCATCGATATCTGGTCGAACCAGCTTCCGCGCTTGATCGCCGCCAGCACACCGACCGGCACGCCGACCAGCGTGGCGATGATGATGGCGCAAAGGCCCAGTTCGACCGTGGCCGGGAACAGGGTCATGAATTCCGTCAGCACCGGCTTTTTCGTGACCAGCGAATTGCCGAAATCGCCGTGCATCAGCCGGCCGAGAAAATCGAAATACTGCACCACCACCGGCTTGTCATATCCAAGCTGCGCGCTCAGTTCCGCATGTCGTTCCGGCGTGACTCCGCGTTCGCCTGCCATCAGCAGCACCGGATCGCCGGGCAGAATCCGCACGAAGCTGAAGGCGACGATGGTGATCCCGAGAAAGGTCGGGACAAGATAAAGAAGCTTGGAAAGGATGAATCGGACCATGCGCCATTCCCTTTGAAGAACGCGCGGGGACCTGTGCCCCCGCGCGTCCGGTTTCAGATGAATGCGGGTCGATTATTCGGCGATATCCACGGTTTCGAAGGTGAAGTCGCCCAGCGGGCTCATCACGAAACCGGAGACCTTGTTCGACATCGGCACATACTGGGTCGAATGCGCGATGGTGTACCAGGGCGCCTGATCCTTGAAGATCACCTGGGCCTGCTCGTACAGCTTGGTCCGCTCGGCCTGATCGGCGGTGACCTTGGCATCCTTCAAGAGCTTCGAGAAGTCCTCGTTGCACCAGAAGGCACGGTTCGCGCCGCCTTCGCCGGCGGAATCGCACGACAGCAGCACCGACAGGAAGTTGTCGGGATCGCCGTTGTCGCCGGTCCAGCCCAGGATCACCGCGCCGTCGCGGCCGGGTTCCATCGACTTGGCCAGGTATTCGCCCCATTCATAGGACACGATCTCGGCCTTGACGCCGACCTTGGACAGGTCTTCCTGCATCAGTTCCGCCGTGCGCCGCGCGTTGGGCATATAGGGCCGCTGCACCGGCATGGCCCAGATCTTCATCGACAGATCCTTGACGCCGGCCTCCTCCAGCATCTTCTTGGCGGCTTCGGGATCATAGGGGTCGTCGACGATGGCGTTGTTATACGACCACATGGTCGGCGGGATCGGGTTCTTGGCCGGCACCGCCGCGCCCTGGAACACGGCATCGACGATCGCCTGCTTGTTGATCGCCATGTTCAGCGCCTTGCGGACCTTCGGATTATCGAAGGGCGCCACCGTGGTGTTGTAGGCCAGATAACCCACGTTCAGACCCGCCTGCTCATCCAGCTTCAGGTTCGGGTCGGCCTTGATCGCCTCGATGTCGGCCGGGGCCGGATAGGGCATCAGATGGCATTCGCCGGCCTTCAGCTTCTGCAGGCGCACCGCTGCATCCGGGGTGATCGCAAAGACCAGATCGTCGACGATCGCCGGGGTGCCCCAGTAATCGGGGTTCTTCTGATAGCGGATCACCGCATCCTTCTGATAGGCCACGAACTGGAACGGGCCGGTGCCGATCGGCAGGTTGTTCATGTCCTCCTTGGTGCCCGCGGCCTCCAGCGTATCGGCATATTCCTTCGAGATGATCGAGGCGAAGGGCATGGCGATATTGGCCAGGAACGGCGCTTCCGGCTGGTTCAGCGTGAACTTGACCGTGTAGTCGTCGATCTTGTCGATCGACTTGATCAGTTCCGGCATCGCCATCGAGGTGTAGTATTCGTAGGTGATCCCCGGGATGTACTGGTGCCAGGGATTGTTGGGATCGCCCTGACGCTCATAGGAGAAGATCACGTCGTCGGCGTTGAAATCGCGCGTGGGGGTGAACTTTTCGTTCGACTGCCACTTCACGCCCTTGCGCAGGTGGAAGGTGTATTCGGTGCCGTCCTCGGACACGTCCCAGCTTTCGGCGAGACCCGGCTCGACCTCGGTCGTGCCCTTCTTGAACTCGGTCAGCCGATTGTAGACCGGATGGGCCGAGGCGTCGAAGGTGCCGCCGGCGGTATAGGGCGCCGGATCGAAGCCTTCGGGCGAGGCTTCCGAGCAGTAGACGAAAGTCTTGGCTTCCGCCATGGCGGCGCTCATCGCCAGCGCCGAAGCAAATATGAGAAGTTTCTTCACTTTTTTCTCCCTGTTGAGATTGAAAACGGCTGTCAGATCATCTGGCAGACTCGCTACCCGCCCCTGCGGGCGTATCGGTGGCATCCCCGGGCCGAGTCGCCATCAGGGCGTCGCCGCGCGGGATATAGGCGGAAGGGGTGGCGCCATGCAGCATCTTGCCGGTCCAGAGCAGCCGGGCCATGCGATCGCCGGGATTCGACCAGGAATGCGGGTGCTGGCCCAGGTAATGCATGCTGTCGCCCTCGCGCAGCAGGAACTGCTGCCCGTCCACGATCTGCAGGATCTCGCCTTCAAGGACGAAGAGCAGTTCCTCGCCGGCATGCTGGATCGTCTCGGAGCAGTATCCGGGTGGCACGTTCAGCACGAAGGAGGTCAGCTCGTGCCCCGGAAACTCCGCCCCAATCTGTTCGTAGACGACCAGACTCCCCGAGACCGAAAAGCGCAGCCGCTCTCCCGCGCGGGTCACGCTGTCGGACTGCCGCGGCGTGGCGATGAAATGGTCGATGCTGACATCCAGCGCCGCCGCGATCTCGGCCAGCGTGCCAAGGGTCGGCACGGCATTGTCGCGCTCCACCTGGCTGATATAGCTTACCGATACTCCGCAAACATTGCTGAGTTCCTGCAGGGTCATCGACATGGATTGTCTGCGCTTGCGGATTCGCCGCCCAAGCGCGAAATGTACGCCTGCCGGTTTCTTACCCATTGCGGTCCCTGAGTGACGATGCTGCAGCCCTCGCGCGATTTCAGCCGAAGGACTTCGACATTGCAACAAAAATTTGCCCAGAAGAAAAATTTCATCGCTCTTTGCGTCGCGGGGATGCCCGCCGTCGCGCAAGTCCTGCCGATCCGCGCAGGGAATCGTCTGCCGTCCGACCCCGCCGCTGCCAGCATTTGCCCGGCATCACCTTTCAAGGGACTGGGTTCGGCCGGCGGCCTGTCCGACAATTCGGGCAAACCCCGGGGACAGCCAGAGTGCAGGCATGACGACACAAGCCGAGATCGACGCGATCAGAACCAAACCCGTACCTTCCGGGCAGATTGCTGATCGCCGGAGAGTGGCAGAACGGACGCGATGGCGAAACCCAGGTTCATTCGCCGCTTGACGGCCTGCCGCTGACCCGGATCGCCGCCGGGGACGCCCCCGACGTGGATCGCGCAGTCGCCGCGGCCCGCGCGGCCTTCGAGCGTGGCACATAGTCGCGGATGGCACCGGCGGCCCGCAAGAAGATCCTGCACCGCATCGCCGACCGGCTGGAGGCGGAGGCGGAGGCGCTGGAGATCGCCGTTCCGGGCGTGCGCGACAACGGCACCGAACTGTCGATGCCGCTGAAGGCGGAACCTTTGGGGGCGGCGAATATCTTCCGTTATCATGCCGAGGCTCTGGACAAGATCTATGGCGAGATCGCACCGACCGCGCCCGACGTTCTGGGGCTTGTCCACCGCGGTCCGGTCGGGATGGTGGGTGCCATCGTGCCCTGGAACATGCCGATGATGATCGGCGCCTGGAAGCTGGCGCCCGCGCTGGCCATGGGCAATTCGGTGGTGTTGAAGCCCGCCGGGCCCGCTTCGCTGACGCTGCTGCGCCTGGCTGCGATCTGCGCGGAATGCGGGCTGCCCGAAGGGGTGTTGAATGTCGTCACCGGCAAGGGATCGGTGGCGGGCGACGCCCTGTCGCGCCATGGCGATGTCGACGTGCTGGCCTTTACAGGGTCGAACGGCGTTGGCCGGCAATTGCTGATCGCCTCCGCACAATCGAACCTGAAACGGATTTATCTGGAACTCGGCGGCAAGTCTCCCGACATCGTCTTTGCCGATGCGCCCGATCTGGACCGGGCCGCCAAGGTCGCCACCCATGCGATCTTCCGCAACGCCGGGCAGGTCTGCGTCGCCGGATCGCGGCTTCTGGTGGAAGAATCGGTTCACGACGAATTCGTCGAGCGGGTTGCCCGGCAAACCGCGGCCATTCGGGTGGGCGATCCCCTCAACCTGACGACCGGGATCGGCGCGGTGATCTCCGAGGCGCAACTGGAGCAGAACCTCTCCCACGTCGCCACGGCCGAAGGCGCCCGCCGCCTCACCGGCGGCGAGCGCATCCTCCAGGAAACCGGCGGAACCTACATGCGACCCGCCGTCATGGACCGCGTTGGCGCCCGCATGGCGCTGGCCCGCGAAGAGGTGTTCGGCCCGGTTCTGGCCGTGCTGTCCTTTCACGACGAGGCCGAGGCGGTGCGGCTGGCAAACGACACCCCTTTCGGCCTGGCCTCGGCCGTCTGGACGGGAAACCTGTCGCGCGCCCACAGGATGGTGGCAGCGATCGACGCCGGCGTGGTCCATGTGAACACCTATGGCGGGTCGGATCTGACCGTGCTCCCGGGCGGGCACCGCCAGTCGGGCAACGGGCACGACAAGTCGCTGTATACGCTGGAGAAATGCGTCAACCTGAAGACGGCGTGGTTCCAGCTTTGACGGGAGATCCGCGCGGCGCCGGGGCTGCGTCCGCGGGCCGGCCGCCGGACTAACCTTCTGCGGGTATATCCCTTCGCCGGACCGTCCCGATAAAAGAACGACAGCGCCACAATAGCGAACGGAGGAAAGCATGAAACCGAAGGTTACAAAGATCGGCCATGTCGGACTGACGGTCCGCGACATCGACCGGACCATCGAGTTCTGCAGCAGGTATCTGGGGATGCGGCTGACCGAGAAGTTCGAATACGAAGAGGTACGGCTTGGCCACCTGCACCAGAAAGATCGAATGCGTGCCCGATTCCATGACATTCTGGACCCGGCAGTCAAAGGACACCAGCGCGCCCTCCAGCACCGGCGCGCCCGTCGCCAGAACGCCGTGATCTATGCCGTCCAGCCGGGATTCGGACAGCACTCCGGTCTGCCCGGCGAAATGGCCGGCCAGACCTACATGGTCATGCGTCAGGACATTGACGCAGAGGAGGCCGTTCTCCCGGATCACCGCTTTGGCCCGCGCCGTCCGGTTCAGGCAGACCAGCAAGGTGGCCGGGGTATCGGTGACGCTGCTGACTGCGGTGACGGTCGTCCCGCAGCGGCCCGCCGGGCCGTTCGAGGTAACGACACAGACGGCCGCCCCCAGCCGGGACATCGCCTCGCGAAAGATCGTGCGGTCGACAGCGGTTTCCATGCCTTGTGCTCCGTCCTTCATGCCTGTCTCCCCCTTCGGCCGGCCCGGCCGACGTCTCACCCCCGGGGCACGGCCGCGAGGCCGAAGGCGAAGAGGAAACGAGGCTTCGTCGCATGCCCGGACGCGGCCCGTACCGGACGGGCGCCGGCCGTCCGATGTTTCCGTGATTTCGATACATCGTCCCATACCCCTGAGGGGTGAACCCGGCGCGCGTCCTCTGATGACAGCGGGCCGGTTTAGGGCCGCGCCCCCGGGGGCGGTCAGCCGGAAACCAGCCCGCCCCGCGGAGCACGGCGCCAAGCGTTCAGCGGCTGTTTCGCCATTCGATCGCGGCCTTCAGCCCCTGTTCCGCCCGGATGCGGTTGAACTCGCTGCGTTCCGCACCGCCGGCGGCTTCGATGAAAATGTCGGTCTCGACCGCCGCCAGCAGGGCGCTGCGCATTCCGCGCAGATCGAAGCTGCGGTTGATCGCGCGCTTGGTCAGTTCGACCGACAGCGGCGCGGCCGCCACGATCTCGCGCGCCTTCTCCATGGCGCGGGCGACATGTTCCCCGGCGGGCACGGTTTCGGTGACAAGGCCGATATCCGCGGCCCGACGGGCGCCGATCCGGTCATTGCCGGTCAGCAGCATGTCCTTGGCATGTTTCGGCCCGATCATCCACGGCAGCACCAGGGCGACGATGCCGGATCCGAACCGCACCTCCGGCTCGCCGAAAATCGCATCCTCGGCGGCGATGGCAATGTCGCAGGCGATGGCCAGTTCCAGCCCGCCGCCGATGCAATGGCCGTGGATGGCCGAGATCGTGGGCTTCGGACAATCCCAGAACTGCATGATGAAATCGAAATCCGCCTCCAGCACCCGGCGCCAGTCGGCAATCGTGCGCGTCCCCGCCATCGCGGATTCCTTGAGGTCAAATCCCGCCGAAAAGGCCCGGCCCTCGCCTGACAGCACGAAACAGCGCACCGCGGGATCGCGTTGCAGGGCCGAGACAACATCCGTGACCTCGCGCATCAGCACGGTGTTGATCGCGTTCAGGACGCGCGGCCGGTTCAGCACGATATGGGCGATGCCCTCGCCGGTCAGATCGACGCGGATGGTTTCATAGTCAGTGGTCATGATGCAGTGCTTTCTTGCGGCGCAGGGTCAGGCAGTCCACGGCCACCGCCCCGGTCGGGCCGGCCAGAACCGGGTTGATCTCGATTTCGGCGATCCGCTCCGCCGCCCCGGCCGCAAAGGCGGTGAAGCGGGCGATCAGCGCGCTCAAGGCGTCAAGGTCTGCGGGTGCCCGTCCGCGCGCGCCCGTCAGCAGCGGATAGCCCTTCAGCCCCTCCAGCGCGCGGCGGGCGGCGGCGGCCGAGACGGGCGGAAGAAGCGTGGTCACATCGCGGAATATCTCGGTGAACACGCCGCCCAGACCCAGGGTCACGAGAGGGCCGAAATCCGGATCGGTCGTCATGCCGAGGATCAGTTCCACCCCTGACGCCATCGCCTGCACCAGAATCGGCGCGCCCGGATGGCGACGGGTCAAGGCAAGATAGGCCGCCTCTGCCTCGGCCGCCGAGGCCAGGCCGAGGATCACCCCGCCAAGGTCGGATTTATGCGCAATCGCCGCATCGTCGATCTTCAGCACGACGGGCCAGCCGTGACGGTCGGCAAAGGCCGCGATCTCTGCCGGCGAGGCCACCTCGGCAAAGGGCGCGACCGGAATTCCGGCCAGATCCAGCAGGCGGAACCCTTCGGCGCTGCGCAAGCTGTCCCCCGGTGCGTCATCGAGGATCGCCGCCCCCCCGGAGGACAGTGGCATGGGTGCCGGGGTATCGGCAGGCGGGCGCCCGAAGCGATAGCGTTGCAGATGGTAAAGCGCCGCCAGCCCGCTTGCGGTGCCCATCAGCACCGCTATTCCCCTGCTCCGCAATTCCTCGGCGATCACGGGCGAGGTGGTCGTGGCGATGTTTCCCATCACCGCCACCGGCTTTTGCGTCGCGGCATGCACCTTGCGGACGGCCGCCGCCGAAAGCTCCGAGAAATTGCGGTCGGGCGGCAGGTTCGTCGCCATCACCACGATGCCGATGCCGGGATCGGCCGCCATCGCCGTCAGCACCGGCGCCATGATGTCCCCGCCGTCGCCCCAGTAGTCGAGCGGGTTCGACGCCTCCATTCCCGGATCCAGAAGGGCCTGCACGGCGGAGAGCGTCTGCGGTTGCAGGGGCGCGAATGTCAGCCCCTGATCGGCGGCAAGATCGGAAATCAACTGCCGCTCGCCGCCCGAATCGGTGCCAAGCGCGATTCCCGGCGCCGTCATCGGGCGCGTCATCGCCAGCAGCTCGGCCGTGTCCAGCAATTCGTCCAGCGTGCGGACCTGGATGATCCCGTGATGCGCGAACACCGCGTCATAGGCGGCATTCGCCCCCGACAGCGCCCCGGAATGCGAGATCGCGAAATTCCGTCCAGCCTCGCTGCGCCCGAGTTTCAGCACCACGATGGGCACCCCCTTCGCCTCGGCCCGGGTGGCCGCGGCGCGGAACCCGGCCGGATCGCGGATGGTCTCCAGCACGCAGACGATCACGCGGACATCGGTGTGATCCAGAAAGAAGCCGATGTAATCGGCAACCGTGGTCGCAAGCTCCTGTCCGGCGGAAATGGCATAGTCGAAACCCATCTGGCGCCGGTTGCCGACCAGCCCCGACCATGTGGACCCCGAATGCGAGATCAGCGCCACGCCCGACGGCGCCGGCAGCGACCGGAACGGCATTCCCGTGACCTGAAGGCGGTCGATCAGGTTCAGGAATCCCATGCAATTCGCGCCGCAGACGGCCATGCCGGCCGCCGCCGCGATCTGCCGCACGGTCTGCGCGACGGGGCGGCCGTCCGCGGCCTCGCCATGGGCCCGGCCGAAAAGGACCGCGCCCTGCACGCCGGCTGCGGCGGCCTCTTCGAAAGCCGCGGGCAGGCGGGCGTCGCCGACCACCAGCGCCGCGCAATCCACCCCGCCGGGGATGGCCGCGATATCGGGATGGCACGGCAGGCCGTCGATCTCGTCATAGCGCGGATTGACCAGATGGATCTGCCCGGCGAAATCCAGCGAGCGGACCGAGCGCAGCAGCGTCGCACCGAAGCTGTCCGCCCTAGGGCTGGCCCCGACGATCGCCAGCGACCGCGGACGCAACAGGGCCGGGACGGGTTGGGTCATGCTGCACCTTTCGTCGTGCCGGCGGCCGCGATGCCGCCCAGAAATTCCCGGGTGATTGCCAACCCGTCATAGATCGCCTCTTCGGCGCTGCGGGCGATGGTGCAGTCTCCCACCGTGGCGACGGGCACGCCCATCCCCTGCAAGGCGTGTTCCAGCCCGGTTGCCGGCGCCCGGCCCGAGGTCAGCACGACCGTATCCACCCCGTCGAGGATGATCGGCTGGCCGCTTGCGCCATGCAGGAAATAGGCGGTGTCGCCATCCACCCCGAAGATGCGGGCATAGGGAATGACCTCGATACCGGCCTGATGCAATTTGCCGGCCCAGTGGTCGCGGACATATTGCTGCAGGTTCTGCCCGGCACAGATGCCGTTCACCGCCAGCCGCACATGATGCCCCCTGCGGTTCAGCAGGATGGCGACGCCGATCCCCGTCCAGTCGCAGCGCCAGTCGGCCACCACGACCCGGGCGCCGGGCGCGGCCTTGCCGACCAGCAGATCCGTCGCCTCGATCACATGGCCGGTCTCGCGGCCCTCGACCTCGGTGTCGACGGGGGCAGAGCCGGTGGCAAGAAGGACGGCATCGGGCGCAACCTCGCGCACCATGGCCGGGGTCACGGGGGCGTTCAGCCGCACATCCACCTGCCGCAGCGCAAGTTCGGTGGCAAGATTCGTCACCAGCCCGCCAAATTCCGCCCGATCCGGCAGCAGTTGTGCCAGCAGGGCCTGACCGCCCAGTTGCGCCGCCGCCTCGGACAGGATGACCCGGTGCCCCATCTCGGCCGCCGTCACCGCAGCCTTCATTCCCGCCGGGCCACCGCCGGCAACCAGCACCTTCAACCGCCGCGGCGCGGCCGGCACGGCGACCGGCAGCCGCAATTCGCGCCCTGTCGAGGGGTTCTGGATGCAGGAAATCGAATAACCGGCATGGAAATGCCCGATACAGGCCTGGTTGCAGCCGATGCAGGCGCGGATCTCGTCGCCCCGGCCATCGCGCGCCTTGCGGGGCATTTCGGGGTCGACGATCAGCGCCCGGGTCATGCCGCACATGTCGGCCTGTCCGGCGGCCAGAACCCCCTCGGCGATCTGCGGCTGGTTGATTCGGCCGGCGACGAAGACCGGCACCGAGACGGCCGCCCGGATCGCGGCGGCCTTCGGCGCGACATAGGCGGTGTCGATCTCCATCGGCGGAACGACATGGATCGAGCCGCCAAGACCGGACATGGTGCCAAGCGTGGTATTGATGTAGTCGACCAGCCCGTCCCCGGACAGGCGGCGGCAGATGGTCAGGACGGTGGCCGCATCCAGCCCGCCCTCCTCCACCTCGTCGGCCGAGATGCGCAGCCCGACCACCACGCCCTCGCCCACCGCGCGGCGGACGGCCAGCAGCGCCTCGCGCAGCGCCCGCAGCCGGTTTTCGGCCGAGCCGCCATAGATGTCGTCGCGCCGGTTGACGGCAGGGTTCAGGAACTGCGCGAACAGCAGCCCGTGGCTTGCCATCAGCTCCACCCCGTCATAGCCGGCCTCGGCATAGCGGCGGGCGCCCTCGGCGGCGGCGGCGATGATCTCGGCCACCATCTCGGTCGGCATCTCGCGCGGGACGACATGGAAACGGTTCTCGGGCACCGGCGATGGCGCGAAGACCACACCGCGCATGCCGTTCATCATGCGTCGCGTGACCCGCCCGGAATGCGACAACTGGCCGAAGATCCGCGCGCCCTGCCCCTGCACAGCCGCCGCCAGCCGCGCGTAATGCGGGATCGCCTCGTCGGTCAGGATCGCCAGATCCGGCGCCTCGCCCAGGGTCGAGGCATGAAACCGTGCCGCCTCGTTCACGATCAGACCGGCACCGCCCCTCGCCCGCGCCGCGTGATAGGCGATCATATCCTCGCCGGGCAGGTTCCCCCTTGCGAGATAGGTCTGATGCCCGGTGGACAGGATGCGGTTGCGGATCTCGCGCCCGCGCAGGGTCAGCGGCGAAAACAGGTGGGGATAGCTGGCAGACATAGGGGTGCCCTTCTGGCCCGGGGCGGCACGCGGCAAGATGCTGCGGCCCAAATCTGAGGTCAGCCTATCATTCGCCGGCCCCTTGTGCAGAACAGGAATTGTAGGCACCCTATGACTTGAAGTCAGAGCGATGACCCTTTCCATGCCGCTGCGCAGCAGATTGCCCTCGTCGGGGGCGCTTTTCATGTTCGAGGCCGCGGCGCGGCACCGGAACTTTACCCTCGCCGCGCGCGAGTTCAACGTCACCCAGCCTGCGATCAGCCGCATGATCGCGCGGCTTGAGCGGCACCTCGGCGCCGCCCTGTTCCTTCGTCGCCCGACGGGGCTTGAACTGACCGAAGAAGGGCGCATCCTGCACCGCGCCGTCCGGCTGGGGTTCGACCGCATCGAAGAGGCGGTCTGCGAAATCCAGGCCACCACCGGCGAGGGAGAGGTGGTGGCGCTTTCAGTCACCTCTGCCTTTGCGCTCCACTGGCTGATGCCGCGGTTCGACCGCTTTCTGCGCGAGGTTCCGGGCGTGCAGATCCGGCTGGACCTGATTCATGGCGAACCCTACGGCCCCCTTGGTGCCGCCGATATCGGCCTGCGCTACGCCACCCCCGAGGGCGAGGAGATCGAGGCCTGGCCGCTGGTGGCCGAGGTCGTGATCCCGGTGTGCAGCCCCGGCTACCTGCGGGCGCATGGCGCCATCGACGGGCCGGGCGGGCTGCGCGGCCACGTTCTGGCAAGCCTTGTCGGCAAGATGCGGATCCCGTGGTCGACCTTCGGGCCGGCGGTGGGGCTTGGCCCGCTGCGCGAGGCGACGGAGATCGGTTTTTCCGATTACGCATTGGTCATTCAGGGCGCGATCAAGGGGCAGGCGGTGGCCCTTGGCTGGTGGCATGTGGTGGCGGGAGAGATCCTGTCGGACGGGCTGGTTCCCGCCGGCGGGCGCGTGTTGCAGACCGGCACCTTCTATCACCTCGTCGCCCGCCGCGCCGCCGCGCGCCGCCCCGAGGTGCAGCGGGTGCGCGACTGGCTGCAGACGGAGTTCGCCGCCATCGAGGGGCAGCGCGCCGGGCTGGGCCTGACCACCGTCGGCGAGGGGATCAATCCGCGCTGAGGATCTCGCGCACCAGACCCTCGGGCGCGGCGGGCACGGCGGCGGCCAAGGGCGCCGGGCGGCCGCGGATCATGTCGGCCACCTTTTCCGCGATCATGATCACCGTCGCGTTCAGGTTCGCCCCCACCACATGCGGCATGACCGAGGCATCGACGACGCGCAGGCCCTCGACCCCCCGCAGCCGAAGGTCGGGATCGACCACCGCGCGTTCGTCCACCCCCATCCGGCAGGTGCAGGAGGGATGGAACTCGGTCTTGATCGCCTGGCGCATCGCATCGTCTATCTCCGCATCAGAGCGCAGATCGGCTCCCGGCGCCACCTCCAGCGTGCCCAGGCGCTGCAAGGGCGCCTGCGCCACGATCTCGCGCGTGACCCGGACGCCCGCGCGCATTTCCACGATGTCGCGCGGGTGCGAGAAGAAACGAAAGTCGATCCGCGGCGCATCGGTGGGCCGGTCGCTGCGCAGCACCAGCCGCCCCCGGCTGCGCTGGCGCAGTTGCGACAGATGCAGGGTGAACCCATGCGACAGGCCGAAGCTGCCGTCCGGGCGCGGGTCGATCTTCATCGGTGCCACATGGTAATGCACGGTCGGCAGCGCGGAATCCGGCATGGCCCGCGCGAAGCCGCCAATCTCCCAGATGTTCGAGGCGCCGGGGCCGGACTGGCGCAGCATCCATTCCAGCCCGACCCGCAGCTTGCCCCGCGTCGACCCCATCCAGGCATGCGACACCGGCTCGGCGCAGCGAAACGACATGCCGAGATCCAGGTGATCCTGCAGGTTTTCGCCCACGGGCAGGTCGACCAGCGGCGCGATTCCCAGCGCGCGCAGATCCGCCGCCGGCCCGATGCCCGACAGCATCAGCAGTTGCGGCGTGTTGATCGCGCCGCCCGACAGGATCACCTCGCGCCGGGCGCGGGCGACGTGTACCTCACCGTCGCGCAGATAGTCGATGCCGGTGGCCCGCCCACCCTCGATCATGATGCGGCGGGCCAATGCGCCGGTCAGCACCGTCAAGTTTCCGCGCGCCATCGCCGGGCGCAGATAGGCGACCGAGGTACTGCAACGCCGCCCGCCGGTCTTGGTGCTGTCCAGCCGCCCGATCCCCACCGCATCGGGGCCGTTCAGATCCGCGACCAGCCGGTGCCCGGCCTCGGCCGAGGCCTGTTCGAAAGCATCGAAGATCGGCGATTGCAACCGCCCCTTCTGCACCTGCAACGGCCCCTCGCCGCCGCGATAGAGCGAGGCGCCCCGGTCCGAGGTTTCCGACCGGCGGAAATACGGCAGGCACTGTGCAAAGCCCCAGCCCGCCAGCCCCTGCGCCGCCCAGGCGTCGTAATCCGCGGGATGGCCGCGCAGATAGACCATCGAATTGATCGAGGACGATCCCCCAAGCGTCCGCCCGCGCGGAACGGGAATCCGCCGTCCTGCCAGTTCCGGCTGGGGCTCGGACTCATAGTTCCAGTTGAACCGCGGATCGTGGAACACCTTGTAGACCCCGGCCGGGATCGCCATCATCAGCGACCTGTCGCGCCCCCCGGCCTCCAGCAGCAGGACCTGGCGGTCGGAATCCTCGCTCAGCCGGGCGGCCAGAACGCATCCCGCCGATCCCGCACCCACAATCACATAATCATATTCCTGCGCGGTGGCCGGCATGAGCGGTGGCTCCTTCCCCGGGGCGACCCGGCGTTGCGGCGATCAGGCAGGCGCCGAACCGCCATGATTTTGGGCAAAGGCACAGCACAGGACATCGGGCAGGGCGGATATCGTCGCCCGCCATTGCATGGTCAGGCCGCGCGGGCAGCGATGATCCGGTCCAGCCAGCCCACCGCCATGTCCGGCACCGACGCCAGCAGCATTTCGGTATAGGGCTCATGCGGGGGGGCGAAGATCCGGTCCTTGTCGCCCTGTTCGACGATCCGCCCGTGCTGCATCACCACCACGCGGTCGGCGATGGCGCGCACCACCTCGATGTCATGGGTGATGAACAGATAGGACACGCCCAGCGTGGCCTGGAGCCGCAGGAGCATCCGCAGCACATCGGCCTGAACCACCTTGTCGAGGGCCGAGGTGATCTCGTCGCAGACGATCAGCCGGGGTTCCGCCGCCAGAGCCCGGGCAATGGCGACCCGCTGCTTCTGGCCGCCGGAAAGCTGGCCCGGCATCCGGCCGGCATGGGTTTCGTCCAGTTCCACCAGCCGCAACAATTCCTGCATCCGCGCTTCGCGCCGCGCGCCGCGCAGCCCGTGATAGAGCGACAGCGGTCGCCCGATGATCTTACGCACCGTCTGGCGCGGGTTCAGCGCGGTATCGGCCGACTGATAGATGATCTGGATCTGCTTCAGCGTTTCGGCCGAGCGGCGGCGCACGCGCGGCGGCAGCGGCTTGCCGTCATAGACGAGTTGCCCGCCAGCCGGCTCCTTCAACCCGACGATCAGCCGCCCCAGCGTCGATTTCCCCGATCCGGATTCCCCGACCAGCGCCACGGTCTCGCCCCGCCCGACCGTCAGGTCGATGCCGGTCAGCACCTCGAAATCGCGATAGCGTGCCGAAACGCCGCTCAGGGACAGCAGCGGCGCGCCCTTGGCCTCGTGATCCACCGCATGGGTCACGGGCATTTCATGCACGGCCCAGAGGCTTTTGGTATAGGGATGTTCGGGGCGGTCCATGATGCGGCCGATCGGCGCCTCCTCGACCACCTCGCCATAGCGCAGGACGGCGACGCGATGCGCGATCTGCGCCACCACGGCAAGATCGTGGGTGATGTAGATCGCGGCCACCCCGAAATTCTCGATCACCTTGCGGATCGAGATCAGCACCTCGACCTGTGTCGTCACGTCCAGCGCGGTCGTCGGTTCGTCGAAGACGATCAGCGCGGGGTTGCAGATCATGGCCATGGCGACCATCGCCCGCTGCAACTGTCCGCCCGAAACCTGATGCGGAAAGCGCAGGCCGAAGATTTCTGGCTCGGGCAATTGCAGCGCGCGGAACAGATCAACCGCCCGCCCCTCGGCCTCGTCCCGGGTCATGCCGCCGCGCTCGACCGCGACCATCACGATCTGGTCCATCAGCCGGTGCACCGGGTTGAAGGCGGCCTGCGCGCTTTGCGCGACATAGGCGACGCGGGTCCCGCGAAAGGGCCGCCGCTCGTCTTCGGGAATGGTCATCAGGTCCTGCCCCAGAAGCCGCACGGTGCCGCCCGTCACCCTTGCCCCGGGGCGCAGATAACCAAGCGCCGCAAGACCGATGGTCGACTTCCCCGCCCCGGATTCGCCGACCAGCCCCAGAACTTCGCCCGGGTGGATGACAAGGCTGACGCCATTCACGATCTTCGACCATTCGTCGTTGGCCTTCGCCTCGATCCGCAGGTCGGTGATCTCGACAACGGGGGGAGTGGTCTCGCGTCCGGTCATCGTCACCCCTCGTCGCTCAGGCCGCTGGCCCGGTTCAGCAGCCAGTCGACCACGAAATTCACCGCAATCGCCAGAAAGGCGATGGCGGCGGCCGGAATCAGGGGCGTGATATCGCCCATGTTGATCAGCGCCGCATTGTCGCGAACCATCGACCCCCATTCCGCCGTCGGCGGTTGCAGCCCGACGCCCAGAAAGGACAGCGCGGCGATGTTCAGGAAGATGAAGCAGAACCGCATCCCCAGTTCCGACAGGATCAGCGGCAGGATGTTGGGAAACACCTCGTTCACCGCGATCCACAGCAGCCCTTCGCCCCGCGCCTTGGCCGCCTCGACGAAATCGAGGCTGGCGACATTCAATGCCGCCGCGCGCGAAATGCGGAAGAACCTGGTCGAGGTGAGAACGGCGATGATCAGGATCAGGTTCACCACCGACGACCCGAAGATCGACAGGATCATCAGCGTGAAGATCAGATCCGGGACCGACATCAGCGCATCGACAAGGCGCGAGATCACCTGATCGACAACACCACCCACCAGGGCCGCAAACACGCCGAGGAGGCAGCCGATGGTGAACGAGATCACCGTCGTCACCAGCGCGATGCTGATCGAATTGCGCGCGCCATAGATCAGCCGGGACAGGAAGTCGCGCCCCAGCTGGTCGGTGCCGAGCAGATGTTCCGGCCCCCAAGCCTCGAACGGAACGCGCGAGACGACCTCATACTCGCCATAGGGCGCCAGCAGCGGGGCGAAAAGCGCCACGAAGGCATAGATCGCGATGACCACCATGCCGATCTTCGCCGTCAGGGGGGCAGACCGGATCAGCCGCAGCGCACGGGTCATCCGGCCGGGGCCGGCGGCGGGGCGGGAATGCAGGCTCTGGTCCATGTCGTCCCCCTTAGCGCGGATGCAGCAGACGCGGATTGCTGACGATCGAGATGATGTCGGCAATCAGGTTGAAACCGATATAGGCGGTGGCAAAGATCAGCGCGCAGGCCTGGATCACCGGCACGTCGCGGTTCCGCACAGCATCAATCATGGCCTGGCCGATCCCGGGGTAGACGAAGACCACCTCGATCACCACGACACCGGAAATCAGATAGGCAAGGTTCAGCGCCACCACGCTAGCGATCGGGCCGATCGCATTGGGCAGGGCCTGCCGCAGGACGACGCGGCCCTCCGGCTCGCCCTTCAGGCGCGCCATCTCGATATAGGGGCTGGCCATCACCGACAGGATCGCCGCTCGGGTGTTGCGCACCATATGCGCCAGGATCACCAGCAGCAGCGTCAGGATCGGCAGCACCATCCGGTAAAGCTGATCGGCGAAATCCATGCCGTTGCGGATACCCGCCATCGAGGGGAAAAGCTGCAGCTTCACCGCCAGAACCATCATGACGATATAGGCCACCAGAAATTCCGGCAGCGAGATCGAGGCCAGCGTGGAAGTCGACAGGAACTTGTCGATGAACCGTCCGCGGAACCGCGCGCAGAGGATCCCCAGCGCGATGGCAAGCGGCACGGCGATCACGGCGGTGATCGAGGCCAGCAGAATGGTGTTCTTCAGCCGCGGCCCGACCACCGTCATCACCGGCCGTCCGGCAAAGGACATTCCCATGTCACCCGTCGCGGCGGCGCCGAGCCAGGCGAGGTAGCGCAGGAACCACGGACGATCCAGCCCCAGTTGCTGTTCCATGGCCGCCACCGCCTCTGGGGTGGCGTTCTGGCCCAGGATCGCCGAGGCATAGCTGCCGGGCAGGAAGCTGACGGCCGAGAAAATGACCAGAGAGACGATCAGCAGACTGAGAAGCCCCAGGCCGATCCGGCTTGTCACCATGGACAGGATCGGGTGGGATTTGGATGTCATGTCTTGCGTTCTCCGGTCGTTGGGTCCTGGGGGGTGCCGCCCCGAGGGTGGGGCGGCAGCAGGGGGTCAGGCGTCGATGCGCCACCAGCGTTCGGCGCCGCGATGATTGTCGGCCGGCAGGATCCCGCCCAGTTCGCCATGGCCCACATTCGCCGTCATCGCCAGCCGCCAGCTTACGAAGGCTACCGTGATCACACCGCCGTCGTCATGCAGGATCTGCTGCGCCTGCGCATAAAGCGTGGCCCGCTGGTCAGGGTCCAGCTCGGTCCGGGCCGCCTTGCAGATCTCGTCGAACCCGGCATTCCGGAACCCCGTGTTGTTCCAGGGCGAGTCGGAGGTGTAGGAGGTCGAAAACAGCCAGTCGAGCGTGACGCGGCCATACCAGTCCGAAGCATTGAAGGGCTTCTTCAGCCAGACATTGTCCCAGTAGCCGTCGTCGGCCTCCTGCACGATATTGACCGTGATCCCCGCCTTGGCGGCATGTTCCTGAAACAGCACCGCCGCATCGATCGCACCGGGGAAGGCCGATTCCGCCACCGACAGATCGACGCTGACCGTATCGAGTCCCGCCTCCTTCAGCAGGGCGCGGGCCGCTTCGGGATCATAGTCGTGTTGCGGCGGGGTTTCCGCGAAATAGGGCATGATCCGCGCCGCCGGGTTGTCGTTACCCTTGGTCGCCTCGCCCAGGAAGACCTTGGAAATGATGTCGTCGCGGTCGATGGCGAGTTTCAGCGCCTTGCGGACGGCCGGGTTGTCGTAGGGCGCGACCGAGCAGTTCATGTCGAAGGTCAGATGCCGCAGGCTCGGCGTCCGCACGACCTTCAGCTCCGGATTGCGCTCGACCAGGGCGACATTGCGGATATCGACATCCTCGATCACATCCACCTCGCCCGTCAGCAGGGCATTCAGCCGCGCGGTGGAATCGGGGATGTTCAGCACCTCTACCTCGTCGAAATGCGGCAACCCCGGCTTGTGATAGTCGGGGTTGCGCAGCAGGCGGATGGCGACGCCCGGCTCGAAACTGTCCAGCTTGAACGGGCCGGTGCCGATGCCGCTTTCCCAGTCGATCCCGCCGCCCTCGCGGGCGGGAAAGATCGACAGGTGATAGTCCGACATCAGCGCCGGGAAATCGGCATTCCCCTCGGCCAGCGTGAAGATCACGCGATCGCCGTCAATATCGATCCGGGCGATCTGCCGGACGATGGCCAGCGCGCTCGACGTGCTGTCTTCGCCCATGTGATGCTGGATCGACTGGCGCACGTCCTCGGCCGTCAGGGGGCGGCCATCGTGGAATTTCACCCCCTGGCGCAGCACGAAGGTCCAGCGCAGGGCACCGTCATCGGACTCCCAGCTGGTCGCCAGATCCCCCGCCAGCGTCCCGTCCGGCAGAAACTCCACCAGGTTGTTGCAAAGCGCGCCGTTGAACGCAAAGCCGGTCATGACCGCGACCCAGCCTGCGGGATCGAGCGTGTCCTGCTGCGAGCCGTCGTTCATGCCGTAGCGCAGCTTTCCGCCGGGCTTCGGCCCGTCCTGCGCCAGGGCAAGGCGCGGCAGGGTCAGCCCGCCCGCACCCGCGGCCAGACCGGCCATGAACCCCCTGCGCGACGGGGCAAACCCGTGGCTGTCGCTGTCCTGCTGCCTCATGGATTGTCCTCCACCCATCCGATACACCGCTGTCTTGCGCCCGGCCCCGGCCGGTGCGCCGAGATGAATTCCGCCGCCCTTGTCTAAAAGAGTCGCGGACGGGACCGGATCCCGTCCGCGACAACCGTTGCTTGCCGGTTCAGTCCTTGCGCCACCAGCGTTCGCAGATGCGCATGTTGTCGAGCGGCATCAGCCCGCCGACCGTTTCGTAGCCCAGGTTTTTCGACACGCCATTGCGCCAGTCCACGAAGGCGACGGTCAGGATATTGCCGTCATCGTGGATGATCTCCTGCATCTCGGCATAATAGGCCGTGCGCTTGTCGTCGTCGGTTTCGGCCCGCGCCAGGGCGTGAAGCTCGTCAAACCGGGCATTGGACCAGCCGGCGTTCCACGGTGCGGTCGAGGTGTAGATGGTCGAGAACAGCCAGTCCACCGTCGCCCGGCCAAACCAGTCGACGCCGACAAAGGGCTTCTTCAGCCAGACGTTCTCCCAGTAGCCATCCGCCGCTTCGCGGACGACGTTGATGGTGATCCCGGCCGCCGCCGCATGTTCCTGATAGAGGACCGCCGCGTCGATGGCGCCGGCGAAGGCGTTCTCGGCCACATGCAGATCCACCGTGACCGTCTCCAGCCCCGCCTTCTGCAGATGCTCCCTGGCCTTTTCCACGCTGTAGTCGCGCTGCGGCATCTCGTGGTAGAACTTCATGATCGACGAGACGGGATTATCGTTGCCCTTGCGGCCCTCGCCCAGGAAGACCTTCTCGATCATGTCGTCGCGGTCCATCGCATATTTCAGCGCCAGCCGCACATCGGAATTGTCGAACGGCGCCACCCGCGTGTCCATGTCGAACGAGAAATGCCGCAGCCCCGGCACCCGCTGCACCGCGAAATCCGCGCTGCGCTCGACCATCGGCACGTTGCGGATATCGATGTCCTGGATGAAATCAACCTCGCCGGTCAGCAGCGCATTCAGCCGCGCCGTGGCATCGGGGATCGAGATGAATTCCACTTCGTCCAGATAGGGCTTGTTGTTCTTGTGATAGTTCGGGTTGCGCACCAGGCGGGTGGCGATCCCCGGCTCGAAACTGTCGAGAAGGAAGGCGCCGGTGCCGTTGGCCGACTGGATGTCGATCCCGCCGCCCGCAAGGGCGGGGAAGATCGACAGGTGGTAGTCCGACAGCAGATAGGGCAGGTCGGCATTGCCGTCGGCCAGGGTGAAGACCACCGTATCCGCACCATCGACCTCGATCGAGGAGATCTGCTGCACGATCGCCCGCGCGCCAGAGGTGCTGCCCTCGCCCATGTGGTGCAGGAAGGACTGGCGCACGTCCTCGGGCTCAAGCGATTTGCCGTTGTGGAAGGTGATGCCGGGCTTCAGCTTGATCCGCCAGACCGACGCATTCTCGTTCGGCTCCCAGCTTTCGGCAAGGTCGGGCTGGGCGGTTCCGTCGGGCAGGATCTCGACCAGGTTATTGTAGACCCCGCCGTTGAAGCTGGCGCCGGTCCAGCTTGTCGACCAGGTGCCGGGGTCGAGGTTGTCGTTCTGCGAGGCATTGTGCAGGCCCAGCCGCATCGTACCGCCGGACTTCGGCGCATCGGCCTGGGCACGGGATGCGCCCGGGATGCCGGCAACCGCGCCCGCCGCCAGAAGCGCGCTGCTGCGGATCAGGAATTCACGGCGCGAGATCGCCCCGCGGCGCAGTCGGGAGGCCAGATCGTCCATCTGACGGTGATACGATTCGTTCATGGTTCCAACCTTGTGAGCATTGTTTCGCTTGCATTTCCCTGGCGCGCGCCCGGCCGCCTTGCCGCAGCTTTCCTGCATCGTCGCCCATCGCGGAATCACAGTAGTTGGAAACGCGGACCTGTCAACAAACTGATTGACCAATCAATCACGCAATGGCCAGAATACACGGCAGACCGGACAGGTTTCCGGGCGGGGATGCCATGATCGAAACCGACCTTGCCTACCTTGGCGCAGCCGAGGCTCTGCGCCTGTTCCGCAGCCGCGCGCTTTCGCCGGTCGAGGTGCTGGAGGCCCAGCTCTCCCGCATCGCGGCCAGCGCCGAGGGGCTGAATGCTGTCTGTTTCACCTATGCCGACGAGGCGATGGACCAGGCCCGGCGGGCCGAGGCGCGCTATGCCGCGGGGGCAGAGGATCTCGGGCCGCTGGAGGGGCTGCCGACCGCGCTCAAGGACGAAAACATGATGGCGGGAAAGGTCACAACCTATGGCTCGCTGCTTTATGCCGATCACATCGCACCCACCAATGCGCCGGTGGTTCAGCGCCTGCTGGATGCCGGCGCCATCGTCCACGCCCGCACGACGACGCCGGAGTTTTCCTGCGTTCCCTATTGCCATTCGCGGCAATGGGGCATCACCCGCAATCCGTGGAACCCGGCCTTCACGCCCGGCGGATCCTCGGGCGGGTCGGGGGCGGCGCTTGCGGCGGGGCTGACCACGCTGGCGACCGGCTCCGACATCGGCGGCTCGATCCGCATCCCGGCCTCGGCCTGCGGCATCGTCGGCTTCAAGCCGCCCTATGGCCG
>JBDHSO010000036.1:0-26259 GCA_039808125.1 Rhodobacter sp. | reverse complement strand
AAGGTCGAGAAGCTCACAAACGCCACCCGCGGCTCCAGCCCGAGGTTGCGGCCCACCCGCGCCGCGCGGATGGCGATCTCGGCCAGATCGTTCTCGTCCGGCCATTCATGCACCAGCGTATCGGCGATCAGCAGGATGCGGCCCTTGAGCAGCAGCGCCGTCACCCCCACCGCGCCATCGGTCGCCTTGGCGTCGAAGACGGTGTTGATGAGAGTCAGCACATGCGCCGATTTCCGCGTGACCCCCGTGACCAGCCCGTCGCCATGGCCATGCGCCAGCATCAGCGCGGCAAAGACATGCCGGTCCCGCGCCGCCAGCCGGTGGATATCCTGCCGGTCATAGCCCTGCCGTTGCAGCCGGGCATAGAGAAATTCCTTGTAGGTATCGAGATGGCGGGAATTGGCGGCATTCACCACCTCCAGCTCCCGCACCGCATCCGACAGGCCGGCGGCCTCCAGCTTTTCCTTCACATCCGCCTCGCGCCCGACGACCAGCGCCTTGCCGAGACCGGCGCGCTGATAGGCCACGGCGGCCCGCAACACCCGGGGATCGTCGCCTTCCGCAAAGATCATCCGGGCCTGCGCCGCCCGCGCCCGGGCGTGGACACCCTGCAGCATGCTGGCGGTCGGGTCCATCCGGGCCTTCAGCCCCGCCTCGTATCCCTTCATGTCGATGATGGGCCGGCGGGCGACGCCGGTGTCCATGCCCGCTTTCGCCACCGCCGGCGGAACCACATAGATCAGCCGCGGATCGAAGGGCGTGGGGATGATGTAGTCGCGCCCGAAGGACAGCTTGCGGCCATAGGCCATGGCCACCTCGTCCGGCACATCCTCGCGCGCCAGCGCCGCCAGCGCCTCGGCGCAGGCAATCTTCATCTCGTCGTTGATGGCGCGGGCGTGGATATCCAGCGCTCCCCGGAACAGGTAGGGAAAGCCCAGCACATTGTTGACCTGGTTCGGGTAGTCGCTGCGCCCGGTCGCGACGATGGCATCGGGGCGCACGGCATGGGCCTCTTCCGGGGTGATTTCGGGATCCGGGTTCGCCATGGCGAAGATGACCGGGTTTTCCGCCATGCTGGCAACCATCGCGGGCGTCACCGCACCCCTGGCCGAGACGCCCAGGAACACATCCGCCCCCGCCATCGCCTCTTCCAGCGTGCGGGCATCGGTATCGACGGCATGGGCCGACTTCCACTGGTTCATCCCCTCGGTGCGGCCCCGCCAGATCACGCCCTTGGTATCGCACATGATGCAGTTGTCATGTCGCGCGCCCATGCGTTTCAGCAGTTCCAGACAGGCGATCCCGGCCGCCCCGGCCCCGTTCAGGACGATCCGGCAGTCCTCGATCTTCTTGCCCGAGATTTCCAGCGCATTGATCAGACCGGCAGCGCAGATCACGGCGGTGCCGTGCTGGTCGTCGTGAAACACCGGAATGTCGCAGATTTCCTTCAGCCGCTGTTCGATGATGAAGCATTCCGGCGCCTTGATGTCCTCAAGGTTGATGCCGCCGAAGGTCGGGCTCATCAGGTGGACGGCCTTGATGATCTCGTCCGCATCCTCGGTCGCAAGCTCGATGTCGATGGCGTTCACGTCGGCAAAGCGCTTGAACAGCACCGCCTTGCCTTCCATCACCGGCTTCGAGGCCAGGGCGCCCAGATTGCCAAGGCCAAGGATCGCGGTGCCATTCGATACGACCGCCACCATATTGCCCTTGACCGTATAGTCATAGGCCGTCTCGGGGCGCTCCGCGATGGCCTGGACCGGCACGGCCACACCCGGCGAATAGGCCAGAGACAGATCGCGCTGCGTCGCCATGGGTTTCGATGCAACGACATCGTATTTGCCGGGGCGTGGCTCGAAATGATAGGCAAGCGCTTCTTCGGGCGTGGTCTTCTGGCGGGTCATCAGGGGGCCATCCTGGTTGCAAGCTTCGCGGTGATAGACGCCGCCTGCGTGCCTGAAAAGCCTGTTTGCAGCAGTCATCCGCCTTTTGTAGGGTCTGGCGCAGCCAAGGGGGAGTGATGACAGACGACGCCACGACGCCGATGATGGCACAATATCTGGAAATCAAGGCACGGAATCCCGGCGCTCTGCTGTTCTACCGGATGGGCGATTTCTACGAGATGTTCTTCGCCGACGCCGTTGCCGCGTCCGAGGCGCTGGATATCGCCCTGACCCGGCGCGGTTTCCATCTGGGAGAGCCGATTCCGATGTGCGGCGTGCCGGTGATCCGGGGGGAGGAATATCTGCTGACCCTGATCCGAAAGGGCTTTCGCGTGGCCATCGCCGAACAGATGGAGGACCCCGCCGAGGCCAGGAAGCGCGGGTCGAAATCGGTCGTGCGGCGCGAGGTGGTGCGGCTGGTCACGCCCGGCACGCTGACCGAGGATTCGCTTCTGGAGGCGCGCCGGCACAACTACCTTGCCGCCTTTGCCGAGGTGCGCGACGAGGCAGCGCTGGCCTGGACCGACATCTCGACCGGAGAGGTGCGGGTGATGTCCTGCCCGGTCGAGCGGCTTGGCCCGGAACTGGCACGGCTGACCCCGCGCGAGGTGCTGGTCAGCGAAACGCGCGACCGCGATCTTGCAATGGTAGTCGAAGAGACGGGCGCGGCGCTGACGCCGCTGGCGCGGTCCAGCTTCGATTCGGCCGGCGCCGAAACCCGGCTTTGTACGGTCTACGGCACCGGATCCCTCGAAGGGTTCGGTTCCTTCGACCGGGCAGAGCTTTCGGCCATGGGCGCGCTGGTCGATTATCTTGAACTGACCCAGCGCGGCCGGTTGCCGCTGCTGCGGCCGCCGGTAAAGGAACGGCCCGGCGGCACGATGCAGATCGACGCGGCCACCCGGCGCAATCTGGAAATCACCCAGGCCCTGTCCGGCGGCCGCGAGGGATCGCTCCTTATGGCCGTCGACCGGACGGCGACGGCCGCCGGCGCCCGGCTTCTCGACCGCCGCCTGTCCGCCCCCTCCCGCGACCTACCGACGATCCATGCCCGGCATGCTGCCATCCGGGCCTTGATCGAAACGCCCGCGCTGCGCGACGATCTGCGCGAGGCATTGCGCCGCGTTCCCGACATCGACCGCGCCCTGTCTCGCCTGGCGCTGGACCGCGGCGGGCCGCGCGACCTGACCGCGATCCGCACCGGGCTGACACAGGCATCGGCGATTTCCGCACGCCTGCTCGACCTTCCGCCGCTTCTTGCCACTGCGGCCCAGGCATTGCGCGGACATGCCGCGCTGGTCGACCTGCTGGATCGCGCGCTGGTGGCCGAGCCGCCGCTTATGGTCCGGGATGGCGGCTTCATCGCCGAAGGGTTCGACGGAGATCTCGACGAAACCCGCCAGTTGCGCGACGAGGGTCGCAGCATCATCGCTCGCATGCAGGGGCAATATGCCGAAGCCGCCGGCGTGCCCGGGCTGAAGATCAAACACAACAACGTGCTGGGTTATTTCATCGAGGTGACAACAACCCACGAGGACAAGCTCCGGGCCCGGCCCGAGCTGTTCATCCATCGCCAGACCACGGCCGGACAGGTCCGTTTCACGACCGTCGCCCTCTCGGATCTGGAAACCCGCATTCTGAATGCCGCCAACCATGCCCTCGACATCGAGCGGCGGCAGTTCGAGAGCTTGCGGCAGGAGGTTCTGGCGCAGTCCGGCCCGGTCGGTGCAGCAGCCCGGGCGCTGGCCGAAATCGACCTGGCCGCCGCCTTCGCCGATCTTGCCATGGCCGAAGGCTGGATCGAGCCGAAGGTCGACGGGTCGCGCGCCTTCAGCGTGACCGGCGGCCGCCACCCGGTTGTCGAGCGCGCCCTTCGCCGCCATGGCGGCGGGCCCTTCGTTGCCAATGACTGCGCCCTGACCACCGGCGAAACTCCGGCGATCTGGCTTCTGACCGGCCCGAACATGGCGGGAAAATCCACCTTCCTGCGCCAGAATGCGCTCATGGCGCTGCTGGCGCAGGCCGGCAGCTTTGTTCCCGCGACCTCGGCCCATATTGGTCTGGTCAGCCAGTTGTTCAGCCGGGTCGGCGCCAGCGACGACCTGGCCCGCGGCCGATCCACGTTCATGGTAGAGATGGTGGAAACCGCCGCAATCCTGAACCAGGCCGACGACCGGGCACTGGTCATCCTGGACGAGATCGGGCGCGGCACGGCGACCTGGGACGGGCTCTCCATCGCCTGGGCGACGCTGGAACATCTGCAGGCCGTCAACCGCTGCCGGGCTCTGTTCGCCACGCATTATCACGAGTTGACGGCGCTGGCGGGCAAGCTGCCGGGCGTGGAGAACGCCACGGTTGCGGTGAAGGAATGGGAGGGCGAGGTGATCTTCCTGCATGAGGTCCGCCAGGGCGCGGCCGACCGCAGCTATGGCGTGCAGGTGGCGCGGCTGGCGGGCCTGCCGGTCTCGGTGGTGGAGCGCGCAAAGGCTGTGCTGGAGGTGCTGGAGCGCGGCGACCGCGACGGAACGCGGCCGGCGACCCTGATCGACGATCTGCCGCTGTTCCGCGCTGCGCCGGCCGCAGCGCCGGCCGCAAGGCCGCCCAAGGCATCGGCGGTCGAGGACCGGCTGAAAGACACCCGGCCCGACGACCTCACCCCGATCGAGGCGCTGAATCTGCTCTACGACCTCAAGTCGCTGCTCTGACAGGGCCGGCCCGTACGAAAGATGCGGGTCTCGCTCTGCCCTGCCGTCCGGTCAGCCTGGGGTCGAGGACACGCCCACCTGCGCCGGGCGCAGCAGACGGTCGTGCAGCAGGAAACCTTCGGTCATCACCTGGATGATCTGCCCCGCCTTGGTGCCGGGCACCGGCGCCTCGAACATGGCCTGATGCAACTGCGGGTCGAACTGATCGCCCACCGCCGGGGTGATCGCCTTTACGCCATGCTTTTCCATCACCTTGGACAATTCGCGCAGGGTCAGTTCGACACCTTCGATCAGGCCGGCAGAGGCGGCCCGGCTTTCTTCAGGAACGGCATTCAGCGCCCGGTTCAGGTTGTCGTAGACCGGCAGCAGGTCGCGCGCCAGCCGGGTGCTGCCATATTGCTCCGCCTCGCGCCGGTCACGGTCGGCCCGCTTGCGGGCATTCTCGGCATCGGCCAGGGCACGCATGAACTTGTCACGATATTCGTCACGCTCGGCCGTCAGCGCAGCCAGCGCATCCTCGTCGATAAACTGCTCCAGCTCCGGCAGATCTTCACTTCCCGGAACAGCGTTTTCCTGCGCCATATCATCTTTCCTTGTCTGTCTCAGCTGCGGCCAGATACCATCCGGCCCACCAGTTGCGCAGTATAATCGACGATCGGAACAACCCGGCCATAATTCAGCCGCGTCGGACCGATCACCCCAACCGCGCCTATGATCTTTCGCTCGGCGTTCATATAGGGAGAAACCACGAGACTGGAACCCGAAAGTGAAAAGAGTTTGTTCTCCGACCCGATGAAAATGCGCACGCCATCGCCATCCTCGGCCAGCGAGATGAATTCCACGATGTCGCGCTTGCGTTCGAGGTCGTCGAACAGGGTACGGATCCGCTCGACATCGACCTCGCCCACCGCATCAAGAAGGTTGGCGCGGCCATGTACGATCAGGCGCTCTTGTGCGAGGCCGGCGTTTTCCCAGACGGCAAGGCCGCTTTCGACCAGTTCGCGGGCCAGCGAGTCGATCTCCTGCCGGCGCTGCTCGATCTCCCTGCCGATCGAGCGGCGCAGATCGGCAAGGCTCTTGCCCTCTGCCATGGCATTCAGAAAGTTCGCCGCCTCGCGCATCGCGCTGGGCGTCTGCCCCGGCGGCGGGCGGAACAGGCGGTTTTCCACCTGACCGTCGGCAAAGACCAGAACCACCAGCGCACGGTCGGGCGAAAGCGAGACGAATTCCACATGCCGGATCGGCGCAGATTCGTGTTTGGGTGCCAGAACGATGCTCGCGCCCCTGGTCAGCACCGACAGCGCCTTCGATACGTGGTCGAGAAGCACGCCGACGTCCTGATCATTCGCGCCAAGGGTTGCGTCGATCCGTTCCCGGTCGGCCTGGGCAACGGTACCGATCTCGAGAAAGCCGTCAACGAACAGCCGCAGCCCCTGCTGCGTCGGCACCCGCCCCGCCGAGACATGCGGACTGTCGAGCAGACCGAGATATTCCAGATCCTGCATGACATTGCGGATCGTCGCCGCCGAGACCTGTTCGGCCATCGACCGCGTCAACGTCCGGGAACCGACCGGCTCTCCGGTCAGCAGATAGGATTCGACCACGCGGCGGAACACCTCCCGCGAGCGGTCGCTCATCTCATCCAGAAGCCGAGACCTGTCCGCCATTTCCCTCGTTCCATGCCTGCTACCGTGAAATAAAGGCGCATGGGCGGGCTTCGTCAATCGGCCTTGCATCACTGCTACATGCGGGCTTAACAGGCCGGCAACCAGAAAAGGATATGCCTCATGCGCCCGTCAGGCCGTTCTCTCGACCAACTTCGCGCCGTCTCCATCGAAACCGGCGTCACCTGCCATGCCGAAGGCTCGTGCCTGATCAGGATCGGGCGGACCCATGTCCTGTGTACCGCCACGGTCGAGGACAAGCCGCCGCCCTTCCTGCGCAACACCGGCATGGGCTGGGTCACGGCGGAATACGGCATGCTGCCGCGCGCCACGCATACCCGTGGCAAGCGAGAGGCGGCAGCGGGCAAGCAATCTGGTAGAACGCAGGAAATTCAACGGCTTATTGGTCGTTCGCTGCGGGCCGTGGTGGACCGGCAAGCGCTGGGTGAACGGCAGATCGTCGTCGATTGCGACGTGATCCAGGCCGATGGCGGCACGCGCTGCGCCGCGATCACCGGCGGCTGGGTGGCGCTGCGACTGGCGGCGAACCAGCTTCTGAAAAAGGGCATGATCCAGAGCGATCCGCTGCTCGACCATGTTGCTGCGGTTTCCTGCGGGATCTACGCCGGCCAGCCGGTGCTTGATCTGGACTATGACGAGGATTCCGCGGCCGGCACCGATGGCAATTTCGTGATGACGGGCGGGCGCCGGTTGGTCGAGGTGCAAGCCTCAGCCGAGGGCGCGCCCTTCTCGATGGCCGATCTGTCGCTGTTGCTGTCTCTGGCGGAAAAGGGCGTCGCCGATCTGGTCGCGGCACAGAAGGCCGCCCTGGCATGACGCGGAAGTTCACCGGCGACCGGCTGGTCATCGCCACGCACAACCGGGGCAAGCTGGCGGAATTTCAGGACCTTCTGGCGCCGCTGGGGATCACCTGCCTGTCGGCCGGCGATCTGGACCTTGCCGAGCCGGAAGAAACCGAGACCACCTTCATCGGCAACTGCCGGATCAAGGCCCATGCCGCAGCACGGGCATCCGGCCTGCCGGCGCTGGCCGACGATTCAGGCCTGACGGTCGATGCGCTGGACGGCGCGCCCGGAGTTTACACCGCCGATTGGGCCATGACACCGCAGGGCCGCGATTTCGGCCTGGCGATGGCGAAAACCTGGGCGCTGCTTGAGGAGAAATCCGCCCCCCAGCCCCGCCACGCGCAGTTTCGCTGCACATTGGTGCTGGCCTGGCCCGATGGTCACGACGAACATGTCGAAGGCGATTGCCCCGGCCAACTGGTCTGGCCGAAACGCGGGGCGGAGGGTCACGGCTACGATCCGATGTTCCAGCCCGATGGCTACACTCAGACCTTCGCCGAAATGCCCGCTGCGCAGAAAAATGCAATCAGCCATCGCGCCCGTGCGGTGGCGAAGATGCTGGAGAAATGTTTCACGTGAAACAGGGTGGCGATGAACCGGCGGAACCGGCCGGCGGCTTTGCGCTTTATCTGCATTGGCCGTTCTGCAAGGCAAAATGCCCCTATTGCGATTTCAACAGTCATGTTCGCGCCCGGATCGACCAGACGGAATGGCGTGACGCCTATCTGGCGGAAATCGATCGCGCAGCCAGCCAGACACCCGGCCGCACGTTGCGGTCGATTTTTTTTGGCGGCGGCACGCCCTCGCTGATGGAACCGGGGCTTGTCGACGCGATTCTCGATCGCGCCACGCGCCGCTGGCGCGTCGCCAATGACATGGAAATCACTTTGGAAGCGAATCCGACCTCGGTCGAGGCCGGTCGTTTCCTCGCCTATCGTGCCGCAGGGGTGAACCGGATTTCTCTGGGCTTGCAGGCGCTGAACGATTCCGATCTTCTGCGCCTTGGCCGCCAGCACAGCGCAGCAGAGGGGCTGGCAGCCTATGATCTGGCGCGGGAGACCTTTGAACGGGTGTCCTGCGATCTGATCTATGCCCGTCAGGACCAGACGCTTCCGGCGTGGGAGGCCGAGCTTTGCGCACTTCTCCGCCGCAAGCCGGATCATCTTTCGCTGTATCAATTGACCATCGAAGACGGAACCGCCTTCGGATCGCTTCATAAGGCCGGAAAGCTTCGCGGGTTGCCGGATGAGGATCTCGCGGCAGAGATGTATCAACTGACGGGCCAGATCGCCGCCGGTGCCGGGCTTTACCCCTACGAGGTCTCGAACTACGCCAGGCCCGGCGCCGAATCCCGCCACAATCTCGTCTATTGGCACATGGGTGACTATGTTGGCATCGGCCCGGGGGCGCATGGCCGGCTGACCCTAGCCGGGCAACGCTTTGCCACCGAAACCCATCTGGTGCCGGAAAGCTGGCTGGCGGCAGTGAAAGCGGGCTCTGGAGAGGTTTCACGTGAAACACTCCGCCCTGCAGATCAGGCTGACGAATACCTCATGATGGGTCTGCGCCTCGCCGAAGGCATATCCGTTGTGCGTCACCGGCATCTGTCTGGCAAAGCCCTTGATCCGGAGCGGATCGCCTGGCTGACCGACAGCGGGCTGATTGCCTGCCACGGCGACCGGCTTGCCGCGACCGATGCCGGCCGGCTGCTGCTGAACCGGATTATCCTTGAGCTTTCGGTCGGTTAGCCGGCCGAAACCCCGCCCGATGCGGACAGCAGGGCACAAAGCCGGTCGAGTTCGTCCAGACTCCGATAGCTGATCGACAGGGCCCCGCCCTCGCCACGATGGTCGATGCGGATCTGCATTCCCAGATGCGCCGAAAGATCGGCCTCCAGGGCGCGGGTATCCGCGTCGCGCTCCGCCCCGGCACTTCCACCACCCGACCGGCTGCGGCCCGCCGGTTCGCCCCCACGCACCAGCCTTTCGGTTTCGCGCACCGAAAGCTCCTCCGACGCAACGCGACGCGCCAGCCGCACCGGATCGGCGGCGGTGATCAGCGCCCGGGCGTGGCCAGCCGAAAGAACGCCATCGCGCACCATCTGCTGCACCTCGTCGGGCAACGACAGCAGCCGCAGCAGGTTCGTCACATGACTGCGTGATTTCGACAGCGCGCCCGCCACCTTCTCCTGGGTATGGCCGAAGCGGTCGATCAGCTGCTTCAGGCCCTGCGCCTCTTCGATCGCGTTCAGGTCCTCGCGCTGGATGTTCTCGATGATCGCAACTTCAAGGACTTCGGTATCATCCAGATCGCGGATGATGACCGGCACCTCGTGTAGTTGCGCGATCTGCGCCGCACGCCAGCGCCGCTCGCCGGCGACAATCTCATAGATGTCACCCACGGGCCGCACCACCAGCGGCTGTATCACGCCTTTTTGCCGCAACGAATCCGCCAGCGCCTGCAGCGCGGCGGGTTCGAAATCCTTGCGGGGCTGGTTCGGGTTCGGTTGCAGCTTTTCGACCGGCAACCGCGTATCCGCCCGCCGCGGGCCTTCGCTTTCCGGTCGCAGGTTCACATCCGACATCAAGGCCGAGAGACCCCGGCCCAGGCCCTTCCTCTGTTCCATCGCGGTTTCTTCCCGTTCTAGCGCTGCAACCGGCCGGCGATCTCACCCGCGAGATTGCGATAGGCCTCGGCGCCTTTCGACGCCGTGTCATATTCCGTCACGGGCTTGGCATAAGACGGCGCTTCGGACAAGCGCACGTTGCGCGGAATGACGGTATGGAAGACCATTTCGCCCAGATTTTCGCGCGCGTCCGTCTCAACCTGTTGTGCCAGGTTGTTCCGGCCATCATACATCGTGAGAACCACCCCCTCGATCCGCAGATCGGGGTTGGCCGAACGCCGAACGTCGCGCACCGTCAACAACAGTTGCGACAGACCTTCAAGCGCAAAGAATTCAGCCTGCAACGGCACCAGCACCGAATGCGCCGCCACCAGTGCATTCACCGTCAGGAGCGAGAGCGACGGCGGGCAGTCGATCAGGGTGACATCGAAGCCCATCGCATCTATGGCCGGATCGCGCAGCGCATCATGCAGCAGGAAGCTGCGCTTTTCATTCGCCACGAGATCTATGTCGGCCGAAGCAAGGTCCGAATTCGCCGGGCTGATCCAGAGGTTCTGCACCGTCGTCGGCCGGATGATCGTTTCGGGGTGCCCATCCGACAGGATCAGGTCATAGGTCGTCAGCTTGCGGTCGCCCGGACCGATGCCAAGCCCGGTCGAGGCATTTCCCTGCGGGTCGAGGTCGACCAGAAGCACACGAAAACCGCGCTCGGCCAGCGCCGCCGCCAGATTGATGGCCGTTGTCGTCTTGCCCACCCCGCCCTTCTGATTGGCGATGGCGATCACATGTGACGGCTTTGGTTCGATCTCAGGCAATTCGGTCGCAGCCAGCACGATGCAGATTCCCCAGTTCCAGGATGGCACCCCCCTTATGCCCCGGATCAACATGGGCATCCAGCGAGAAGGACCAGGACTTCCGCGCTGCGGCAACCTCGTCACTCCAGGTTTCACCCTTTGGAAACAATCCCTTCCCGTCCGGGGTGCCATGCAGGTCCATGGTCTCAAGAAGATCGCCCAAAGCGGCCAAGGCACGGGCCGAAACCACATCGGCCCGAAGCGCTGGCAGCTTTTCGGACCGTTCCGCCCGGATCTCCGCCGAAATCCCGGTCTGCCGCACCGCTTCGCGCAGGAATGTCGCCTTGCGCTGATCCGATTCGACCAGAATCATCCGCGTGGGCGAGTCCCGATCCTGCAGGATCGCGGCCACGACCAGACCGGGAAACCCGGCGCCAGCGCCGAAATCGGCCCAGCGCCGCGCCTGCGGTGGTGCATAAAGCGCCACACGGGCCGAATCCTCGATATGCCGCTGCCAGATTTCGGGCACGGTCGAGCGAGCGATCAGGTTGATCCGCGCGGTCCATTTCTCGATCAGCGCCGCGAACAGCCGTAGTTTCGCAAGCCCGGCCTCCGAAACATCCAGCCCTTGCCAAAGCTCCCGGTCCATTCAGCCCACCTTGCGCGCGGATTTCCTCAGATGGGCGATCAGCAGCATCAGCGCCGCCGGTGTCATGCCTTCGATCTGCCGCGCCTGATGCAGGTTTTCCGGGCGGCGGCGCTCCAGCTTGCCGGTCAATTCCGCCGAAAGCCCGGACAAGGCCCTGTAGTCGAAATCGGCCGGGATCGCCATCGCCTCGTATTTGCGCAGATCGGCCGCATCCGCGGCCTGACGCCCCGCGTATTGGGCATAAAGCGCCTCGATCTCGGCCTGTGCCACGGCCTCGGTCGGCAGATCCGCCAGTTCAGGCAGCAGCGCCGCCAGCGCGTCGCGGCGATAGTCCGGGAAAGCCATCAGATCGAAGGCCCGCCGTCGCGCACCGTCCTGGCTGACGGCAATCCCCACCGCCGCAACCTCGCGCGGGGTAAAGCTCGACCCCTGCAATGCAACAAGGGTCCGGTCCAGCCCCTCCATCTTGATGCCGAAAGCCCGCGCCCGTTCCTCCCGTACGCAGCCGATCGCAAGCCCCATGGGCGTCAACCGCTGGTCGGCATTGTCCGCCCGCAGAGACAGCCGGTATTCGGCGCGCGACGTGAACATGCGATAGGGTTCCGTCACCCCGCGCGAGACAAGATCATCGACCATCACGCCGATGTAGCTGTCGGTCCGGCTGAAGATCACCGGATCGCGCTGCCGCACCGCCAACGCCGCGTTCAGGCCGGCAACCATGCCTTGCGCCGCAGCTTCCTCATATCCTGTGGTTCCGTTGATCTGCCCCGCAAGATACAGCCCCGGCATGGCCTTGCTTTCCAGCGTCGCCCGCAGGCCACGCGGATCGAGATAGTCATATTCGATGGCATAGCCCGGTTGCGTGATGACCGCGCGCTCCAGCCCGGCGATGGTCCGGACGTAGGCCTCCTGCACCTCGACCGGCAGACTGGTCGAAATACCGTTCGGATAGACGGTATCGTCATCCAGCCCTTCGGGTTCCAGAAAGACCTGATGGCTGTCCTTGTCGGCGAAGCGCACCACCTTGTCCTCAATCGAGGGGCAATAGCGCGGCCCGACGCCTTCGATGTGCCCACCATACATCGCGCTGCGCGCCAGATTGTCTCGGATGATCTGATGTGTCGCCGCGCTGGTGTGGGTGATGCCGCAGGAAATCTGCCGCGCAAAGGGCCGGCGATTCAGGAACGACAGCATGACCGGATCGTCGTCGGCCGGCTGCATTTCAAGCCGGGCCCAATTGATGCTGCGCCCGTCCAGTCGCGGCGGTGTGCCGGTTTTCAGCCGCCCGGTTGTCAGACCAAGGTCGCGTATCTGTTCCGCCAGACGTACCGAGGCGCGATCTCCGACCCGGCCACCGATGGTCTTGCGATCGCCCACATGGATCAGCCCGTTCAGGAAGGTGCCTGTGGTCAGCACCACCGCCGCCGCGCGGATCTCTGCGCCATCGGTCAGGCGCAGACCGACACAACGGCCATCATCGAGAACAAAGGCCGCCGCCTCGCCCTCGATGACGGTCAGCCGATCTTCCTCGGCCAGAAGCGCCTGTACTGCGGCGCGATAAAGCTTGCGGTCTGCCTGGGTCCTTGGGCCCTGCACCGCCGGTCCCTTGCGCCGGTTCAACAGCCGGTACTGAATCCCCGCACGGTCGCCCGCGCGGCCCATGATCCCATCCATGGCGTCTATTTCGCGGACCAGATGGCCCTTGCCCAACCCGCCGATGGCCGGGTTGCAGGACATCGCACCGATGGCACCGATCCGCATTGTCACCAGCGCGGTCGACGCGCCCATCCGGGCCGCGGCGGCGGCGGCATCCGCACCGGCATGTCCGCCGCCCACCACCACAACATCGAAGTGTTTCACGTGAAACATCCTCATTTCCCAATGCAGAAGCTGGAGAAGATCTCGCCCAGCAACTCATCCACATCCACCCGGCCGACCAGCGCATCCAGCGCCCGGATCGCCCGGCGCAGTTCCTCAGCCGCGATCTCGGCCAGATGCGGCCCCGCCAGCATGTCTTGAACCCGGCGAATCGCCTGAAGCCCCTGTTCCAGTGCCAGCCGATGCCGTTCGCGGACCATGATACCAGCCCCCGCCACCTTTTCCGAGAGGCGGGCCGAGATTTCACCGAGCAGGTCGTCGATGCCCTGCCCGGTCTTTCCCGAGACGGCAAGGCCAGCGGTGCCCGGCGTCAGATCGGCCTTTTCGCGCACCACCAGGTCGCCCGGCCGCGGGTGCAGGTGGCCTTCACCACCCCCCAGAAACACCCTGAGATCGGCGGCTTCGGCCCGTTCGACGGCGCGACGTATGCCCTCCCGCTCGACAGGATCGTCGCTTTCACGCAGACCGGCGGTATCCAGCAGGGTCACGGCCAGCCCGTCAAGGTCCATCCGGACCTCGATCACATCGCGCGTGGTCCCCGCAATTTCCGAGGTTATTGCAGCGTCCCGCCCTGCCAAGCGATTGAGAAGAGTGGATTTTCCTGCATTCGGCGCGCCGACGATGGCCACCTCGAACCCATCGCGGATTCTCTCGGCCTTGGACACCGCAGCGGCCTCCTCGGTCATCTCTGTCTCCAGCCCGGCAAGAAGATTGCGCACCTCAACCGTAACGTCGACGGGCACGTCTTCCTCGGAAAAGTCGATGGTCGCCTCCAGCAAGGCCGCCGCGCGGATCAGCCGTGCGCGCCAGCCTTCGACGCGCCGGCCGATCTGTCCGGACAGGGTGCGCAGGGCCTGCTTGCGCTGCGCCTCCGTCTCGGCGTCGATCAGATCTGCCAGACCCTCCACCTGGGTCAGGTCGAGAACGCCGTTTTCCAGTGCCCGGCGGGTGAATTCGCCCGCCTCGGCCATCCTGCACAATCCGGTTTCTGCCAGCGCCCGCAGCAGGGCCGCGCTGACGGCAAGGCTGCCGTGGGTCTGGAACTCCACCACCCTCTCGCCGGTGAAGCTGCCACCTTCCTCAAAGGTGACAACCAGCCCTTGATCCAGAACTTCGCCGCGCCACGAAATATTGCGCAAGATCGCTCGTCGTGCGGGCGGCACATCGCCCGTCAGCAGCCGGCACACCTCGTGCGCGGCGGGGCCGGAAACCCGGATCACCGCAACGCCGGCCCGTCCACGCGCCGTTGCGGCGGCGTATATGGTATCCGCCATCGCCAATGTCCGTGCGGATCAGGTGTTCATCGATTCGAAGAATTCCGAATTGGTCTTCGTTTGCTTCAGCTTCGAGATCAGGAATTCGATCGCATCCGTCGTGCCCATCGGATTCAGGATGCGGCGCAGGACATAGGTCTTCTGCAGATCGGCCTTGTCGACCAGAAGATCTTCCTTGCGGGTGCCGGATTTCAGCACGTCCATCGCCGGGAAGACGCGCTTGTCGGCCACCTTGCGGTCAAGCACGATCTCGCTGTTGCCGGTGCCCTTGAATTCTTCGAAGATCACCTCGTCCATCCGGCTGCCGGTATCGATCAGCGCGGTGGCGATGATGGTCAGAGAGCCACCTTCTTCAATATTGCGCGCCGCGCCGAAGAAGCGCTTTGGCCGCTGCAGGGCGTTGGCGTCGACACCGCCGGTCAGCACCTTGCCGGAGGACGGCACAACGGTGTTGAAGGCCCGGCCCAGGCGGGTGATCGAATCGAGCAGGATCACCACGTCACGCTTGTGCTCGACCAGACGCTTGGCCTTTTCGATCACCATTTCCGCCACTGCGACGTGCCGGGTCGCCGGTTCGTCGAAGGTGGACGACACAACCTCGCCCTTCACGGAGCGCTGCATGTCAGTGACTTCTTCAGGGCGTTCGTCGATCAGCAGAACGATCAGATAGCATTCCGGGTGATTGACGGCGATGGAATGCGCAATGTTCTGCATCAGGACCGTCTTGCCGGTGCGCGGCGGCGCCACGATCAACGCGCGCTGGCCCTTGCCTATGGGCGAGACCAGATCGATGATCCGTGCCGAGCGATCCCGGATCGTCGGGTCCTCGATCTCCATCTTCAGCCGTTCATCGGGATAAAGCGGCGTCAGGTTGTCGAAATGCACCTTGTGCCGGGCCTTCTCCGGATCGTCAAAATTGATCCGTGTGGCCTTCACCAGGCTGAAATAGCGCTCGTTCTCGGACGGTGCCTTGATCACGCCCTCGATGGAATCGCCGGTCCGCAGCGAAAACTGCCGGATCATGTCGGGGCTGACATAGATATCGTCGGGGCCGGGCAGATAGTTCGCCTCGGGGCTGCGCAAAAAGCCAAAGCCGTCCTGCAAGACTTCCAGCACGCCATCGCCGCCGATCTCATAGCCTTCCTCGGCGTGTTCCTTGAGGATCTGGAACATCATCTCGCCCTTGCGCATCGACGGGGCGTTTTCGATCTCCCATTCCTCGGCCATCGCCAGAAGGTCGGCGGGCGTCTTGGCCTTGAGGTCGGAAAGGTTGAGGCGTTCGATCATGAAAATACCCTGTGGACACGCCGCGCAGGTCGCGCGGGCCGGAATAGTGCTGTCATACGGAAAGTGCCTGGACCGGACGGTCCTGCGGGGGGCGAGATAGGTCGGATGGGGTTCAAAGTCAATCACCCATGGCGTCCCGTCTCCTCTATATTCAAGGGAAAGAGAAGAAAGGATGATGAAGATGTAGGGACAGTGGATTTCTGGATTTCCCAGGTTTTCTCGGATTGATCCCGGGGCGCAAGAACTGTGAATAACCGCGGGAAAACTGTGACTTTCGGGAACATGACCTTAATTTATCTGTATAATACAATTAGTTACCATTATGTCACTCGAGGGTTCATCCACAGGTCGTGCCGGGCCGGGGCCGGGTGTTTCGACATTGCCCACAGGCCGGGGAAAGCCCTGCCCCCATCTGCATAAGCCCGGGTGGCCTTGACAGCGGGTGCTGCGACAAAGCAACCATCGGCCGGCGGGTCCAATAACAGGCCCGTTGGTTTGCAGGAACGAACCCGGATTTTCCACAGGCCCGCCCCCATGCTGCTGCTTGCCTCTGCCTCCGAAACACGTCTGGCGATGCTTCGTTCGGCCGGGCTGGACGTGACGGCGCATCCCTCGCGGGTCGACGAGGATTCGGTCCGGGCGTCGCTTCAGGCCGAGGGTGCGCATGCCCATGACGTGGCAGACACGCTGGCGGAAATGAAGGCGCGCCGGCTGGCCGACCGCTTCCCCGCGGCACGGGTTCTCGGCGCCGATCAGGTGCTGGAGTTCCGCCGCGACATTCTGGGCAAGCCCGCCACGATCGACGAGGCGCATGCCCAGCTTCTTGCCTTGCGCGGCCAGACTCACCGGCTGCTTTCCGCCGCTGTTCTTTATGATGGCGGCCAGCCGGTCTGGCGCAAAGTCACCGAGGCGCGGTTGACCATGCGGCAGGTCTCTGACGCCTATCTTGACGATTATGTGCGGCGAAACTGGGACAGGATCCGCTACAGTGTCGGCGGATACCGGATCGAGGAGGAGGGCATCCGGTTGTTTTCAGCCATCGAGGGCGATCACTTCACCATCCTCGGACTGCCGCTCCTGCCGCTTCTGGACTATCTGGTGTTGCGAGGTTTCATTCCGGCATGACAGATCACCCCCGTATCCCGCTGGCCGGTGTTCTGGGCCATCCCGTCGCCCACAGCCGGAGCCCTGCCCTGCATGGCTACTGGCTGCGCCGCTATGGGCTGAAGGGATATTACATTCCCATCGACGTGGCGCCGGCCGATCTTGACCATGTGGTGCGGACCTTGCCGCAGATGGGGTTCGTCGGGGTCAATGTCACGATCCCGCACAAGGAGGCCATTCTCGAGATCGCGGATATCGTTACCGACCGCGCCGCGCTGATCGGGGCGGCCAATACGCTGATCTTTCGGACCGATGGCCGAATTCATGCCGACAACACCGATGGCACCGGCTTTATTGCCAATCTCCGCCAGCACGCGCCGCAATGGGCGGCGTCCGACGGGCCGGCCGCCGTGCTGGGCGCCGGGGGCGCGGCACGGGCCGTGGTGGCCGCACTGCTTGAGGCCGGCGCCCCCGAGGTCCGGATCTGCAACCGAACCCGTCCCCGGGCCGAGGTCCTGCGATCCGATTTCGGTGCGAAGGTGGTGGTCGATGACTGGACCCAGTCCAGCCACATGATCCAGGGCTGCGCTACGGTGGTGAATACCACATCGCTGGGAATGACCGGGAAGCCCGATCTGCTGGTGAACCTCGATTACATCTCGCCGCAGGCCGTCGTGACCGATCTGGTCTATACGCCCCTGAACACCCGGTTCCTGGCCGAGGCGGCGGCAAGAGGATGTACCACCGTCGACGGGCTGGGGATGTTGCTGCATCAGGCTGCACCGGGATTCGAACGCTGGTTCGGTCAGCGCCCCGAGGTCGACGAAGCCACCCGTCAGGCCGTGTTGGCGGCATGACCGCCATTCGGCTTGGCCTCACCGGCTCGATCGGGATGGGGAAATCGACCACGGCGGCGATGTTCCGCGACGAAGGCGTGCCGGTCTGGGATGCAGATGCGGCGGTTCACCGGCTCTACGCACCGGGGGGCGCCGGCGCGGCGGCACTGGCGCAGGATTTTCCCGATGCCGTCGCCGGCGGGGCCATCTCGCGCGACGCCTTGAAGACTGTCCTTGCCCGCGATCCCGCGCGCCTCTCCCGGCTTGAGGCGCTGGTCCACCCGCTGGTTGCGGCCGACCGGGATCGCTTTCTGGCCGGGACTGCCAGCGATCTTGTCGTCCTCGACATCCCGCTCCTGTTCGAAAAGGGGACCGACGCGATGTGCGACGCCACGCTTCTTGTCACCGCGCCACCGGTGTTGCAGCGTGCCCGTGTTCTGGCCAGACCAGGCATGACAGAGGAACAGTTCGATCTTATCCTGTCGCGCCAGATGCCCGACCGGGAAAAGCGCGCGCGCGCCAGCCATATCGTGGAGACCCTGTCCCTCGACCAGGTTCGTGCCTATGTTCGGGCGCTGATTGGCCATATCCGGACAAACCATGCGTGAGATCGTCCTAGACACCGAAACGACGGGCTTCGACCCTGAACAGGGCGACCGGATTGTCGAGATCGGTGCGGTGGAATTGTGGAACCACCTGCCAACCGGCCAGACCTGGCACCAGTATATCAACCCGCAGCGCCCCATGCCGCAGGAGGCGTTCGAGGTTCACGGCCTGGGCGACGACTTCCTCCGCGACAAGCCGGTGTTCTCGGCCGTGGGGCAGGCCTTTCTGGATTTCGTGGGCGATGCGAAACTGGTGATCCACAATGCCGGTTTCGACATGAAGTTCCTGAATTTCGAGTTGAAGCGGATGGATCTGTCCGCCCTGCCCTGGGCGCGGGCCATCGACACCCTTGCCATCGCCCGGCAAAAGTTCCCCGGCTCGCCTGCCTCGCTGGATGCGCTGTGCCGCCGCTTCGGGGTGGACAACTCCAAACGCGAAAAGCACGGCGCGCTTCTCGACAGCGAGATTCTGGCCGAGGTCTATCTGGAACTGATCGGCGGCCGGCAACCCGATCTGGTGCTGGCGCCCGGCGGGGCCGCGCGGCCGGGCGCGGCAAGCGAAGAGGCCTGGCGCCCCCGCCCCCGCCCGGTTCCGCTGCCCCCCCGTCTGACCGTCGACGAAGAGGCGGCCCATGCGGCTTTCGTGGCCAGGCTGGGTGACGCGGCGATCTGGTCGAAGCGCCGCTAGCCGCGCGATTGCGGCGCTGCTGCGGTCTTTCGCTAAATTTTCAAGGGTTAAGCCGATCTTCACCCCACGGCCGCAGATTGGCCTTCGGGTGTGAGAACGGGTGACAGGATGGCCGGGCAAGGCAATGCCGCGCCAGTCATCATCAAGCGGAAGAAGGTGGTGCCCCCCGGGGGCGGTCATCACGGTGGCGCGTGGAAAGTGGCATATGCCGATTTCGTTACCGCCATGATGGCGTTTTTCCTGCTGATGTGGCTGCTGAACGCGACAACGGAGAAACAGCGCAAGGGGCTGTCGGACTACTTCAATCCGACCGTGCCGGTGAACCGGGTTTCGGGGGGTGGCAACGATGCCTTTCAGGGCGACACCATGTTCGCCTCCGATGCCAAGGCATATAATGGCACCGGCGGCAGCTCCCAGATGGACCGGACCGACGACGGTTCGTCCGAGGAGGAGCGCGCCCGCAAGGCGGCCGAGGTCCAGCATCTGCAAAAGATCGAGAAGATGCTGATCGACCGCGGCGGCGAAAGCCGGACCATGGAACAGCTTCTGCGCCACGTCATCACCCGCATCACCGACGAGGGGCTCGTGATCGAACTCTTCGACCTCGACGACGTGCCGCTTTTCCGGGGCGAAACCGCCGATGCGACCGCGACGACCGTGGCGCTGGCCTCCGTATTGGCCGAAGTTCTGGGGCTGACGGAAAACCGCCTTGCGGTGAATGGCTTCCTGCGCACGCTGCCGGTCACGCTGGCGAACAACCCGTCCTGGGATCTGTCTGCCGACCGCGCGCAGACGATCCGCCGCCTTCTGGAAAGCACCGGCGTCGATCCGCAGCGGTTCCAGCGCATCGGCGGTTTTGCCGACCGCAAGCCTGCGGTGGCCGACGCGGGCGCCATCCGCAACAACCGCGTCGAGATCGTCCTGCTGCGGAGCGACCGCTGAATCGTTCCAATTTGAATCGTTAGGGGAAACTTAGTCCGGCTGCGGCAGGCTGCCCGGCAACGGCTTGCAGCAGAAAGGCGCCCCGATGACCATTTCCTCCGCCCTCAACGCCGGTGTCGCTGGGCTGAATGCAAATGCCACACGGTTGGCGACGATATCCGACAACATCGCCAACTCCAGCACCTTCGGCTACAAGCGCGCCGATGCCGAATTTGCCAATCTCGTCATCGGCGGCGGCTCTGGTTCGGGCGTCTATTCGGCTGGCGGCGTGCGTGCCAGCTCCTACCGCCTGATCGAAGAGCGGGGGTCGCTCGTCGGCACATCCAATGCGCTTGATCTGGCGATTTCCGGCCGCGGCATGCTTCCCGTCACCGACGAGGCGCAGGCCGGCGATTTCGGCGGCGATTCGCGGCTGATGCTGACCAGGACCGGATCGTTCCACGTCGATGAAAGCGGTGTCCTGCGCAATGGGGCCGGTCTTGCCCTGCTTGGCTGGCCGGTCGACGCCAATGGCAATGTTGCCGCCCATGGCCGGGATTCGATCAGCGGTCTGGAGCCGGTCGTGGTGAATGCAAACCAGATGGCCGGCTATCCGACCTCGCAGATGACGCTCGGGCTGAACCTGCCCGCAACGGCGACGAACGCCGGTGCCGAAGGTGCAGCACTTTCGACCACGGTCGAATATTTCGGCAACCTCGGCACATCCGAATCGCTGACTTTCAGTTTCACGCCTGTTGTGCCAGCAACGGGCAGTTCAAACCGCTGGACCTTGCAAATCCGCGATTCCGCCAGCGCCGATGCCGTGATTGGCGAATATTCCCTGGAATTCGACGGCAGCCGCGCCGCCGGCGGAACGCTGCAATCCGTCACCACGGTTTCGGGCGGCGCCTATGATGCTGCAACCGGAACCGTGGAACTGACCGTTGCCGGTGGTCCCCTGACGCTGAGCCTCAACAAGCCGGGCGATCCGGCCGGATTGACCCAGTTGTCCGATACCTTCGCGCCAACCCAGATCACCAAGGACGGCTCTCCCGCCGGCGAAATGAACGCCGTGACGATGGATGAAGAGGGTTTCATCGTCGCGACCTACAACACCGGTTTTACCCGCCGATTGTACCAGATTCCGGTCGTCGATGTGCCCAACGCGAACGGTCTGACATCGCTGTCGAACCAAGCTTACACGATCTCGAACACCTCCGGGGCCTTCTACCTCTGGGACGCGGGCGATGGTCCGACCGGCACGATCGAGGGCTATGCGATGGAGGGGTCGACAACCGACGTGGCCAATGAACTGACCAGCCTGATCGAAACGCAACGAGCCTATTCCTCGAACGCCAAGGTGATCCAGACCGTTGATGAAATGCTTCAGGAAACCACCAACATCAAGCGATAAGGCCCTGATATGACCATGACGTCGGCCCTGTCCAGCGCGCTGTCCGGCCTACAGGCCGCCTCCAGGCAAGCCGAGGTGCTGTCTTCCAACGTCGCCAATGCCACGACACCGGGCTATGTGCGGCGCGAGGTGCTTCTGACATCCCGCGTGGTCGGCGGTAGCGGCCAGGGCGTGGATGTCGCCGGCATCGGCCGTAACGTCGATCTTCATCTTCAGAATGACCGGCGCGTGGCCCAGGCCGCCGCCGCCGGCAGCGATACGCGGGCGGAATTTCTGAACGCTGTGGAGGATCTGATCGGTGCCAGCGATGCTCCGGGCAGCCTTTCGGACCGGATTGCGACATTCGATGCGGCCCTGATCTCTGCGACAAGCCGCCCGGAATCCGAGGCGCGACTTTCGGCGGCGGCGGATGCGGCTTCGGCACTTGCAGCGGGGCTGAACGCGGCCAGCGCTGCAATCCAGAGCCGGCGGCAGAATGCCGATGCCACGATTGCCACCGCAGTCCGGACGCTGAACGACAGCCTGAAGGAGGTGGAGCGGCTGAATGCGGCGATCACGGCCCACAACGGCCCGGGCAACGACGTATCCGCCCTTCTCGATCAACGCGCGCAGGCGATCGACCGGATTTCGACCCTTCTGCCGGTCCGCGAAATCCCGCGGGAAAATGGCCGGGTTGCCTTGATGACGACCTCGGGCGCCACGCTGATCGATGGCCCGGCTTCGAGTTTCGGATTTCAGCCGACGCCGACCATCGTGGCGGAAACCACGCTTGCCAGCGGCGCCCTTTCAGGCCTGACGCTGAACGGCCGCGCAGTCGCCACCGAGGGCGCGATGAGCGTGCTGGGGGATGGCGAACTCGCCGCACTGTTTGAGGTCCGCGACCAGCTTGCCGTTTCCGGGCAGGCCGGGCTCGATGCCCTCGCGCGCGATCTGGTCGAGCGGTTTTCGGACCCCACGCTCGATCCTACGCTTGCCGCGGGCGCACCCGGATTGTTTACCGACGCCGGGTCAGCCGCCCAGCCCGCCCTCGAATCCGGGCTGTCGGCCCGAATAGCGCTCAACGCCGCAGTCGATCCCGATCAGGGCGGCAGCGTCACACGTCTGCGCGACGGGCTTGGCGCCACGACGCCCGGGCCTGCTGGGGATGCCCGGTTGCTGAGCGCACTTTCGGCGCGGTTGAACGCAGATATTGCAACGGGATCGGCGGGCCTGTCCGGGGCTGCGCGCAATATGACGGATCTGGCATCGGATTTGCTCTCGGACATTGCGACCGACCGCTTGTCGGTCGAGTCGGTGCAGAGTTTCGCAGCCGCGCGGCTGACGACCTTGCAGGATCTGGAAAGCCGCGAAAGCGGTGTCGATGTCGATGCCGAGATGCAGTCGCTGCTCGTGATCGAGAAAAGCTATGCCGCCAATGCCAAGGTCCTGCAGACGCTGGACGCCATGTTGAACACGCTGATGGAAATCTGATCATGACCGGCCTCGGTACCACCTCCCTTCTGACCGCAGCCATGATGCGTCAGGGCACCGCCCTGCGCAGCGGTATCGATCGCGCCGCGCTGGAACTGACCACGGGCGTGGCGTCCGACACCGCGGCGGCGATGCGGGGGGATTTTTCGGCGCTGGCCGGGATCGACCATTCGCTTGCCCGGATCTCGGCCTATGTCGCAGTAACCACCGAGACCGGCCTTCTGGCCGATGCAGCGCAGGCCGCGATCACCACGATCTCCGATCAGTCCGATGAACTGGCCAGCCGGCTTCTGCAAAGCACTGGCGCAACCGGCGGTCAGGCCGTCTCGCTGACGATCTCCTCGGGGGCGCAGGCCTTTACCGTGGCCGTGAATGCAATCAATGCTCATGCTTCCGGCCGCAGCATCTTTGGCGGGGTAGAGGTTGATGCCTTGCCGCTGCCCGATGCGGACATTCTGCTGGACCGGCTTGCCGCTGTCGTTTCCGGCGCGACCGGGGCCGAAGCGGTGATGACGGCGATTGCCGACTGGTTCAATGATGCGGCGGGCTATGGCGAACAATATCAGGGCGGTGCGCCACGTTCGGCCAGCCCGGTGGCTGAGGGCGAGACGGCACAATTCGCCGTAACGGCGCTTGATCCGGCGCTGTCGGGAACGCTGGCCGCGCTGGCCGCGGTGGCACTTCTCGACCGCGGTCTTCTGTCGGCGGACCCCGATGCCCGGATCGATCTGGCACGACGCGCCGGGGAGGCGCTGATATCGTCGTCCGGCGCGCGGGCGGAGCTGCAATCCGAAATCGGCGTGGTCCAGGCCAGGGTCGCCGATGCAACCAGCCGAAACGCCGCCGAGAAGACAGCGCTCGGCATCGCGCGCCTCACCCTGGTCGAGGCTGATCCCTATGAAACCGCGGTGCGGCTGCAGGATCTCCAGACCCGGCTCGATGCGTTCTACACATTGACGAGCCGGCTTTCGGCGCTGTCGCTGACGGAGTATCTGCGGTGATCCTGCGTGCGATCCTGATCGTTTTCGCCCTGTTTCACACCCTTCCCGCCGCGGCCGAGGCCGTCCGCCTGAAGGATCTGGTGGAGATCGACGGCGTGCGCGGCAACGATCTGGTCGGCTACGGCCTTATCGTCGGCTTGAACGGCACCGGAGACGGGCTGCGCAACGCGCCTTTCACCGAAGAGATCATGGCCAACCTTCTGGAACGGCTGGGTGCGAATGTCACGGGTGAGGACTTTCGGCCAAAGAATGTCGCCGCCGTTTTCGTGACCGCTTCCCTGCCACCCTTCGCACGGGCGGGAACCAGGATCGATGTCACGGTTTCGGCTATCGGCGATGCAAAAAGCCTGCTGGGCGGCACATTGGTCATGACGCCGCTGAACGGGGCCGACGGGCTGATCTATGCCGTGGCCCAAGGGACGATCATCGCCGGCGGCGTCGCGGCCGAGGGCCGGGCGGCCCGCGTGGTACAGGGTGTTCCGACGGCCGGTACCATTCCTTCGGGCGCCCGGGTCGAGCGGGAGGTGCCGTTCGATTTCAGCCAGGTCTCCACCCTGAGGCTGGCATTGAAGACCCCGGATTTCACCACTGCCGCCCGCATCGAACGTGCCGTGAACGGTGAGCTCGGCCGGCGCACGGCAACCATGATCGATTCCGGAACCGTGGTGCTCGACCTGACGGGTCAGGGCTCGCCGGCCCATGCCATTGCGCGGATCGAAGGCATCGAGATCAATGCGGAAAGCCGGGCCCGCGTCGTGGTCGACCAGCGATCCGGCACCATCGTGATGGGGGCGGATGTCCGCATCGGCCGCGTTGCCGTCGCGCAGGGAAACCTGACGCTGAAGGTCGAGGAGGCGCCGATGGTCGTACAGCCCAACCCGTTCTCTGAAGGGGAGACCGTCATCGTCCCGCGCAGCACGGCTGCGATTTCAAAGGATGGAACCGGCCTTGCCGAACTGCCTGCCGGCACCAGCCTGTCGGAGGTCGTGGCCGGGTTGAATGCCTTGGGCGTGGCGCCGCATGACATGATCGACATTCTGAAAAGCATCAATGCCGCCGGTGCGTTGCATGCGGAATTCGTGATCCAGTAGACCCGTCTGCGCTGCTCGCCGGTCCTCATATAGTTTTGCGTCTGGAGCCCAGGCTTCAAATCTGGTCAAACACTTGGTGTTGTTTTTCCTGTCTGATTCACTTCGCGAAAGCGCGGTGGGACAAGATCGGTGTCTTCAGGGTTTTGGCTGTCGGATCATACCCGGGCTGTCATCAAGCCGCTTTTGCCGAAGAACCAGTTGGGTGCCCGGCGCGTGGATGATCGCCGGGTCATCAGCGGCATCATTCATGTTCTGTGGGCGAGATGTCGCTGGCAGGATTGCCCAACGGTCTGTGGTCCGGCGAAGACGGTCTGCAACCGGTTCAACCGCCGGAGCTATCGCGGGTTATGGACGCGGATCTTTGCCACGCTTGCAGCGCGCGCCGAACTGCCCGGCGATCTGAGCATCGACAGTACCGCCGTGCGCGCGCACCGGCCGGCGCATGGCAGGAAAAGGGGCGAAAAACTCAGGTCATCGGGGTGAGGCCTGCCCGCGCCATCGGTTCAAGCGGCAGGCCGAACGCGTGGTGGTCCGACCACCTGAATCCATGCCGTGACGGATGTGCGGAGGGCATGTGCCAGCGGGAAGCGGCACGGGTGTTCGATGTGTCGCGGGACACGGTTCGGAAGATGATGTCGTTTTCGGTTCCGCCCGGCTACCGTCGAACGGTCGAGGTCCGGCGCCCGAAGCTCGATCCGTTCATCCCGATCATCGAGGGCTGGCTGGAGGCGGACCTGACCATGCCGCGCAAGCAACGGCATACGGCGAAGCGGGTGTTTGACCGGCTCCGCGAGGAATGCGGCTTCACCGGGGGCTACACGATCATCATGGATTACATCCGGGAACGTGAGAGGCGGTGCCAGGAAGTGTTCGCGCCGCTGTCGCATCCGCCGGGCCACGCTCAGGCCGACTTCGACGAGGCGTTGGTCCGGATCGGCGGTGTTGAGCAGAAAGCGCACTTCTTCGTACTGAACCTCCCGCACAGCGATGGCTGTTACGTGCGAGCTTAAATGGTCAAAGGGTTCCGGTCACGGCTGGATGAAAGATCAGTGGCAGGTCACAGACAAAGACAGCGGGTTGCGCCGCAAGGGTGCGAACCAGCTGGCCCTCGTGACCGGCACCGCCGTGCAGCAGTCGCAGACCGACACCACGGCCGGGCGGCTGCTGAAGACCGGCGCCTTCGGAATGGGCGGCCTCCTGCCGCTCCTGGTCAACCCCAATGTGACCGACAATACCATCGCGCCCGGGCTCTACGCCTATGACGTTGACCGGCGGCTCCGATGCTTGCTAGGCTCAGGACTCATTGATCCAGAAGATGAAGACTACTGCGAATGCGATTTCTGACAGGAAAGCATGAGCGCATCGATCATATCTGGTGTGGATTCGTCGCCAGTCTTTGAGCCGTGCGAACAAGTTCTCGATCTTATGTCGCTGGCGATAGAG